>NZ_JAGSGD010000001.1:3493528-3821543 GCF_016772415.1 Phenylobacterium glaciei
TCCCGAGGAAGGCTTCATAGGCGTCGCGGTCCATCAGGGCGTCGTACTGCGCCTTGTCCGCGATCTTCAGCTTGGCGAACCAGCCGCCGGATTCCGGCAGGGCGTTCACGGTGTCGGGGGCCTCGCCCAGGTCGGTGTTGGTCTCGACGACCTCGCCGGCGATGGGGGCGTAGACATCGGAGGCGGCCTTGACGCTCTCGACCACCGCGAAGCCGTCACCGGCCTTCACGACCTTGCCGACCTCGGGGGTCTCGACAAACACCACGTCGCCCAGTTGCTCGGCGGCGTAGGCGGTGATGCCGATGGTGGCCACCTCGCCCTCGAGGACGACCCACTCATGATCCTTGGTGAAACGCATCGGGATGATCTCCTCAGATCTTGCGGACGTAGCGGTTGGGAACGAAGGGCATCGCCACGACCTGCGCGGCCTGCGGCTTGCCCCGGACAATGACTTTCAACTGAGTCCCGAGCGCGGCCAGGGCCGGCGGCACGAAGCCCATGGCGATGGGATAGCCGAGGCTCGGCGAGAAGCCGCCCGAGGTCACGACGCCGACGACGGCGCCCGACCCGTCGGTGATCTCGGCGCCCTCGCGGGCCGGCGCGCCTTCCAGCACTTTCAGGCCGACCCGCTTGCGCGACGGGCCTTCGGCCAGTTCCTTGGCGATCCGGGCCGCGCCAGGGAAATCCCGCGCATCGCGGCGCTTCACCGAGACGGCGAAGGCGAGGTCCGCCTCGATGGGGCTGACGCTCTGGTCCACGTCATGGCCGTACAGCGGCAGGCCGGCCTCCAGGCGCAGGGAGTCCCGCGCGCCCAGGCCGATGGGCCGGACACGCTCGTCCTCCAGCAGCAGGTTCCAGATCGCTTCGGCCAAGTGGTTGGGGACCGAGATCTCGTAGCCGTCCTCGCCGGTATAGCCCGAGCGGGAAATCAGGATGTTGGTCCCAAAGCCCGGCATGGCGCGTGAGTCCATGAATACCATGCGCAGGGCGGCGGGCAGGTGGCGGCCGATGACGGCGGCGGCCTCGGGGCCCTGGAGCGCCAGCAGGGCGCGGTTCTCCAGCCGCTCAATAGTGACCTGTCCAGCCAGCTCGTTGTCGATGACCTTGAAGTCGTTGTCCTTGCAGGCGCCGTTGACCACCACGAACAGGCCGTCGTCGTCGGGCCGGGCGGCCATCAGGTCGTCGATCACCCCGCCCTGCTTGTTGAGCAGGACCGAGTAGCGCTGCTTGCCGGGCTTCAGACCGATGAAGTCGCCGGGCGTGATCTCCTCGAAGGCCGACAGCGGCGAGACGCCCCGCAGCCGGGCCTGGCCCATGTGGGAGACGTCGAACAGGCCGGCGTGCTCGCGGGTCCAGAGGTGCTCCTTCAGCACGCCGTCCTTGTACTGGACCGGCATGGAATAGCCCGCGAAGGGCACCATGCGCGCGCCGGCGGCCACGTGCGCGTCGGCGAGCGGGGTGGTCTTCAGGACTTCATCGGACACGTATGAGACTCCGGCTGACGATTGCAGGCGCAGGCGAAAAAGCTCCGCCGTCGCCCTGCCCCCGCTGTCCTTGGACCTGAGAGATTTCAGACCGCCCCGATCGGTGGGACGCTCCTTGCTCCTTCGGCGAGCGCTCCCGAGGGGGCGCTACTTTCCAGCGTTCATCAGCCTTCGCGGTCCGTTTGCCTGAGCGTTTCCGGGGCGGTTGCGCCTTCGGCTCCGGGCTCGAAGCCCGGTCTCTCCCGCGAGAGTCGAGGCGGAAACTGTTCGAAGGGTGGGCCCGAGTCAACGCGCAAAGTCTCGCGGGCGACAACCACGCGTAAGTTGGCGTGGAGAAGTCGAATCGCGACCGTTTTCTGGCTGCTACATCCGCGCGGGCGCGGTGATCCCCAGCAGGTCCAGGGCCTGCTCCAGCTGGCGCAGGGTGGTGTCGGCCAGCGCCAAACGCGACGAGCGCAAGGTAGGCTCCGCCGACAGGATCGGACAGGCGGCATAGAAGCGGCTGAAGGCCTGAGCCAGCTTGAAGGCGTGCTCGGCCACGAAGTGCGGCGCGCGCTTTTCGTAGGCGTCGGTCAGCGCCTGGTCGAAGGCGTCCAGCAGCAGCACCAGGTCCCGCTCGGCCGGATCGGCCACGGTGATCGGTCCGGGCTTCACGCCCTCGCCCTGCGCCTTTCGCAGCAAGGATTTCACCCGCACCGCCTGGTACAGCAGATAGGGGCCGGTCTTGCCCTCGAAGCTGGAGAAGCGGTCGAGGTCGAAGACGTAGGAGGTGCCGCGGAAGTTCTGCAGGTCGGCGAATTTCAGCGCCGCCACCGCCACCTTGTGGGCAGTGTCGTCGAAGGCGTCGGGGTCGAGCTCGGCGCCCAGATCGGCCTCGCGGAGACGCTCGCGCGCCTTGGTGCGGGTCATCTCGATCAGATCGTTGAGCTTCAGCACCCCGCCCTCGCGGGTCTTGAAGGGCTTGCCGTCGATCCCGTTCATGGTGCCAAAGCCGATGTGCTCCAGGCTGCCCTCCGGTGCGTAGCCGGCCAGGTAGGCGGCCCGGAACACCACTTCGAAGTGGTCGGCCTGACGCTGGTCAACCACATAGAGGACGTGGTCGGGATCAAAGCTCTTCTCCCGGTCCAGCACGGTGGCCAGATCGGTGGTGCCGTACATGGCCGAGCCTTCCGACGAGACCACCAGCAGCGGCGGCAGATCGCGCTTGTCGCCCTGGCGGGCGACGCGGATGATCCGGGCGCCCTGGTCGTCCACCAGCAGGCCTTTGTCGTCCAGGTCCTTGACCATGGGCGCGATCAGGTCGTCGACGTCGCTCTCGCCCTTCCAGAGGTCGAAATCGACCCCAAGCGAATGGAAGTCCCGTTCCAGGGCGACCTTGGTGACCCGGGCGAAGTGACGCCACAGCAGGTGATAGCCCGGGGTCTTGGACTGGAGTTCGGCGGTCAGCCTGCGGGCCCGCTCGCGGTACTCGATCTCAGCCTTGCCCTTGGCCGCGGCCTCCGGATAGAGGCGGTCCAGGTCATCCAGGCTGACGCGATCCTGCAGGGCGGCGAAGGCGGTCTTCTCCTCCTCCGACGTGATCGGCGCAGCGCGGCTGTTAAGCTGATCCATCAGCGCCTTGACGAACGGGTTCTCGTCCATGACGGCGCCGATCAGCAGGCCCATCTGGTAGCCCCAGTCGCCGAAGTGGGCGTCGCCCACCACGATGTCGCCCCGGAACCGGTAGATCCGCTTGATGGCCTCGCCGATGATGGACGACCGCAGATGGCCCACATGCATCGGCTTGGCGACGTTGGGCCCGGCATAGTCCACCAGGATGCGCCGCGTGGTCTCCACCACCGCAGCGCCCAGGCGCGGATCGGCGGCGATCTCGTTGGCGCGCTCCGAGAGCGCGGTGTCGGAGACCCGCATGTTGATGAAGCCCAGACCGGCGATCTCGACGACCGACAGGCGCGGATCGGCGGCCAGGGTCGCGGTCACCCCGGCGGCGATCTCGCGTGGATCGCGGCGCGCGGTCTTGGCCGCGGCGAGCGCGCCATTGCACTGGAAGTCCGCGAGGTCGGGCCGGTCGGACGGCGTGACGCGTCCGAGCTCAGCCGGCAGGCCCGCGGCGGCGAAGGCGGCGGCGACCGCTTCGCTCAGGCCCCGTTTCAGATCGCTCATTTACGTTCGGTGGTCCCCGCCGCGGCGACAGCCGATGTGCCGGCGTTCACCCGGAAGCGCTTGCCGTCACGGTTGAAGGCCGCCATCTGCGGCGTCACGTCGAAGCCGACGAGCACCTCGAAATTGGCGCCGCTGGTGGTGTCCTTGGCGCGCGGGATGACAATCTGGGCCATCGTCTCGGTGACGTAGACGCGGTCTTGGTTGGGGCCGAAGTTCACCGGCAGGTCGAAATACTGCTTGGCGATGACCGCCTCGTTGCGCTTGGTCACAGCTACCCAGTAGCGGTAATTCTTGGAGGTGCCGGTGGCCTGCGGGCCCTTGCCCAGTTCAAACAGAACTTCCATCTGCAGCTGGATCGGCTTGTCGTCCTTGTACTGGCAGCCGGCCGAGATGCCCTGGATCTCGCCCGTGTAGGCGACATTGGCCGAGGCTTCCTTGTTGTCTTTGAACTCGATGTAGCGGCCGGCGTCGTAGAGCACCTTCACGAACGGGCACGGGCCGGCGTTGCGCAGGGCGGCCAGCGGCGCCTGGACGTCGTTCCACTCTTCCTTGGATTTCTTCTTCTTGGCCGCCTCCTGCTGTTGGCGCTGCTCGTCGCTGCCGCGGCGGGGCGACTGGGCGGAGGCCAGGTCGGGAAGGACGGTCGCGGCCGCGATGAAAGCGCAGGCTGCAAGCAGAAGAGAACGGCGCATGGGGTCGTCCAGAACAGGAGTAGAGGTCTCGGCGCAGGGGTCCGCGCGGCACCTGTACTACTGACTATCGATTGAGGCCGCAACGCGGCTGGCGGTAGAAGGCCCGGACGCCTAGTTTGGGGTCATGTCCGAACCGTCCCCCGCCCGCCGCCCGTTGAAGGTCCTGCTCGCCACCCCGCGGGGTTTCTGCGCTGGGGTCGACCGCGCCATCCAGATCGTCGAGCGCACGATCGAGAAATACGGCGCGCCGGTCTATGTGCGCCACGAGATCGTCCATAACCGCCATGTGGTGGACAGGCTGAAGGCGCTCGGCGCCATCTTCGTCGAGGAACTGGACGAGTGCCCCACCGACCGTCCGGTGGTGTTCTCGGCCCACGGCGTGCCCAAGTCGGTGCCCGCCGACGCCAGGTCGCGCAACATGCTCTATCTCGACGCCACCTGCCCCCTGGTCTCCAAGGTCCATGTCGAGGCCCAGCGCCACTACGACGCCGGCATGGAGATCGTGCTGATCGGCCACGCCGGCCACCCGGAGGTCGTCGGCACCATGGGCCAGTTGCCCGAGGGCGCCGTGACTCTGATCGAGACGGTGGAGGACGCGCGCGCCTTCACGCCGAAGGACGCGACCAATGTCGCCTTCGCCACCCAGACGACGCTCTCGGTGGACGACACCGCCGCCATCGTCGCGGCCCTGCGCGAGCGGTTCCCGGAGATCTCCGCGCCGCACAAGGAAGACATCTGCTACGCCACCACCAACCGTCAGGAGGCGGTGAAGAGCGTGGCGGCCCGCAGCGACGTGTTGCTGGTTCTGGGCTCGGCCAATTCCTCCAACTCGGTACGCTTGGTGGAAGTCGCCAAGCGTGAGGGCGTGGCGCAGGCCCACCTGATCGACGACGCCAGCTTCCTGGACCTCGCCTGGATCGAGGGCGCTCAGACCGTCGGCGTCACCGCCGGCGCCTCGGCCCCCGAGGTTCTGGTCCAGGGCGTGATCGACGCGCTCAGCGCGGTCTTCGATGTCACCGTCGAAGAGGTCGACGCCGTCCGCGAGACCGTCAGCTTCAAGCTGCCCCGGGTGCTGGTGGAAGGCTGATGTCGGCGATCCGCGCCCTCGCCGCCTACGCCCCCCCGCCGTTGCGGCGCGCCCTTTCCGGCCTGTGGCTGGATATCAAGAGCCTGCCGACCCGGCGGCGCGGCGATCCGTGGAGCGTGATCCACAATGTCGGCAACGGCGACCACTACGCCATCGGCCTGCAGGCGGTGGGCTGGCTGAAGACCTATGCGGGCCTGAAGCCCGGCGACGCCGTGCTGGACATCGGCTGCGGCACCGGCCGGATGGCCCATCACCTGACCGACCATCCCTATACGGGCTTTGACCTCGCCAAGGCCGCGATCGCCATGTGCCAGCGCCGCTATCCGAAGCTCAACTTCGTCCATCTCGACGTCTGGAACGGCGACTACAACCGCACCGGATCCATCGCCGAGGACAAGGTCGCGTTCCCGGCGGAGGATGCGTCGGTGGATGTCGCCTTCGCCATGTCGGTCTTCACCCACATGCGGTTCGGGGCCATGAGCCACTACCTCCGGGAGGCCGTCCGGGTGCTCAAGCCCGGCGGCCGGTTCGCCTTCACGGCCTTCTCGCCGCGCGAGGCTGCGAACCCGCTGTTCGACTTCCAGCCGTATGACGCCACCTCCAGCGTGGTGGACGCGCGCAGCCCTGAGCGCGCCATCGCCCACGATCACGACGCCCTGGCCGGGGCCATCGCCGCGGCCGGCCTGAAGCTGGTGTCGTTCCACAGGGGCGCCTGGGCGGCGCCCGCCGACTATGACGGCGGCCAGGACCTGTGGGTGGTCGCCAAGGCTTGACGCCCGGCGCGGGCTCCCCCATCCCGAGCCCGACATGGCCGTCTATACCGACATCAACGATGAGGAGCTCGCGCTCCTGCTCGCCGACTACGACCTCGGGACCGCCGTGGCGTTCAAGGGCGTCGCGGAGGGCGTGGAGAATTCCAACTTCATGCTGGAGACCACGGTCGGGCGCTATTTCCTGACCGTGTACGAGAAGCGGATGAAGGCGGAGGAGCTGCCGTTCTTCCTGGACCTGATGCGCTGGCTGGCTCGGCACGATTACCCTTGCGCCTCGCCGGTCGCCGACCGCGCGGGCCAGACCATAAAGCAGGTGCGCGGCAAGCTCGCCGCCATCATCGAATTCCTGCCGGGCCTCTCGGTCCGCCGGCCCACCGCCGCCCACTGCCGCGAGGCCGGTGAGGGTCTGGCGCGACTGCACCTGGCCGCGCGGGGCTTCCCGGGGACGCGAAAGCCCGCCCTGGGCCAGGCCGCCTGGGCGCCGCTGTTCGCCACGCTGCGGGAGGACGCCGAGGCTCTGAAGCCGGGGCTTGCCGCCACCATCGGCACGGACCTGGACAGGCTGGCCCGGACCTGGCCCCAGGGCCTGCCTCAGGGGATCATCCACGAGGACTACTTCCCCGATAACGTGTTCTTCTCAGGGGGTAAGTTCGCCGGGGCCATCGACTTCTACTTCGCCTGCGTCGACACCCTGGCCTATGACATCGCCGTGGCCCTGAACGCCTGGTGCTTCGAGGCCGACGGCAGTTTCAACATCACCAGCGCACGCGCCCTGGTGGCTGGCTACGAGACCCACCGCCCGCTGAGCCCGGCCGAGCGTCAGGCCCTGCCGATCCTGGCTCACGGCGCGGCCATGCGGTTCTTCCTGACTCGGCTCGAAGCCTGGGGTTCGACCCCGGCCGGCGCTCTGGTCCGCCCCAAGGACCCGCTGGAATACGAGCGCAAGCTGGCGGTCCACCGCGAGGCGCCTGACCTCGTACTGTTCGGGGATCAGGCGTGAGCGACACCAAGGTGGTCATCTATACCGACGGCGCCTGCTCGGGGAATCCGGGGCCGGGCGGCTGGGGCGCGCTGCTGATCTCCGGCGGCCATCGCAAGGACATCTGCGGCGGCGAGCCCGACACCACCAACAACCGCATGGAGATGATGGCCGCCATCCAGGCGCTGGAGGCGCTCATCAAGCCCTGTCATGTCGAGCTGCACACCGACTCGACCTACGTCATGAAGGGCATCTCGGAGTGGATCCATGGCTGGAAGAAGCGCGGCTGGAAGACCGCCGACAAGAAGCCGGTGAAGAACGAGGACCTCTGGCGCCGGCTCGACACCGCCCGCGACCGTCACACCGTCGACTGGCGCTGGGTCAAGGGCCACGCCGGCCATGAGCTCAACGAGCACGCCGACTTCCTGGCGGGCAAGGGGCTCAAGGAAGCCCTGGCCAAGCGCTAGACCGTTGTCTGGGCCCCCAGCTCCACGACCCGCCCCGGCGGAATCTGGAAGAAGTCCGTGGGGCTGGCGGCGTTCTTGGTCAGGAAGATGAACAGCTTTTCCTGCCACCTGGCCAGCTTGGAGGACCGCCCGGCGACCACGGTCCGGCGCCCCAGGAAGAAGGAGGTGTTCATGACGTCGAAGGTCACCCCCTGCTTGCGCAACAGCAGCATGCCGCGCGGAATGCTCGGCCGCTCCATGAAGCCGTAGCGCAGGCGCACGATGCTGAACCCCTCGCTCAGGGTCTCATAGGTCAACCGGTCGGCGTCGGAGACGCGGGGCGCATCGTCGATCTCGACCGCCAGCAGCACGTTGCGGTCGTGCAGGACATTGTTGTGCTTCAGGTTGTGCAGCAGGGCGCCGGGCGTCACGGCTGGGTCGGCGGTGAGATAGACGGCCGCGCCCGGGACGCGCTTGGCGCGTGGGGCGATCAGCTTCAGGAAGTCGTCGAGCGGCAGGGAGTCCTGGCGGCGCTTCTCCTGCAGCAACCGGGAGCCCTTCACCCACACGCCCATCAGCACCATGAGCGAGCCGCCGATTACCAGCGGGATCCAACCGCCGGACAGCAGCTTGAGGGCGTTTGAGCCCAGGAAGACCAGGTCCACCAGCAGCAGCGGCCCGATCAGGGCCACCGTCGCCAGCAGGCTCCACTTCCACAGCCGGCGCACCACGATGATCGCCAGGGAGGTGGTCACCACCATCGTCCCGGTGACCGCCAGGCCGTAGGCCTGAGCCAGGCCCGTGGAGGTCTTGAACACCCCCACCAGCAGGATCACCCCCACCAGCAGCAGCAGGTTGATCTGCGGCACATAGATCTGACCGGCCTCGGTTTCCGAGGTGCGCAGCAGGGTCATGCGCGGCAGCAGACCAAGCTGGATCGCCTGCTGCGAAAGGGAAAACGCGCCGGTGATCACCGCCTGGCTGGCGATCACCGTGGCGCAGGCGGCCAGCACCACCAGCGGCGCGCGCAGCATCTCCGGGGCCAGCAGGAAGAACCAGTCGAGGTTCTGGAACGCCTGTCCTTGCTCGGTGACCTTATGCAGGGTCGCCAGGGTCAGGGCGCCCTGACCCAGATAGTTGAGGATCAGGGCCGGCAGCACAATGAAGAACCAGGACGACTGGATCGGCCAGCGCCCGAAATGGCCCATGTCGGCATAGAGGGCCTCGGCGCCGGTCACCGTCAGGAACACCGAACCCATCACCAGCAGGCCCGCCATCCCGTGGTCGAGCATGAAGCGCGCGCCGAAATAGGGGTTGATGGACATCACGATCCCCGGCGCGTCGCGCAGGTGGATGGCTCCCAGGACAGCGATGACCGCGAACCACAGCAGGCAGATGGGCCCGAAGAACCGGGCCACCTTGCTGGTGCCTGAGGACTGAATGAGGAACAGCCCCACCAGGATGGCGATGGTGATGCTCAACACCACCCCCAGGGTGATGTGGTCTGCGATGGCGGGCACCGACCGCAGCCCTTCGATGGCCGAGAGCACCGAGATGGCCGGGGTGATCACCGCGTCGCCGTAGAACAGGGCCGCGCCGCCGAGGCCCAGCATCAGGATCAGCGGCGTCCGACGCCCCACGGCCCTCTGGGCCAGGGCCATCAGCGACAGCACGCCGCCCTCGCCCCTGTTGTCGGCGCGCATGAGGAAGACGACGTACTTCACCGTCACCACGATAATCAGGGCCCAGAGCGCCAGGGACACCACGCCCATCACCTCGGGCGGGGTCAGGCCATCCTTGGCGGCCTGGCCCACCGCCTCCTTGAACGCGTAGAGGGGACTGGTGCCGATGTCGCCGAACACCACCCCGATGGACCCCAGGGCCAGAGGCAGGAAGCGGCGCGGCGGGTGGGCGGTCGCGACGCTGGGCTCGGGGGTCATGCGTAGCAATGTCTCTGGGACGACGCGCACGATGCGGGAGCGCATCGCCACTCGCGGAGCGCATCATGCACCCTGCACGCCTAAGGATTGAATTCCGGAGATCGCGCCGGCGCATAAGGGCGGAATAAAGATCGCGGGCGGGTTGCGGCCACAAGCAGAGCTTCCCATATCGTTCACGATTGAACGATATGGAGGCGCGCATGTCGACGCCAACCCTTCGCAACGCGCCCGCCGTCCAGGCTCACCCCTTCGTGGAGGTGTTCTCCGAGATCGGCGCCATCGAGCACTATCTGCGCATGGCGGTGACCAAGCATCTGCCGCCCGGCATGACCCACGCCCACTTTGAACTGCTGCAGTGGTTCATGCGCCACGGCGACGGCCAGACCCCGGCCGAGCTCGCCCGCATCCTGCTGATGACCAAGGGCGCCATCACCAATATCCTGCAGAAGATGTCCCAGATGGGCTGGATCGCCGTGCTGGCCGACACCGCCGACGGCCGCAAGAAGCGGGTGAAGATCACGCGGGCGGGGATTGAGGTGTCCAACGGCGTCATGCGGGACATGAAGACCAAGACCGAAGCCCTGCGCGACGGTTTCACCGACGAGGAGTTCAGGGCCGCCACGCCCTTCCTGAAGGCCCTGCGGGTCTTCCTCTCGGAGATCAGCGAGCCGGGCGCACCCGCAAACGCGTTCCGCTGACACCGGTCACCTCGACCGGTGCGCCATGGGCGAGGACGGCGTCCTCGTCCAGCTCGGCCGCCCATTCCTTGCCGTCAATGAACACCCGGCCCGAACGGTCGCGGAAGTCGGCCACCGCCTTGCCGTGATGGCCGACGAGACGGGCGGTATTGTCGTTGATGTCGTGGGCGTCGCCCGGCTGATGCGGCGGCCAGAAGCGCCGCGCCAACAGGGTGGTGACGATGGTCAGACCCGCGCACAGGACCACGGCCCCGACCCAGCCCAGTTGCGGAAACAGCTGCGCCGCGATGGCCACGGCCGCGGCGCTCGCGGCCGGCCACAGCAGCCAGCCGGACCCCGTCGCCACCTCGGTCGCCAGGATCAGGGCGGCCACGGCCGCCCACACCCAGAACGGATTGGCCACCGCCAGTTGGATCAGGCCGCCCACCGGCTCAGCTCCCCGCCTTGGGAACCGCCGTCGCCCGCGGCGGCTGCGGCGGACGCGGCGGCGGGTTGTCGGACTGGATCGACTTCACCAGCTCGCCGATGCCGGCGATGGAGCCCACCAGCGAGCCCATGTCGGCGGGCACGATGACGGTCTTCTGCTGCGGGCTCTCGGCGAGCTTGGCGAAGGCCTCCACGTATTTCAGGGCCACGAAGTAGTTGATGGCGTTGACGTCGCCGCTGGCGATGGCGTCCGACACCAGCTTGGTGGCCTCAGCCTCGGCGCCGGCCGCCCGTTCCCGAGCCTCGGCGTCGCGGAAGGCGGCCTCCCGCCTGCCCTCGGCCTGCAGGATGGCGGCCTGCTTGGCGCCCTCGGCCACGGTGATGGCGGCCTGCTTCTCGCCATCGGCCTCGGTGATCACCGCGCGGCGTTCGCGCTCGGCCTTCATCTGCCGCGCCATGGCGTTGGTGATGTCCGGCGGCGGCTGCAGGTCCTTGATCTCGATGCGCGCCACCTTCACCCCCCAGGGGCTGGTGGCCTGGTCGATGACATCCAGCAGGCGGGTGTTGATCTGGTCGCGCTGGCTCAGCACCTCGTCCAACTCCATATTGCCCACCACGGTGCGCAGGTTGGTCATGGTCAGCTGGGTGATGGCGTAGTCGAGATTGGTCACGCGGTAGGCGGCGGCCGCGGCGTCCATCACCTGGATGAAGACGATGGCGTCCACCTGGACCGAGACGTTGTCCTTGGTGATCACGTCCTGGCGCGGCACGTCCAGCACCTGCTCCATCATGTTGATGCGCCGGCCCACACCTTCGACGAAGGGGGTCAGGAAGGAGATGCCGGGCTTGAGGGTGCGGGTGTAGCGGCCGAACCGCTCAACGGTGAACTCGCGGCCCTGGGGCACGATCTTGATGGCGCCCAGCACGATGACCAGGGCCAGGATGAGGAAGGCGATAGACGCGATGGTCGCGGCGGCCATGACGAGATCTCCGACAAGAGCCTGTCCGTTTCAGATGGCCTCATCTGAAACGGATAAACAGGCTCGTCACTTTGAGTTTAGAGCGTGACGGGCGCCTGAACCGGCATCCACTTCAGGCTGTCACGCTCTAAGCGTCCGGAGAGTTTAGCGCGGGGACTGCTCGCCTGTCGCGTTCATCTCGAAGATGGTGGGCGGGGCTTCCCGGTCGGTCTTGATCATCACCTTGGCAAGGCGATTGGAGATATCCAGGCCGTGGTTGGCGGCGGCCAGCTCGGCCCGACGGCTGGCGGGACTGCAGGCCTGAAACTCGCTCTGGCGCGAGGCAAAGCCGGTGTTGAAGCTTTCCTTGAGGCGGGCGTCCAGCGCCGTGTCAGGCTTCTCGGTGCTCACCAGGTTCATCATCCGGGTGCGCCAGTACTGGTCGTCGAGACCTGCGCAGGCCTGGCGCAGGGCGTGGCTCTCCCCCAGCACATAGGCCAGGTCCACCAGGTTCTGACGCAGGGCCGGGCTACGATCCTGGGCGAGGACCGGGAAGGCCATGGCGGCAAGCGCGAGGGTCAGCATCAAACGGCGCATCTGCTTACTTAAGGGATGATCGCCGATTTTGTCATCCCGCAGCGCGCACAAGGCGAGCGCCATTCTCCTGCCGCCGGATGCGTGGAACTATCCACGGCTCGAACGTCCAAGGAAGCTCCATGCGTATCGCCACTCTCGCCGCCGCCATCGCCGCCCTGGCGGTCGCCGCCCAAGCCGCCACCCCGGCCAAGCCGGCGGCGCCGAAGTCCGGCCCGTTCGACATCCGCGACCCTGCGGCCCTGGTCACCCTGCTGAAGTCGATGGACGCCAAGGCCGAGATCGCGAAGACCGAGGCCACCGTAGTGTTCCTGAACATCACCACCCCCGGCGGTGACTTCGGCGCCCAGTACGTCGACTGCGACGCCAAGGGCAAGGCCTGCCACGCCCTGATCTTCTCCACCGCCTTCGCCGCCAAGGGGGTGAGCCTCAACCAGATCAACAGTTTCAACCAGGGCCAGGTCGCCTGCCGCGCCTTCATCGCCGATGACGGCAAGCCCAACGTCGCCTATGCCACCCTGGTGAACCTGCGGATGACCACCGAGGAGGTGAAGCAGCACATCGGCGTCTGGCAGGGCTGCTTGGCCAGCTTCGGGTCGTTCACGAAGCCGGTGGCGAACTAGCCTCCTCCACCATCGCCCAGGGCGCCGTCGCCAGGCGTTGGGCCAGGAAGTCGTACAGCACCCGCACCCGGGCCGGCCGCAGCCGACCGGGGGGCGAGACCAGGTGCAGGGGGATGGCGGGCGCCTGCCAGTCGCACATCACAGATACCAAGGCGCCGTCCGCGAGTTCCGGCCAGACGATGAACTCCGGCTGCAGGGCCAGGCCCAGCCCTTCCCGCAAGGCCGGGATCAGGGCGTCGGAATTGTTGACCTTCAGGGGCCCCGACACGCTCACCGCCTGCTCGCCCTGGGTCGCGTGCACGAACCGCCAAACCTCCGGGGTCAGGACGTAGGCGTAGGTCAGGGCCTTGTGGAACAGCAGATCGCGGGGATGGGCCGGCGTCCCATGCTCGGCCAGATAGGCCGGCGACCCCACCAGCACCAACCGCACCCCGCACAGCCGCCGCGACAGCAGCGAGGAATCGGCCAGTTTGCCGATCCGCAGGCCCAGGTCGAACCCCTCCCCCACCAGATCCACCTTCTGGTCCGACAGGCTGAGGTCGACGGAGACCTCGGGATACAGCCGCAGGAATTCCGGCAGCAGGGGCGCCAGGTGCCGCGTGCCAAAGGACATCGGCGCGGCCAGCCGCACCAGACCTTGGGGCGTCGTCGACTGGGCGGCGGCCTCGGCCTCCACCGCCTCCCCCTCGGCCAGGATGCGCGACGCCCGTTCCAGGGCGGTGCGACCGCTCTCGGTCAGGGCCAGCTTGCGCGAGGTCCGGTGGAACAGGCTGGTCCCCAGCCGTTGCTCCAGCCGCGACACCGCCTTGGAGACCGTGGCCTTGGAGAGCTCCAACTCAAGGGCGGCGCGGGCGAAGGCGCCGGTCTCGGCCACCTTGGCGAACACCGCCCAGGCCTCGAAGTCGGGAAGACGGGACATGACGATTTCCGAAACGATCTGTTTCCATCGTTTCTATTTCGGAATGTGGAGGAAGGTCTACTTTGATCTCAACAGCGGCGCGGCCTCCCGGCCAGCGGCCCTCACCAAACCAGGAGACCTCGAGATGATCGAACGCAGATCCTTTGACTCGCTTGGCGGCGCCAACCACGGCTGGCTCGACGCCAAGCACCACTTCTCCTTCGCGGAGTACCACGACCCCAAGCGCATGGGCTGGGGCCCGCTTCGGGTCTGGAACGACGACAAGATCGCGCCGAATTCCGGCTTCCCGCCGCACCCCCACGCGAACATGGAGATCATCACCTATGTGCGCACCGGCGCCATCACCCACAAGGACAGCCTGGGCAACGAAGGCCGCACCGAGGCTGGGGACGTTCAGGTGATGAGCGCGGGCTCTGGCATCCGTCACGCTGAGTTCAACCTGGAAAACGAACCCACCACCCTGTTCCAGATCTGGATCCAGCCCAACAGGACCGGCGGGGCCCCCAGCTGGGGCGCCAAGCCCTTCCCCAAGGGTGACCGCGCCGGCCGGTTCGTCACCCTGGCCAGCGGCGTCGAAGGCGACACCGATGTCCTGCCGATCCGCACCAACGGCCGCGTCGTGGCCGCCACGCTGAAAGCCGGCGAGACCGCCGAGTACGAACTGGGCGCCGACCGCTTCGGCTACCTGGTGCCCGCCACCGGCTCTGTGGAGGTCAATGGCGTGACCCTGAACGCCCGTGACGGCGCCGCCATCCGCGACGAGGCCACGGTCCGGGTCACAGCCCTGGAAGACAGCGAACTCGTCCTCGTCGACGCCGCCTAAACCCTTCCCGCCCCGGTGAAAGCCGGGGCGGCCCCCTTCGCTTTCTCCTCCCCAGGAAACCCCGCCATGACCAAGGTCCTCGTCCTCTACCACTCCGCCTACGGGCACATCGAAACCATGGCCAAGGCCGTGGCCGAAGGCGCCCGCGAGGCCGGCGCCACGGTGGACATCAAGCGCGTCCCCGAGACCGTCCCCGAAGAGATCGCCAAGGGCGCCCACTTCAAGCTCGACCAGGACGCCCCCATCGCCAAGATCGAAGACCTGGCCGACTACGACGCCATCATCGTCGGCGCCGGCACCCGTTTCGGCCGCATGCCCTCGCAGATGGCCAGCTTCCTGGACCAGGCCGGCGGCCTCTGGGCCAAGGGCGCCCTGCACGGCAAGGTCGGCGGCGCCTTCACCTCGACGGCCACCCAGCACGGCGGCCAGGAGACCACCCTGTTCTCGATCATCACCAACCTGCTGCACTTCGGCATGGTGATCGTCGGTCTGGACTACGGCCACGCCGGCCAGATGACCCTCGATGAGATCACCGGCGGCAGCCCCTATGGCGCCTCGACCATCGCCGGCGGCGACGGCTCGCGTCAGCCCAGCGAGAACGAACTCACCGGCGCCCGCTATCAGGGCCGCAAGATCGCGCAGACCGCCGCCAAGCTGGCTGCGTAACCGACGCGCCGGCGTTCCGACCTCCCCCGGAGGACGACGGCCCCCGCCGCCGAGGCTGACCCCCAGCCCAGCGGCTCGCGAGGGGTGGAGGCGTCCAGCGCCTCCACCCCGACCGCGCCCCTCGATTGACAAATCCCCGCGTCGCCCAAATAGTACACCACATGGTGAACTATGAACCCCGCGACCTGGACCGGCTTTTCACCGCCCTGGGCGATCCCACCCGCCGGGCTATCCTGGCGCGCCTGGAGCAGGAGGACAGCCTGTCCATCAGCGCGCTCGCCGAGCCCTTCGCCATCAAGCTGCCGGCGGTGATGAAGCACCTCGATGTGCTGGGCGACGCCGGCCTGATCACCCGCACCAAGTCCGGCCGTACCGTCGCCGTCCGCCTCGTCCCCGAACCCCTGCGCGCCGCCACCGACTGGTTGGCCCGCTACCAGCGGTTCTGGTCGCCCAAACTCGACCGGCTGGCGGCTCACGCCGAGGCCAAGGAGCGCGAGGCGCGAGCCGCCGAGGGGCAAGGTGAATGACCAGCCTCACCCTGGTGCGCCGCCCTGCCGGCCGGCGAGCAGTTCGGCTGGGTGATGGAAGTCCGCGCGATCCACACGTTCACGGAGCGGCCCTGACCCTCCCTCCCCTTCATGGGGAGGGAGGACGGCGGAACGCCGGACGGGTGGGGAGCACTGGCCAGACTCCCCCACCCCGACCGCTAACGCGGTCTGCCCCTCCCCATGAAGGGGAGGGAGAAGCAGTCTAGGCCGTCACCTTCACCAGCTTGCTCGCCCGGGCGAGCGCGGCCTCGGCTTCGCTCACCAAGTTCGCCACGATCTGGGCCGCCGGCAGCACCGCGTGGATGCCGCCCGCCGACTGGCCCATGGCGAAGCAGGACTTGTCGGCGTCGAGACCTTCGATCTGGCCGCCGATGCCGCCCATGACGCCGGCGCGGCTCGAAAGCATGGCCTGCTGGGGGAAGGGCTGGATGTCCTGGGGACGGGTTTCCCAGTCCTCGACATAGGGGTTCTTGCGCACCCGCATCGGCTTGCCGGAATAGGAGCGGGTGCGAACGGTGTCCTCGTCGGCGGCCTCGACGATGGTCTGGCGGTAGAGTTCGCCGGCATGGGCCTCGTCGCTGGCGATGAAGCGGGTGCCCATCCAGACGCCGACGGCGCCGAGGGTCAGGGCCGCGGCCAGGCCGCGCCCGTCATAGAGGCCGCCGGCCGCCACCACCGGGATCTTCACGGCCTCCACGGCCTGGGCCACCAGGGGCATGGTGCCGACGAGGCCGGTATGGCCGCCGCCCTCGCCGCCCTGGCAGATCACCGCGTCGCAGCCGGCCTGCTCGGCCTTCACCGCGTGCTTCACCGCCCCGCACACCACCATGACCTTGAGGCCGGCCTTCTTCAGCTTCTCCATGATCGGCATAGGCACGCCCAGGCCGGCCACGAAGCTGGAGGCGCCCTCATCGATGATGATCTCCACCGAGGCCGTCAGGCTCTCCGGGGACGCGGCCAGCAGGTCGACGCCGAAGGGTTTGTCGGTGAGGCTTTTGACCTTGCGCATCTCGTCGCGGATGAACTCCGGCGTGCGGCCGGCCATGCCCAGCACGCCATAGCCCCCGGCGTTGGAGACCGCCGCCACCAGCTCGGCATAGGAGACACCTCCCATGCCGGCCAGCATGATCGGGTGCTTGACTCCCAAGAGGTCGCAAAGCGGGGTGTGCAGCGTCATGGCGTTTTCTCCCGAAGTTTCTTTGTCAGGCAGGATGGCGCCGCACGCCGTCCATGGGAACCATGACCCAAGGTCAGAGCATCAGAAGACGCCGTATCCGCCGTCGATCAGGAAGCTGTCGCCGGTGTGGAAGGACGAGGCGTCCGACGCCAGATAGACCGCCATGCCGCCGAAGTCGGCCGGCTGGCCCCAGCGGCGCACGGGCACCCGCTTGATCACGGCGTCGTTGAACTTGTCGTTGCCCTGGGCGCCCGCCGTCATATCGGTGGCGATCCAGCCGGGCAGGATGGCGTTGGCCCGGACGCCATAGCGGGCGTGTTCCACGGCGATGGCGCGGATCATCGAGATCACCGCGCCCTTGGTGGCGGCATAGGCCTCGTTCTTCGGCGCGCCGTCGAGGGCCGAGAGCGACGAGATCACCACCAGCGAACCGCCCGCCTTGTCGCCGGAACCCGCCCGCTCGACCATGTGCTTGCAGGCCTCGCGGAAGGTGAAGAACACCCCGTCCAGGTTCACCGAAAGCACCTTGCGATACATCTCAGTGGAAAAGTCCGAGAAGGACGGCGCCCCGCCCCCGATCCCGGCGTTGGCGATCACGGTGTCGATGCGGCCCATCTTGGCGATCGCTTCGGCCATCCCGGCCTTCACCGCGTGCTCGTCGGCGACGTCCACCACCTGAGTCAGGACTCGCACGCCGAAGCTCTTCAACTTGTCTTCCGCGTCGGCGTTCTTCTTGGGGTTCGACCCCCAGATCACCACGTCAGCGCCGGACTGGGCGAGCGCCTCGACCATGCCAAAGCCGATGCCGCCATTGCCGCCGGTGACAAGGGCCACCTTGCCGGTCAGGTCGAAGGGTTTGTAGGCCATGGCGTCTGCTCCCGAGTCCGTTTCTTGGACGTGTTGGGATTACAGAGGCCGGGGTTACGCCCGGTCCGTCAAGCGGCGGGCCAGGCCATTTGACTTCCCCGGCGTTGGGGCGGCCCTCCTGGCGAAAACGCTGGGAGGACCGCCATGCTGACGCTTTATGACCACCCGCTCTCGCCCTATGCCCAGAAGGTCAAGATCGCCCTGCGCGAGAAGGGTCAGCCCTTCCAGGCGGTGTCGCCGGGCGGTCTAGGCGCCGGCGGCGCGCAAGGCGATTTCCTGGCCGCCAATCCGCGCGCCGAGGTCCCGGCCCTGGTGGACGGCGAAACGGCCATCTTCGATTCCACCATCATCCTGGAATATATCGAGGACCGCTGGCCCAACCCGGCCCTGCTGCCCGCCAGCCCCGCCGAGCGCGCGCGGGTCCGGATGCTGGAGGAGGTGATGGACACCCACTTCGAGGCCATCAACTGGGGCCTGTCGGAGATCTACTGGTTCCGCCGCGCCGAGGGTGACCTGGCCCAGACCCTGATCGCCAAGGCCGCCGAACAGACGGCCGGTTTCTTCGCCTGGCTGGAAAGCCAGCTCGCCGACCGGCCCTGGTTCAACGGCGAGAGCTTCGGCTGGGGCGATCTGGCCGTGGTCCCCTATCTCAACGGCTCAGTGGGCCACGGCAATCCGCCGGCCGCCGGCAGCAGGCTCTCCGACTGGCTCACCCGCGCCAACGCCCGCCCCTCGGTCGCCGAAACGACCAAGGAAGCCGGCGCGGCGGCCGCCGCCTCGGCCATGCCCAATGTCGCCGAGCTGGTGAAACAGGGCCTATTCAAGCGCGAGTACCGCGACCACCGCCTGGAATGGATGATCAAGAGCGGCGGCGCCCAGGTGGTCATGGACGGCCTGGCCCGCGACACTATCCGCTTCAGCCCGACCTTCGGCTGAAACCTTTGCCCGGATCGGCCCGAAGGACAGATGACGTCCGCCGTGTCGGCGGCTGGGAGATCCCGATGAAACTCGCCCCTCTGTTCGCCGCCCTGCTGCTCGCCTGGCCCGCCGCCGCGGCCGCCTTTGATCCCGGTCCCGCGGTGGGCTCCCGCATCCCGCCCATCGCGGCCCGCGACATGGCGGGCAAGCCCGTGACCGTCCGGGATCTGTCGGACAAGAATGGCGTGGTGCTGGTCTTCTTCCGGTCGGCGAAGTGGTGCCCCTATTGCCAGAAGCAGCTCATCGAGCTGAAGGACGCCAAGGCGCCCCTGGCCCAGCGCGGCTACCGGCTGGTGGCCCTCAGCTACGATCCGCCCGAGGTCCTGACCCGCTTTTCTGAGCAGCGGGAAATCCCCTACGCCTTCCTCTCGGATACCGGATCGGCGACCATCGACGCCTTCAAGCTGCGTGACCCGCAGTACAAGCCCGACAGTTTCGCCTATGGCGTCCCCATGCCGGCGATCTTCGTCATCTCGCCGCGGGGCGTCGTCCAGGCCAAGCTCGCCGAGGAGGGCTACAAGTCCCGCCCGCCGGTCGCCGCGGTCCTGGCCGCCGTCGATGGGCTGAAGAAATAGGCTAGAGACGGCTGGCGAAGGCTTCCACCACGTTGTTGCCGGTGGGGTCCACGACCTTGGGCCCCACCACCTGCTTGGCGAAGTCAGAGGTGATGTAGCGGAAGTCGGGCGTCTCGACAGTGGCGGCGCCCAGGATGACCTCGGCGATGTCGGCGCCGGTCTGGCCGTATTGGGCGAAGACGCCGGTGCTGGCCCCCATGTATTTCTGCACGATGGCGTCATAGGGCGGGGCGTAGGCCGAGAGGTCGCTGACGGCGCGGACGCTGTTGACGAACTCGGTATTGATGGGGCCGGGCTCGATCAGGCTGATCTGCACGCCCAGCCGCTTGGCCAGGGGCGCCAGGGATTCCATCATCCCTTCCACCGCGAACTTCGCTGCGCAATAGGCGTCGTTGAAGGGCTGGCCGATCAGGCCGCCGATGCTGGTCACCGAGATAATCCGCCCCGAGCCGCGCTCGCGCATGTGCGGGAAGACCGCCTTGGTCATCCGCCAGACGCCGAAGAAGTTGATGCCCATGGTCCGCTCAAGGTCGGCGTCGGTGGTCTGTTCCAGGCTGCCCAGGAAACCCGCCCCGGCGTTGTTCACCAGCACATCAATGCCGCCGTGCTTGCGGATCACCTTCTCGACGCAGGCCGCGATGGACTTCTTCTTCTGGACGTCGAGTTTCTCGACCTTGACCTTCACCCCGGCCGCCTTGGCCTGGGCCAACAGGTCCTTCTTCTTCGAAGTGTCGCGCATGGTGGCGATGGTGACGTAGCCGGCCCGCGCAAAGGCGATGGCGGTGTGCAAGCCCACCCCCGTGGAGGTCCCGGTGATCAGGACCACAGGTCCGGTGTCGCTCTTGCTCATATGCTTCCCCCGGCGGCTCGGATCGGCCGCGTTCAAGTCAGACCCTAACCCGGCTTGCGGGCGCTCACTAGCCGCGGCTGGGGCCGGGTGAACACCCATTCGGTGTCGCTGGAGGCCTGGGGCTGGAAACGATAGCCCTCGCTGTCGAAGGCCTTCAGGTCCGACGCGCTCTGGATGCGATGGTCGACGGCGTAGCGGGCCATCAGGCCACGGGCCTTCTTGGCGTAGAAGCTGATCACCTTGGCCTCGCCGTCCTTCTCCTCGACGAAGCGCACGTTCACCACCGGCAGCGTCAGGGCCTTCAGGTCCACGACGCCGAAATATTCCTGGCTGGCGCAGTTCACCAGGGTCGGGTCCTTATGGCCGGCAGCCTGCTCGTTGAGCGCCTTGGCGACCTTGTCGCCCCAGAAGGCGTAGAGGCTGGGACCGCGCTTGGTTTTCAGCCGCGTGCCCATTTCAAGCCGGTAGGGCTGGATGCCGTCCAGCGGCCGCAGCAGGCCATAGAGCCCTGACAGGATGCGGACATGGTCCTGGGCGAAGGCCAGGGCCTTCTTGTCCAGCTCACGGGCCTTGAAGCCCATATAGACGTCGCCGTTGAAGGCGAAGGCGGCCTGCAGCCCCTCCTCCATGGCCGGGTCGAAGGCCTGGAAGCGGTCGCGGTTCAGCTTGGCGAGATTGTCCGACAGGCTCATCAGCCGCTTCACCTGGGCCACGGTCAGCTTTCGCGTGGTCTGCGACAGGAGGGCGATATCCTCGGCCATTTCCGGGGTGGTCATCGGCAGGGGTTTGTCCGGCGCGGCGAAGTTCATCGCCTTGGCGGGGGACAGGACAATCAGCATGGCGGCTCAGAAGAAGACGCGGGGATTCATGATCCGCTTGGGGTCCAGGCTTTGCCGGATCGCAGACAGCGCCGCAACCTCCACCGGGCTTTTGTAACGCCGGGCCTCCTCGGTCTTCATCGAGCCCAGGCCGTGCTCGGCGGAGATCGAGCCGCCCATGGCCGCGGCGATATCGTGCACGATGCGCGAGCCCTCGTTGCGCTTGGCCGAGTGGGCCGCGTCGTCGCCGCCGTCCGGGCGGATGACATCGTAGTGGATATTGCCGTCGCCGACGTGACCGAAGGCGGTGATCCGGCAGCCCGGCGCGAAGGCCTCCATGGCCGCGGTCGCCTGGGCGATGAACTTGGCCACCTGACTGACGGGGACGGAGATGTCGTGCTTCCAGGTGGCCCCCTCGGGCTTCTGGCCCGGGGACTGGTTCTCCCGAACCGACCAGAAGGCCTTGGCCTGGGCCTCGCTCTGGGCGATGGCCGCGTCCAGGATCAGGCTGTCCTCCAGCGCCTTGCCCAGCAACCGCTCCATGGCCGCCCCGGCCGCGCCGGGCTCGCCCGAGGCGATCTCGATCAACACGTACCAGGGATAGGACCGGTGCAGCGGGTCGCGCTGGTTTGGGATGTTCTTCAGGACGAACTCGACACCCCGCCGGCCCATCAGCTCGAAGGCCTCGACCGCCCCACCGGCCTCCTCCTTGGCACGGACCAGCAGCTGGATCGCCACCTCCGGCGACTCCACCGCCGCCACCGCCGTGGCGCGGCTTGCGAGGATCGGGAACAGCTTGAGGCTCGCTGCGGTGACGACGCCCAAGGTCCCCTCTCCGCCAATGAACAACTGCTTCAAGTCGTAACCGGTGTTGTCCTTGCGAAGGCGTTTCAGACCGTTCCAGATCTCGCCATTGGGCAGCACCGCCTCGATCCCCAGCACCAGGTCGCGGGTGTTGCCATAGCGCAGCACCGCGGTGCCCCCGGCGTTGGTCGACACGATGCCGCCGATGGTGGCCGTGCCCTCCGAGGCCAGGCCCATGGGGAAGCGCCGCCGCACCTGCAGCGCCGCCTCGTGGACGGCGGCGAGCGTCACGCCGGCCTCGGCCACGATCACGTCGTCGAAGGCGTCCACGTCGCGGATGGTCGATAGCCGCTCGGTGGAGAGCAGGATTTCCCCCTGCGGAATCTGGCCGCCGACGAGGCCGGTGTTGCCGCCCTGCGTCGTGATCGGCACACCGGCCTCATGGCAAATGCCGACGATGGCCGAGACGTCCGCCGTGGTCCTGGGCAGGGCCAGGAAGGGCGTGGTCCCTTTCCAGCGGTCGCGCCATTCCAGCAGCTTGGGCGCCAGGCGGTCAGGGTCCTGGCTCCACCCGCCCTCGCCAAGCACGGCCTTCAGGCGGGACAGGACATCGGCGGGAACGGAGATGGTCATGGGGCCGGAGCCTACGCTTCCGTCTCGGCGCAGGCCAGTATATACTCCAGTATATATAGGAGATCGGCCATGGCCATCCTGATCAAGAATGTCGATGTTGAGAAGCGGGCGCGGGAGCTCGCGGCCCTCACTGGCGAGAGCCTGACCGGCGCGATCGACGAGGCGCTAAAGCTGCGGCTGGCCCTGGAAAACGCCAAGGTGAAACCGCGCCCGACGATGGCCGAGATCATGGCCGCAACGGAGCGCTTCAGAAAGGCGGTGGGCCTGGACAAGCGCAAGGTGAACGCCACGAAACAAACCTTCGATGATCTGTGGGCGGAGTCCGAGGATCTGGATAACCGCCCATGATGGTCGTGGACGCTTCGGCGCTCGTGGCTCTCAGTGATGGCGAGGACGACGCTGCGGCGTTTGCAGAAGCGTTGCAAAACAGCGCCGCGGCGCTGATTTCGAGCGTGAACGCCTTTGAAGCAGGCCTCGTTCTGATCGGACGAGGCCGATTGTCTGACGAGAAGGACTTGAACCGCTGGCTCTCTGAGATCGGCGTCACGGTCTATGCAGGGGGCGCCGATCATACGGAAGCCCTCAGAGCCTACCTTGCCTTCGGTCGTGGCTATCACCCGGCCCGCCTCAATCTCGGCGACAGCTTCGCCTATGCCTTGGCCAAGAAGCTCGACGCGCCGCTGCTCTACAAGGGCGACGACTTCGCCCGCACCGACATCCGCTCGGCGCTTCAGCCGACGTAGCCGGCGGCGCGGATCAGGCGGTCGTTGATAGCCTCGCCCAGGCCCTCGGCGGGAATGGGGGCGACGGCGATGGCGGTGGGCGCCGTGCGATCGGCGGCGCGCAAGTAGGCGAAGAGGTTGGCGGCGGCTTCGCGCAGATCGCCCGTCGCGCTGAGATTCACGACATTGCCGGTGACCGAGGTCGGACCGAAGGCCAGATAAGCCTCACCGGCCTCCGGCGCCTGAACGTTCAACCGCACCGGAGCTTCCGGCGAGTAGTGCCGCGCCAGCCGGCCGGGCGAGCGCTTGGCGTCGTCTTCGGCTTCAGCGAGGGGTCCGATCACCGCCTCGATCTGCGCGCGCGTCACTGATCCCGGCCGGAGCAGGCGCGGTTGGTCCAGCAGGGCGACGACGGTGGATTCCAGGCCCACGGCGCAGGGCCCGCCATCGAGGCTGGCGGCGGCCTTCTCGCCAGTCTCCTCCATGGCGTCGGCATAGGTCGTCGGGCTGGGCCGCCCCGAGCGGTTGGCCGAAGGCGCCACCACCGGACCGCCGAAACGGGCCAGCAGCTCGCGGGCCAGCGGGTGGGCGGGGACGCGGATGGCGATGGTCTCCAGCCCGGCGCGGGCCAGATCGCAGACCACGGTGTCGGGCTTGATCGGCAGGACCAGGGTCAGGGGGCCCGGCCAGAAGGCCGCGGCCAACGCTCGCGCCCGGTCGTCGAACACCGCCAGCCGTTCGGCGGTGGCGAGGTCAGCCACATGGCTGATCAGCGGATTGAACCGCGGGCGGCCCTTGGCTTCGTAGATGGCGGCCACGGCGGCGGGATTGGCCGCGTCGGCGCCCAGGCCATAGACTGTCTCGGTGGGCAGGATCACCAGCGCCCCGACGCGCAGGGCCGCGACCGCGGTCTCTAGCGGGTCGCCGTGAGCTGAACGCTCACCTTCACCTGAGCTGGAATCTGATCGGTCGCCTGCCACTCGCCCTGCCCCACGCCGAAGGCGGTCCGGTCGAGGCTGGTTACACCGCTCATGCGCGCCTTGTCGCCGTCGATCTTCAGGGTGAAGGGCAGCCGCACCGGCTTGGTGACCCCCCGCAAGGACAGCTTGCCTTTGGCGACGTAGCGGTTCTGGCCGGCGGCCTCGAAGCTGTCGGCGGTGAAGATCGCCTTGGGATGGTCGGCCACGTCGAAGAAGTCGGCCCCAGGCAGGGCCACGTCCCGCTGCGGATCACCTGTGGCCACGGAGGCCAGGTCGATGGTCACCTTGACGTGGCTGTGGTCCAGCGCGTCCGGCGAGAAGGCGATGTCGGCGGTCCACTGGTCGAAGCGGCCCTCCAGGGTCTGGCCGCCCCAGGAGGTGGAGAAGCCGAGAGTCGAGCCCTTGCCCACCGTCCACTTGGAGGCTTCCGCGGGCGTCTGCACCGCCTCCGCCGCGGGCGTGGCGGCGACCGGCGCGAGCGGCGCTGCGGGCGCGGCCACCGGTTCGGCGGCCTGGACGGGCGGCGGCGGCAGGGGCGCGGACGCCGGCGGCCTGGGATGGATCAGCCAGGCGCCGCCGATCGCCGCGATGACGCCGAGTGCGATCAGCGCCAGACGCGGCTCCAACCAACGGCCTGGGACAGCACCAGGCGCCATGCGGGCCAGAACCGGCTCGTCGCGGCTGAACAGCTGGTGCTTCAGCGCGCCGGCCACGTGCAGGCCGATCAGGACATAGAACCCCCAACCCAGCAGCTCGTGGCTCTCACGGGCCAGCCCGTTCCAGGCGGCCTTGCCCGCGGCGGGCAGTTCGGCCAGGCCCGGCACGTGGGGCCAGGGGATCAGGCCGTAGAGCACCGTGGGAATGCCGGTCTTGCTGGTGGAGACCATGATCCAGCCGGTGATCGGCATGCCGATCATCAGGGCGTAGAGGCCCCAGTGGACGATCTTCGAGAGCCAGACCTCCCAGAGCGCCAGGCCCTCCGGCTCCGGCGGCGGCGGATTGGCCAGCCGCCAGCCCAGCCGCGCGAGGCTAAGCACCAGGATGGTGATCCCCACCGACTTGTGCAGCTGGATCAGCGCGAAGGCTTCCGGCGTCTTCAGGTCGACGAACCGCCATGGCAGCTGCATCTGGAACAGGATCGCCGCGGCGATCAGCCAGTGCAGGACGATGGCGACGGTGGCGTAGCGGTCCCGGCGCACGGTCCTACTTCTTCACGAACTCGACCTCGAACAGCAGGTCGAGGTCATCGCCGGCGAACTGGCTCATGGTGGTGACGCCGAAATCAGAGCGTTTCAAGTGAGTGGTTCCGGAAAACCCGATCCGTGTCCCGGCCCCCATCATGCCCGGGCCGACGCCATTGAAGGTGACGTCCAGCACCACCGGCTTGGTCACCCCGTGGAAGGTGAGGTCGCCGCTCACCGTGCCCTTGCCGTCGGCGCCCTCAGCCTTGGTGGAGACGAAGGTGATGGCAGGATACTTGGCGCTGTCGAAATAGCTCGGCCCCGCTATGGTCTTGTCGAAGTCGGGCAGGCCCGTGTTGATCGAGGTGGGGTCGGCGGTGATGGTCACCTTGGTGGTGGCCCAGGTCGCCGGCTCGTAGGCGAAGCTCCCGTCGAGGCGGTCAAACCGCATGGTGAACTTCGAGAAGCCGCCCATGTGCGGGACCTTCACCAGCAGGCTGGCATGACGCTTGTCGAGGACGTAGTTCCCTGCAGGAACCTTGGCCGGGTCCTGGCTGCCCGGGTTGGCCAGGGCTCCCGTGACCGCGAGCAAACTGAAAGCGGCGGCGGCGAGGGCGGTGCGGATCATGGGAAAGCCTCCTGGCGAATGGCCGACATGGTCATGCTTGTCCGGGGCCGAAAGACGGCGGCCGGCTCACGAAGCCGTGACCGCGCTGCCCTGGAGCGCTGCAGGTTCCATCCTCCTGCGCCAGAGGCTACACAGCGCCTGGAGTTTCAGGAGCCCGCCCATGACCTTCCGCGCCCCGGTCCGCGACCTCGCCTTCGCGCTCAAGACGGTCGGCCACTCGGCCCTGATGGCCCAGGCCTTCCCCGACCTGGACGAGGATACCGTCCTGGCCGTGCTGGAGGCCGCCGGCGCCTTTACCGAGAGCGAGCTCGCCCCCCTGAACCGCAAGGGCGACACCGAAGGCGCCAAGTACGCCAACGGCAAGGTCACCGCCGCGCCCGGCTTCGCCGCGGCTTACCAGGCCTTCGTCGCCGGCGGCTGGAACGCCCTGTCGTCCGACCCCGAATACGGCGGCCAGGGCCTGACCGGGGCGCTGGGCCTGGCGGTCTTCGAGATGGTGCATGCCTCTAACATGGCCTTCGGCCTCTGCCCGATGCTGACCCAGGGCGCCATCGAGGCGCTCGCTTTGCACGGCACCGAGCGGCAGAAGCGCCTCGTCCTGCCCAAGCTGGTCTCCGGCGAATGGACCGGCACCATGAACCTCACCGAGCCGCAGGCGGGGTCGGATCTCGCCGCCGTCGCCACCCGGGCCGAACCCGATGGGAAGGGCGGCTATCGGCTGCACGGCCAGAAGATCTACATCACCTGGGGCGACCACGACGCCGCCGACAACATCTGCCACCTGGTTTTGGCCCGCCTGCCCGACGCCCCGCCCGGCGTGAAAGGCATCAGCCTGTTCCTGGCAACCAAGCGGCTGGTGGACGACGCGGGGAACCTCGGCGATCCCAACGACCTGCGGGCCGGCTCCATCGAGCACAAGCTGGGCATCCACGGCTCGCCCACCTGCGTCATGCTGTTCGAGGGCGCCCAGGCCGAGCTGGTGGGGGAACTGAACAACGGCATCGCCCACATGTTCGTCATGATGAACGCCGCCCGCCTTCAGGTGGGCGTCCAGGGCGTGGCCATCGCCGAGCGCGCCTTCCAGCAGGCCCTGGCCTTCGCCCAGGAACGCAAACAGGGCCGCGCCGCCTGGGCGCCCGATGGCGCCATCTACGGCCACCCGGATGTGCGCCGCTCCTTGCTGCTGATGAAGGCCAAGATCGAGGCCGCCCGCGCCATCTGCCTGTCCACCGGGGTGCTCAACGACGTGGCCCGGCTGGCTGTCGACGAGGCTGCCCGCGCCGTGGCCAAGGCCCGGGCCGAACTCTTCACCCCCATCGCCAAGGCCTGGTCCACCGACATCGGCGTGGAGGTGGCCTCCATGGGGGTGCAGATCCACGGCGGCATGGGCTTCATCGAGGAGACCGGCGCGGCCCAGCACTATCGCGACGCCCGCATCGCCCCGATTTATGAGGGCACCAACGGCATCCAGGCCATCGACCTGGTGGGCCGCAAGGCGCCGATGGAGAACGGCGCGGTGGTGGACGCCCTGGCCGCCGAAATGCACGAGACGGCGAACGCGCTGTCGGGCACGCCCGGTCTCGAAACCGTCGGCGCCCGCCTTGAGGCCGGCGTCGCCGCCCTGGAGCGCGCCACCGACTGGATCCTGGCCAACAAGGGGCCTAACGCGCTCTCGGGCGCCACCCCCTATCTTAAGCTGGCCGGCGACGTGGTGGGCGGCTGGATGCTAGGCCTGCAAGCCCTGGCGCTCGTGGGCGCTACCGACGACTGGTCGGCCAGCAAGGCGGCGCTCGCCCGCGTCTACTCAGCCCAGATCCTGGCCCAGGCGCCGGGCCTGGCCGAAGGGGTCATGGAAGGCGCAGGCGACTACGAGGCGGTCAGCGCCCACGCCCTTGGGGGGTAGGGCGTGCAGGCCCCCGACCTTCAGCGTGCGGTGGCCGCGGCCATCTGGACCGCCAAAACACTGGGCCTCCAGGTCGACGACACGGTTGTTCTTCACAACTCAAACAAACTCGCCGTGCGCCTGCTCCCCTGCGACGCCTTCGCCAGGGTCGCCCCCCTGGCGCATCAGGTGGCGCAGTTCGAGATCGAGCTTGCCGGGCGGCTTGCCGAGACCGGGAGTCCTGCGGCGGCTCTCGAACCTCGGGTTCCACGGCGCGTCTACGAGCGCGACGGCTTCGCGGTTACGCTTTGGACCTACTACGCATCGGTGACGCCAGAGCTCGCCCCCGCCGACTACGCCAAGGCGCTCTCGCGTCTGCACACCGGCATGCGGAAGATCGAGATCACGGCGCCGCACTTCACCGACCGGGTCGAAGAAGCCGCGCAACTTGTGGCCAACCGCGACCAGACGCCTGAGCTCGTCGACCTGGACCGAGAGCTGCTCCGTGGCATGTTGAAGGACCTCAGGAAAAAGATCGTCGGTCTGGGCGCAGCCGAGCAGTTGCTCCACGGCGAGCCGCACGCGGGCAATGTGCTGAACACGAAAATCGGCCCGCTGTTCATTGACCTCGAGACCTGTTGCCGTGGTCCGATCGAGTTCGACCTTGCTCACGTGCCTGAGGCGGTCATCGAGCACTATCCAGACGTTGATCCGTCGCTGCTGGGCGAGTGCCGCGCGCTTGTTCTTGCAATGGTCGCGGCTTGGCGATGGGACAGGGACGACGAGTTTCCGAACGGCCGGCAATGGGCCCAACACTTCATCCATACCCTACGCAAGGGTCCGCCATGGCCGTCCCTTCAGGCCTTGACCCGGGAACTTGAGGGGCCTGGCTGAGCGCGCTCAAACGCGCCCTCGCCTCAACTCAGCAGATGCACCCCATCCAACCCTCCCCATCGAGGAGGAAGGCTCGGGATCACCACCGCAGCAGCCTACGTCCCGCCAGCGCGCCCAGCAGGGCGACCGCCGCCATGCCCGCCGTGTACCAGACCGCCACGAAGGCCGCGGCGCTCTCGTTGCAGTGGAAGGCGTAGATCCAGGCCCCCATGGCCCCGGCGCAGCCGCCGGCCACGAAGCCCGACAGCACCAGCCGGGTGGGGGCCAGCCCCCTCAGCGCCCAGACCGCGCCGGCGAAGATCGGGAGACCGAGGATAGCGATCCGCCAGGGGCACACGTCGGCGGAATCCCCCATCAGCATGCCGCGGGCGATCACCGGATCGGCCTTGGCCAGCCGCGCCACGGCCATCAGCGCCACCAGGGCGAAGGGCGCCGCCAGCGCCCAGGCGAGTGAGCCCATCGACCCGCCCGGCCGCGCCACGCGGATGAGGGCCCAGGCCAAGATCGCCGAGCAGGCAAGGGTGTAGGCGAACTTCATCCAGAACATCGTCCCGGTCATGGCGTCCATCAGGTCAGGCCGAACGCCCAGCCAGAAGATCATCAGCAGGGCCGAGAAGAAGGCTCCGCTGGAGAGGCCGATCAGAATGCGCCGCGTCACCCACCAGGGCGAGGCCGGCTCCAGGTCGGCGGTCAGCCGTTCGATCAGGTCATCCGTTTTCACGGGCGCCTCCGAACTTTGCCGTCAGCGCCTTCAGGCCGCGATGGACGGCGACCTTCACCGCGGTCTCGCTCAGGCCGTGCTTCTCGGCGGCCTCGCGGGTCGACAGGCCCTCCACCTTCACGTCGCGGATCAGGGCGCTGGTGCGCGCCGAGACCTCGGCCAGCACCGTGTCGAGGTCGCGCTTGACCACCAGGTCCTCGGCGCCGCCGTCGGTGAACAGGTCGTCGGCCTCCTCCAGGGGCGAGGAGGGGCGTGACTTCATCCGCCGCAGATGGTCGATCATCTTGTAGCGCGCGATCGCATAGGCCCAGGCGGTGAAGGGCTGCTGCGGATCATAGGTGGCGCGACGGGTATGCACGGCGATCAAGGTTTCCTGGACAAGGTCTTCAGCCTCGGGGGTTCCGAAGCCCAGCCGCCGGGCGTAATAGCGGCGCAGCAGGCGGCCCAGCTCCCCAAGCAGAGCGCGATGCGCCGCGGCGTCGCCGGCCAGGCCGGCGAGCATCAAGGCCCGCAGTCGCGCTTCGGTCTGGTCCACGTGTCTCCCTCAGGTACGCGGGCAAGGCGGGATTCGTTACAACGAGCCTAGCTGTAACCGATCCCGCTGGCGCGGCGAACCTGTTGAGCGAAAGGGAGTGCTCAAATGCCCCGTCTCCTCGGTCTTGCCCTCAGCCTGATCCTCACCCTGCCCGCCGTGGCTCAGGCGGGGCCGCTCACCGTGGTGGAGCTATTCACGAGCCAGGGCTGCTCTTCCTGCCCGCCGGCCAACGCCAACCTCGCCAAGCTGGCCGACCGCCCCGACGTCCTGGCCCTCAGCTTCGGCGTCACCTACTGGGACCAGCTCGGCTGGAAGGACACCTTCGCCAGCAAGGCCTACACCGACCGCCAGTGGGCCTATGCCAAGGGCCTGCACCACAATCAGGTCTGGACGCCCCAGGTGGTGGTCAACGGCCGCACCGACGTGGTGGGAATCAAGCTCGCCGAGATCGAAGGCGCGGCCCGTAAGGCGCCAATCGTCGCGGGTCCCCAACTTTCCGTCAGCGACGGCGTCCTGACGCTCAGCGCGGCCAAGCCCGCCAAGGCCGACGTCTGGCTGGTGCGCTATGACCCGGCCATCGTCCAGGTGCCGGTCAAGCGCGGCGAGAACACCGGCAAGACCCTGCCTCACCGCAACGTGGTCCGCGAGATGACCCGGCTGGGCGCCTATACCGGCCAGGCCCTGACCTATCGCCTGCCGGCGGGCGCCGATCCCAGGCTTAAGACCGCCATCCTGGTCCAGGCCGGACCCGGCGGTCCGATCCTGGCCGCCGCCAAGACCTAGACCTTCACCCCCACTCCTGACGCCTCCGCCCTCCGGTTTCCCGGATTCGGACGTCGCGAGCCTGCGCCTCCATCCCGGCGGCGCGCCCGTCGGCCTGCCCGACATTCAAGCCAGAGAGAAACGCCATGAAGACCCAACTCACCGTTCTCGCCGCCCTCGCCGCCCTCAGCCTCGCCGGCGCCGCCACCGCCCAGGACAAGATGGCCAGCGACAAGATGATGGCCAAGCCGATGGCGACCAACGCCATGGCCTCTGACGCCATGGCCAGCGACCATATGGCCGCCGACAAGATGGCCAAGAAGCCCGCCAAGAAGATGACGCCGATGAAGAAGAAGCCCGCCATGGCCGCCAAGCCGATGGCGGAAAAGCCCATGGCAGACGCCATGTCGACCGACTCCATGATGAGCGCCAAGCACTGACGCGCCTGCGGCCCTCCCCTCGCGGGGAGGGCTATTGCGGCGCTATTCCGCCGCCATCAGCGCCGGATGATCGTGCAGGGAGCGGTCCAGCCCCTTGCCCATCAGGTCGATGAAGTTGTCGCGGTAGAAGCCGCGCTTGGCGGCGTCCGAGGCGCCCTCCAGAGCGTCGTTGAACCGCTTCAGCGGATTGCGGCCGCCCTCGACGTGCGGGAAATCCGAGGAGAACAGGCACATCTCCGGCCCCGAATTGGCGATGATCCAGGCGGTGTCCTCGTGCGGATAGGGGGTCACCCGCAGCTGGCGGCGCAGGATCTCGCTGGGCTTGGCGCTCAGCTTCTGCAGCCGCTCCTCCTTGCCGAAGGCCGCGGCGCCGCTATCCATGAACCGCATCAGACTGGGCAGCCAGGAGGCCCCCAGTTCGATGGCTCCGAACTTCAGGTTCGGGAACCGGTCGAAGACGCCGTCGATCACCAGGGCCGACAGGGTCTGCCAGACCGACAGCGGGATGGTCATGAAGGTCAGGGAGGTGAAGTTCTCCGCCCCGCCGTGGAAGTCCAGCACCTGCGGCCCGCCGTTCTCCAGATAGGCCTTGTGCATCTTCTCCTCGCCGCCGACGTGGAACAGGATCGGCACCCCGGCCTCCTGCGCCACCGCCCACAGGGGGTCGAGGCCGCTGTGGCTGGGGGAATGTTGCGGCGGATGCCGCGAGGGGATGACCAGGCCCTTGGCCCCCAGAGCGATAGCCTCGCGGGCGATGTCGGCGGCCCGGTCGATGTCCACCAGGGTGACATAGCCGGTGGCCAGCAGCCGGCGGTCCACCGAGCAGAAGTCGGTCATCATGCGGTTGTGGGCGCGGGCGCCGGCGACGGCGAGTTCGACCTCGCCCATCTCCTCCAGCCCGTAGTTGCCAAGCGCGGCGGTGGTGAAGACCAGCTGGCTGGTGAAGCCCAGCATATCCAGCGCCCGGGGCCGGTCTTCATTCCGGAACGAGCCGATCGCCTGGTAGTTCTTGCGCAGCAGCAGGTTGGCCTCGTCGCCGGCGCGGAACTCCGGGTCGTCGTGCAGGGCCTGCGCCTTGGCGGTCCACTCCACCAAGGCGTTCTTCTTGATGGTCTTGGCGGCGAACTCCTCGCGGTGGCGGGCCTCGACATAGGGGATGATGGCCCCGGGAAGCTCCATCACATGACTGTCGGCGTCATGGATGGTCTGACCCTCGACGTAAGGCATGGCGTTCTTCCCTGATGAGTTCTTTTCTTTCCGGCAGTTCGGACCCAAGCGAACACGGCGTCAAGCTGTTCGAACGCCATCCGGCCGACGTGGCGCGAGCCCTGATCGGCATGGTCGTCACCGTGGACGGGGTCGGCGGCCGCATTGTCGAGACCGAGGCCTACCACCATGAGGACCCGGCATCCCACGCTTACAACGGGCAAACGCCGCGTAACGGGGCCATGTTCGGCGCAATAGGCCACGCCTATGTCTACCGCGCCTACGGCCTGCACTGGTGCCTGAACTTCGTCTGCGGCGACACGCCTGGCAGCGCGGTGCTGATCCGCGCGCTGGAGCCGACGGCGGGGATCGAGCGGATGCGGGAACGGCGCGGTATGGAGACCCTGCGCCTGCTTTGCGCGGGCCCAGGCCGCCTCTGCCAGGCGCTCGGGATATCCCGCGCCCATGACGGGCTGGCCCTGGACGGGCCGCCCTTCGACCTGGAGCCTTCGTTGCAGGAGTGGGAGATCGCGGTGGGGCCCCGCATCGGCCTCACCAAGGGAGTTCAGACCCCCTGGCGCTACGGTCTGGCCGGCTCGAGATTCCTGAGCCGGCCTTTCCCGAAGTCGTAGTGCGCTTAGAGCTGCGCCAGCAGGTAGTCGGCGGCCGAGACCTTGAATTCGCCGGGGGCCTCGACGTTCAGTTCCTTCACCACGCCGTCCTCGACGATCATGGAATAGCGCTGCGAGCGCAGGCCCAGGCCGAACTTGGAGCCGTCCATGTCCAGGCCAACGGCCTTGGTGAAATCGCCGGCCGGGTCGGCGATCATCTGGATGGTGTCCATCACGCCCTGGTTCTCGCCCCAGGCCTTCATGACGAAGGCGTCGTTGACGGAAAGGCAGACGATGGCGTCGACGCCCTTGGCCGTGATGTCGGAGGCGAGGTCCTTGTAGCCGGGCACGTGCTTGGCCGAGCAGGTGGGGGTGAAGGCGCCGGGGACCGCGAAGAAGGCCACCTTCTTGCCGCCGAAGATTTCGTCGGTGGTGGTGGGCTTGGGACCCTCGGCGGTTCCGGCGATGAGGTTGGCGCTGGGCAGCTTGTCGCCGACTTTGATGGTCATGGTCTATCTCCCGTGATGGCGTTGGAAACCAGATAACCCCGCGCGAGCCCCATTCAACGCAGAACTTCTGGGGTCGAGACTTGAAAGCGCCGCGTTCGCCTTCAAACTAGGAACAATGGACGACGCCACCTTCCTTTCAGGCCAGCTCTTGATCGCCATGCCCGGCATCGGTGACCCGCGCTTCGAGCGCGCCCTGGTGCTGGTCTGCGCCCATGACGAGACCCACGCCATGGGCATCGCGGTCAACCGCCCCGTCGAGGGCCTGACCATTCCCGACCTGCTCAGGCGCCTGGAGGTGAAGTCGGAGATCGAGATCCCGCCCGACCTGGTGCTGATCGGTGGGCCGGTGCAACGCGAGCGCGGCTTCGTGGTCCATACCGACGACTACAGCGCCGGCGACCATAGCATAGAACTGGGCGGCGGCGTGGCGCTCACCCCCACCCGCGAGGCGCTCGAAGCCATGGGCGCGCAGGATCACCCGCGTCGCGCCCTGCTGGCCCTGGGCTATGCCGGCTGGGGGGCCGGGCAGCTGGAATACGAGATCCGCGAGAACGTCTGGCTCACCTGCCCCGCCGACGAGGCGCTGATCTTCGACCCCGACCACGACCGGAAGTGGACCAAGGCGCTCGCCAAGCTGGGCGTGGACGCGAGCCTGCTGACGGCGGAGGCGGGGCGGGCGTAACTCAAACCCACTCATCCCGGCGAAGGCCGGGATGAGTGGAGAGAGATCAGCCCCGCGCCTTCACGGGCGCCGCGCCGTCGACATAGCTTTCGTTGAGATAGACCTCGGCCTCTTGGGGGGACAGGGCCGGGGCGTAGCCGAAGCCCTGGCCGTAGTCGCAGCCGACGGCCAGCAGGGCCTTGGCCATCTGAGCGTTCTCGACGCCCTCGGCGACGACCTCCAGGGCGAGGTCCTGGCCCAGCTTCACCACGGAGGTGACGATCTTCGCCGAGCCCTCGTTGGTGGCCATGGTGCGCACGAAGTAGCGGTCGATCTTCAGGGTGTCGAAGGGCAGCCGCGTCAGGTAGCTCAGCGACGAGAAGCCGGTGCCGAAGTCGTCGAGGGCCAACGCCGCCCCGGCCTCGCGTAGATTGCCGAGAATCACAGCGGCCCGGTCGGGGTCGCGCATGACGTCGCCCTCGGTGACCTCCAGCTTCAGCGCGCCGGGCGGCAGGCCGGTGTCGCGGCGGATGCGCATGACGTCAGAAACCAGGTCGGGCCGGTCGATCTCGCCGGTGGAAAGGTTCACCGCCACGGTCAGGTCCCCGGCGGCGCGGTGGTTGTTGCGCCAGACGGCCAGCTGCTCGGCGGCCTGGCGCATCATCAGGGCGCCCAGCTCGCTCATCAGCCCCATCTCGTCGCAGAGCGGCAGGAACTGGTCGGGGGTCAGCAGGCCGCGGCGCGGGTGCTTCCAGCGCACCAGGGCCTCGAAGCCCGACAACGCTCCGGTCGAGAGCCGCACGATGGGCTGGTAATAGGCGGTGAGTTCGCCGCGCCCGATGGCGCCGCGCAGGTCGCTCTCCAGGGCCAGGCGCGAGAGTCCGTCGGTCTCCATGGTGCGGCCATAGGCGGCCCCGCCGCCCCGGCCGTTGCTCTTGGCTGATTCCACGGCCAGCTCGGCCCGGCGCAGCAGTTCGGCGGCCTCCGGCGCCTCGTCGCCGCCCATGGCCTCGACAGCGCCGATCGACAGGGTGGGATGGATATCGAAGCCGGCCACCCGCAGGGGCTGCTCGAGGGCCTTGCGCAGGGTCTCCGCCGCGCTGATGGCGCGGATGGGGGTCAGGAGAGCGAACTCATCCTCGCCGATACGGGCCATCAGCACGCCGGGCGGGAAGGCCGCGGCCATGCGCGAGCCGAGGGCCGCCAGCACCAGGTCGGCACGCTCGTGGCCGAGCGCCTCGTTCAGGCGGCGCAGACGGTCGAGGTCGGCCACCACCAGTTCGTGTACGCCTGGGGTCTGCAGCCGCTCGCGGGCCTGGGCGACGAAACTCTTGCGGTCGAGAAGGCCGGTCAGCTTGTCGACGTCGGAGGCGGCGAATTTGGTTTCCGGCGCCACGACGCCCGCGGCCCGAAGCCCTTCCTCCAGCCAGACGCCGCGCCAGATGCAGACGCCGCCGGCCCGCATCCGCAGGCGCACGGCGATCTCGCTACCCGGCTCCTGCACGCGCAGGACTTCCTCGGCGAGCGCCCGGTCCTGGGGCATGGCGAGGGCGCGCATGGCGGCAGATGAACATTCAGGGGCGAGGGGCCCGAGACCCAGGGCGCGCGACGCGCCGGTGATACGCAGCCGGTCGCGCTCCGGCTCCCATAGCCACAGGGCCACGTCGGCGGCGCCCAACGCCTCAAGCGTCGTCGTGGCGTCCCAGATCCAACGGTCGTTCGCCATCGACTTGACTAACTTTGCCCATGTGCCGGCTAGACCGACACTCCCTGATCGGGCTCAAGGGCCGCGCGAAGCGGCGACACAAGTCCGAACAGGACATGATCTCGCCAAACGCCGTTAATTTTCAAATAAGCCTTCGCATATCCTTCCTCCGTGAACCCCGCGCGATTGAGCAGTTTTCGGCTGGGTTCGTTGGTGGGAAGGCAGGCGGCCTCCAGGCGATGGAGGGCGAGCGTGCGGAAGGAAAAAAGCGTCAGGGCCCGGACGGCGGCCAGGGTTTGTCCTTGCCGGGCAAAGGCTTGGCCGCACCAGTAGCCCACTGAGCCCATCTGGGCGACGCCGCGGCGGACGTTGGAGAGCGTGATCCCGCCGGTCAGGGCCTCATCGCTCGAGCGGAAAACAAAGAACGGATAGGCGACACCCGCCTCGCGATCGCGGGCATAGGCGGTCAGTCTGCGGCGGAAAGCCGCGCGGCTCAGATCGTCGGCCGGCCAGGTCGGCTCCCACGGCTGCAGGAAATCCCGCGAGGCCGCCCGCAGTTCGCGCCATTCCTCGAAGTCGCCGTTGCGGGCCGGACGCAGGAACACGCCTTCGCCTTCCACGCGTAGGCCGCTTTCCGGCGCGATCCAGTCCAGCAGGGCCATGGGAGGAAGGTCCGACGCCCCGCGAGGGCCGTCAAGCTCTCTAGAGCCTGATCCGTTGAGGTGGAATCGCTTCGCGATTCCGCCGATGCGGTGAATCAGGCTCCAGATTTAAGCGAGAGCATGATTCACGCTTCAGCCGGGACCTCTACGCGGTTCCGTCTAAAACGATCATGCTCTAGCCGAACAACGCATTCTGGAACGCATCGGCGGCCTTGAGCGCGGCCTTGGGACCCAGCACGCTGACGGCGGCCTTGCCAGGCGCCAGCAAGGAGGCCCCCAGGCGGGCGAGGTCAGCCGCCTCGACGGCGTCGATCTGCTCGGCGATCTCGGCGGTGGACAGCAGGCGGCCAAACAGCAGCACCTGACCGGCGGCCTGCTCGGCGCGCGCCTGCAGCGACTCTCGGGCCATGAACATCCCGGCCTTCAACTGGGCCTTGGCGCGGGCCAGCTCCGCGGGCTCGACGCGTTCGGCCAGGCCCTGGATCTCGCCGGCCGCCACCTTGGCCAGTTCGGCGGCGTCCTTGGCCGCGCAGCCGGCGAAGATCCCCAGGATGCCGGTGTCGGCATAGGTCTCGGAATAGGCGTCGACCGCATAGGCCAGGCCGCGCTTCTCGCGGGCCTCCTGGAACAGCCGCGAGGCCATGCCGCCGCCGAGGATCTCAGCGAACAGGCGCAGGGGGAAATAGTCGTCGTGACGGACGCCCACCGCCGGCAGCAGGAAGACGAGGTTAGCCTGTTCGAGCGACTTGGACGCCGTCTCAGTCCCGCCGGTGAAGGCGCCGGGCGAGGCGTCCGGGATGGGCTTGCCGGCAGCCTGGCCGAAGTCCCGCTCGGCGAGCTTCAGCACCTCGTCCTCGGTGACGGCGCCGGACGCGGCGAAGATCAGGGTCTGTGGCGCATAGAGGGCTGCGCGCCAGTCGGCCAGTGTCTCCTGGGTGGCGGGCGCGATGGAGGCGTCGGTGCCGAGGATGGACCGCCCCAGGGCCTGGTCGCGGAAGGCCGCGCCCTGGGCCATCTCGAAGACCACGTCGTCAGGGGTGTCGGTGGCCTCGGCGATCTCCTGGCCCACCACCTGCTTCTCACGGGTCAGATCGGTGGGGTCGATGACGGGTCGCTGGATCAGATCGGCCAGCACCGCCGAGCCCAGCTCGAGGCCGCCGGCCAGGGCGCGGATCTGGAAGCTGGTGCGCTCATAACCGGTGGCGGCGTTGATGGAGCCGCCCTCGGCCTCGACCACCTCGACGATCTCGCGGGCCGAGCGATCACCGGCCCCCTTGAAGACCATGTGTTCGAGCAGGTGCGACCAGCCCGACCGGGCCTCGTCCTCGAACCGCGCGCCGCGGCCAGCGACGACGGAGAGCGCCACGGTCTCAAGGCCCGGGACCGGGTCGCAGACGACGCGGACGCCGTTGGAGAGGGTGTGGAGCGTGGCCAGGGTCAGCTTTCCGCGAAGGCCCGGACGTAGGCCTTGATCGTGTCGGCGTCGGCCGGCAGGCGGTCGAAGCGTTCGGCCTTGCCGGCCAGGTTCTGGGCGCTGCGCGGCATGACCGGGGTCTCGCCGCAGGCGGCGCTGACGGCCTCCGGGAACTTGGCGGCATGGGCGGTCGACAGGATCACGACAGGGTCGGTGATCTCGCGCGCCTTGCGGAATGCGGCCATACCCACGGCGGTGTGCGGATCGATCAGTTCGCCGGTCTCATTGAGGGTGGCGACGATGGAGCCGCTGGTCTCGCGCTCGCCGATGGAGACGCCCACGAAGGTCTCGCGCATGGTGGCCAGCGCGCCGGGCGGGATGTCGATCACGCCGGTATCGTTGAACGCCTTGAAGGCCCGCGCGGTCTCGACGCCGTCGCGTCGGACGGCCTCGAAATAGAGCCGCTCGAAGTTGGAGGCCGACTGGATGTCCATGGCCGGCGACTGGGTCTGGGCCACCGCGCCGCGGCTGTATCGGCCGTCCTGGAAGGCGCGCGCCAGGATGTCGTTGGAATTGGTGGCCACGATGATCTTGGAGATCGGCAGGCCCATGCGCTTGGCCATGAAGCCCGCGAAGCCGTCGCCGAAATTGCCCGAGGGCACGGAGAAGGCCACCGGCCGATGCGGCGCGCCGACCGCGACCGCGCTGGTGAAGTAGTAGACCGCCTGGGCGACGATGCGGGCGAAGTTAATGGAGTTCACCGCCGACAGCCCCACCGACTGCTTCAGGCTCTGATCCGACAGGGCGTCCTTCAGGATGGCCTGGCAGTCGTCGAAGGTGCCCGAGACCGCCACGCAACGGACATTGTCATCGCCGGCCGTGGTCATGAAGCGGCGCTGCACCTCGCTGATGCGGCCGTCCGGGAACATGGCGACGATCCGGGTGTTGGCGCGACCGCGGAAGGCCTCCACCGCCGCCCCGCCGGTGTCGCCCGAGGTGGCGCAGAGGATGGTCTGGGTGCGCTTCTGGGCGGCAAGCACATGGTCGCTGATGCGGGCCAGCAGCTGCATGGCCACGTCCTTGAACGCAAGGCTCGGCCCATGGAACAACTCGCATAGGAAGCCGCCCGGATAGAGCTGCTTCACCGGGACTACGGCGGCGTGGGTGAAGGTGCCGTAGGCCTCGGCGCACATCTCGGCCAGGGTCTCGCGCGGGATCTCGTCGCCCACGAAGCAGGCCAGCACCTCGGTGGCCACATGGGCGTAGGGCTTGCCTGCGAAGGCGGCGATCTGACTGTGGGTCAGGGTCGGCCATTCCTCCGGCACATAGAGGCCGCCGTCGGGCGCCAGGCCCGCCAGGATCGCATCGACAAAGCCGACCGCGGGGGACTGTCCCCGCGTAGAAACGTATCGCATCACGCCTTCCACCACCGCCAGAGCATGGCGGCATAGACGGCGGCCAGGGACCCCGCAAGGCCGAACCAGGTCAGGGCGTATTCGAGATGGCGGTTGGGGATTTCCGCCGGCAGAGGCTGGGGCTTCAGGGCCTGCCAGCCGGGATTGGAGCTGGTCTCCGCCGCCAGGATGATGGGCGCAGGCGCAGGCGCCTTCAGGTGGGCGGACATGGCGGCGATGTCGCGCGAATACCAGTGGTTGCCCGCCAGGTCGTTGGGCGGGGTCACGAAGGTGGCCTTGTCTGGCGAGCGCAGGACCCCCACCAGCGACACCGGCGTCTTGTCCGCAAGGTCGATCGGAGGCCGGGCGGAGATGGTGTCGGCGATGAAGCCGCGGTCCACCAGGATGGTGCGGTACTTGGCGCTCTCCACCACGCAGGCGGAGATCAGTCGCAGGCCGGCGCCGCTTTCACGGACCGAATAGAGCTCGAGATAGGGCGCGGCGCCCAGGCCGGGGCAGTCTACCTTCACCCGGATGAAGTCGCCCTGGCCGCCGTGGGCCAGGCTGTCGAGGACGGGGCCGAGGGGGCGGGCGGGCGCGGCCTGCAGGGCGGCGATGCGGGCCAGCAGGTCTTCCTTCCAGGCCAGGCGGTGCAGCTGCCAGGCTCCCAGCCAGACCAGGATCCCGGCCGCGATGAGCGTCGCGATCGTCAGGCCGAGGGGGAAGGCCTTGCGGGAGAGGGTGTCAGTCCTGTCCGTCACGACGCGCCTCGGAGGCCTTGTTGGCGAACTGGGCGGCTAACAACACGCCCTTCAGCGGTCGCATCAGGCCAAAGCTGAGAATGAGGATCAGGGGCATCCAGATCACCATGGTCACCCAGATCGGCGGATCAAAGGCGAACTGGGTGAAGAGGGCCCCGAAGACGCAGGGAAAGCCCGCGAGCAGAATCACGAAGACCACGGGGCCGTCGCCTGAGTCGGCCTTGGCCAGATCGTAGCCGCACGCCTCACAGCGTTCGGCCACCTTGAGGAAGCCCGAGAAGAGGGGCCCTTCTCCGCAGTTTGGGCAGCGGCCCGCGAGCCCCGCCAGCAGCGGATTGTGACCCCTCATCGGATTAGTGGGCGCCAGCCGCTCCGCCGAACACGACGTAGATGAAGGCGAACAGGAACAGCCAGACCACGTCCACGAAGTGCCAGTACCAGGCGGCGGCTTCGAAGCCGAAGTGCTGCTTGGGGGTGAAGCCGGTGCCCAGCATGCGGATCAGGCAGACCGTCAGGAAGATGGTGCCGATCAGAACGTGGAAGCCGTGGAAGCCCGTGGCCATGAAGAAGGAGGAGCCATAGAGGCCGGCGTTGGAGGCCGCTTCGCTGAAGAAGTACTTATGCTCCAGGATGTGGTGGTACTCGTAGGCCTGGATGGCGGTGAACATCGCGCCCAGCAGGATGGTCAGCACCAGGCCGATCTTCGCGCCCTTACGGTCGCCGGTCTGCAGCGCGTGGTGGCTCCAGGTGACCGTGGTGCCCGAGAGCAGCAGGGTCAGCGTGTTGACCAGGGGCAGGTTCCAGGCCGGGACCAGCTCGACGCCGGCGGGCGGCCAGGTGGCCCAGGCGGTGCGGACTTCCTCGATGGAGGACAGCGTGCGGGCCTCGTGGAACAAGGCCATCTCAAAGAAGATCCAGAACCAGGCGACGAAGAACATCACTTCCGAAGCGATGAACATGATCATGCCGTAGCGCAGTCCGATGGCGACGACCGGGGTATGGTCGCCCTGGTTGGCTTCCTTCACCACGTCCATCCACCAGCCGAGCATGGTGTAGAGCACGCCGGCCAGACCGGCGAAGAAGACCCAGGGCGTGTGGACGGGCAGGCCAAACAGGCCCTTCATCCAGATCACGCCGCCCAGGGCCATGACCGTCGCGGCGATCGAGCCGACGAGGGGCCAGGGGCTGGGATTCACCAGGTGGTAGTCGTGCTTCACATCGCCGGCAGACATAATCGGTCCTAACCCCTCTCAAATCTCAAAACCGTGGGCGCCTCTCCGCGTCCCACAGCCGTCGTAACGGAGGCTATAGCCCCGCCTTGGTGGTCCCGCCAAGGGCCGAAGGCGCCTTGGCCTGCGATGCATCGGCGCGCCGGCTCGCCTTCTCCGCGTCAACGGACGGGTAGAAGGTGTAGGACAGCGTCACCTCGGGCTTGCCCTTGGTCTCGAAGTCGGTCGCGTATTTCGGATCTACGAAGTAAACCACGGGAAACTCGATGGTTTTTCCGGCCGGGATGGTCTGGTCGGAGAAGCAGAAGCATTCCAGCTTCTGGAAGTAGGCGCCGGCGGCCTCGGGCACGACATTGTACATGGCCCGACCGGTGATCGGCGTCTTGCCGTTATTGGTGACCTTGAAATAGGCAAGGCCGGTTTCGCCGATTCGCACGTCCTGACTGGTCTGCTCGGCCGTGAAGGTCCAGGGCAGGTCGCGGACATTGGTGTCGAAGCGGACCTGCAGCTTGCGGGCCAGCACGGTGTCGGGGGCCTTCTCGGCCCGGCGCACGGCGCCGTCGAACCCGGTGGCCTGGCAGAAGGCCTTGTACAGCGGCACCGCGGCATAGGACGCGCCCACCATCCCCAGGAAGGTCACGAAGCAGATGACGCCCAGTTTGCGGTTGCGGCTCTGCTGGGGGGTAAGGGGGCGCTTAGCCATGGGGCGTGTTGGCGCCCATGCGCACCACCGTCACGATGAAGACCAGGACCACGAATAGCACCAGGCCGAGCGCGAGCGCGATATTGCGGCCGCGTCGCGCCTTGGCGTCTACGGGACCTTCGTTCTGCGGGTCGCTCATTGGAATCCTCCGAAGGCGGGCAGGTCGAGAAGGTGCTCGGCCAGCAGGGTGGCGAACAGCAGGGTCAGGTAGAGGATCGAGAAGGCGAACAGGTTGCGCGCATCCTTGGCCGCGGCCTTGACGTCATAGAGGCCGTCGTCCTGGCGCGGATCGGCGGCATCGCCAGCCCGGCTCTTGAACACTCGCCAGGCCAGAATCAGGAAGATCAGGCCGCCGCCGGCCGCCACAGCCAGATAGGTCAGGCCGCCCAGGCCCGTAAAGGCCGGGACCAGGCAGAGCGGTGTGAACAGCAGGCTGTAGATCAAGATCTGCTTGCGGGTCGACTTGGCGCCGGCCACCACCGGCATCATCGGGACGCCGGCCTTTTCGTAGTCCTCGCTGGTGTAGAGCGAGAGCGCCCAGAAGTGGGGCGGGGTCCACATGAAGATGATGGCGCACAGCAGCCAGGCGTTAAGCGGCACGGTTCCCGTCGCCGCGGCCCAGCCGATGACCGGCGGCAAGGCGCCGGCCAGGCCGCCGATGACGATGTTCTGCGGCGTCGAGCGCTTCAGCCACATCGTGTAGACGACCGCATAGAAGACGATGGTGAAGGCCAGCAGGCCCGCCGCCAGCCAGTTCACGGTCATGCCCAGCAGCATGATGGAGAACATCGACAGCACGATCCCAAGCGCCAGGGCGTCGGCGCCTTGGACACGGCCGGCGGGCACCGGACGGCCCCGCGTGCGGCGCATCTTGGCGTCGATGTCGGCGTCGAACCACATGTTGAGCGAGGCCGAGGCTCCCGCGCCCACGGCGATGCAGAGGATGGCGATGGCGCCCAGGATCGGATTGATCGGGGAGTCGGCGCAGACCATGCCGGTGATGGCGGTGAACACCACCAGGGACATCACACGCGGCTTCAGCAGCTGCAGGAAGTCCTGCCAGCGCGCGGGCGCACGGCTCGTGGGAAGGGCTGACGACATCGTCATGGTTCTACTCTCAACGGTCGAGGGGCGCGCGCCGGATTGTTCCAGCCCGCGCCCCTCTTGAAGTCTCGGGTGAGGCTGGACCCTAGTGGAGGTCGGGCTTGATCACCGGCAGTTCGTTGAACTGGTGGAACGGCGGCGGCGAGGACAGAGTCCACTCCAGCGTCGTGGCGCCTTCGCCCCAGGGATTGGCCTCGGCCTTGCGGCGCGAGATGGCGGCTTCGGCCAGCAGGATCAGGAAGATGACCACGCCGAAGGCGGTGATCATGTAGCCGATCGAGGAGACCTTGTTCCAGAGCGCGAACGCGTCGGGATAGTCCACGTAACGGCGCGGCATGCCCTGGAGGCCCAGGAAGTGCTGCGGGAAGAAGATCAGGTTCACCCCGACGAAGGTGATCCAGAAGTGGGTGGCGCCCAGCCACTCACGGTACTTCACGCCCCAGATCTTCTCGAACCAGTAGTAGAAGCCCGCGAAGATTCCGAACACCGCGCCGAGGCTGAGCACGTAGTGGAAGTGGGCCACGACGTAATAGGTGTCGTGCAGGCTGTAGTCGACGCCCGCATTGGCCAGCACCACGCCGGTCACGCCGCCGACGGTGAACAGGAAGATGAAGCCCATCGCCCACAGCATGGGCGTCTTGAAGTCGATGGAGCCGCCCCACATCGTGGCGATCCAGGAGAACACCTTCACGCCCGTCGGCACGGCGATGACCATGGTCGCGGCCACGAAGTAGGCGCGCAGGTTGATGGTCATGCCCACGGTGTACATGTGGTGGGCCCACACGACGAAGCCGATGAAGCCGATGGCCACCATGGCGTAGGCCATGGCGAGGTAGCCGAAGACCGGCTTCTTGGAGAAGGTCGAGACGATGTGGCTGATCATGCCGAAGGCCGGCAGGATCAGGATGTACACTTCCGGGTGCCCGAAGAACCAGAACAGGTGCTGGTACATCACGGGATCACCGCCGCCGGCGGCGTCGAAGAAGTGCGTGTGGAAGTTGCGGTCGGTCAGCAGCATGGTGATCGCGCCGGCCAGGACGGGCAGCGAGAGCAGCAGCAGGAAGACCGTCACCAGGATCGACCAGACGAACAGCGGCATGCGGTGCAGGGTCATGCCCGGCGCGCGCATGTTGAAGATCGTGGTGATGAAGTTGATGGCTCCGAGGATGGAGCTGGCGCCGGCCAGGTGGACCGACAGGATGGCGCAGTCCATGGCAGGACCTGTGTGGCCCGAGGTGGAGAGCGGCGGATAAAGCGTCCAGCCGCCGCCGAACCCGCGGCCGGGGCCGCCGTCGACGAACAGCGAGATGCACAGCATCACCCAGGCGGCCACCAGCAGCCAGAAGGAGATGTTGTTCATCCGCGGGAAAGCCATGTCCGGCGCGCCAATCATCAGCGGCACGAACCAGTTGCCGAACCCGCCGATCATGGCGGGCATGACCATGAAGAAGATCATGATCAGGGCGTGGGCGGTGACCACGGCGTTGTAGCCGTGCTTGGACTGCTCCACGAGGCCGAACAGGTGGATGCCCGAGGTCGGGGAGAAAATCTGAATCCCCGGCTCGTACAGCTCCCAGCGGATCAGGCCCGAGAGGGCCCCACCGACGATCCCCGCCATGATGGCGAAGATCAGATAGAGCGTGCCGATGTCCTTGTGGTTCGTGGAGAAGAACCAGCGGGTGAAGAACCCGGGCTTGTGGTCGTGATCGTCGTGATGATCGTGAGCGGCGGCGTGTGCCATCGTACGCGTGTCCTAGATCAGTGCGCGGCCGGCGCCGGAACGGGCGCAGGCGGCGTGGAAGTCGGCGTCGCCGGCGCCGGAGCCGGCGCGGCGGGATTCATGGGCGAGGCGGGGGCCGGCGCAGTGGCCGAGACCGCAACCGCGGCGTCCGCCGCGGCCGGAGCCTCGGGCTTGGCGCCGACGGCGGAGCCGCCCTTCTTGGCGACCCAGGCGTCGTATTCGGCCTGGCTCACGGCATGGACCTCGATCGGCATGAAGGCGTGATCGACGCCGCACAGCTCACGGCACGAGCCGTAATAGATGCCCGGACGGTCCACCTTGAACCAGGTCTCGTTGACCCGGCCGGGGACGGCGTCGGTGATCACCCCGAAGGAGGGGACCGCGAAAGCGTGGATCACGTCGGCGCCGGTGACCAGAACGCGGACCACCTGGTTGACCGGAACCACCAGCGGCTCGGTGGCCGCCAGGCGATAGGGGACGTTCTTGGCCTTGGCCTCGTCCTCGGGAAGGATGTTGGAGACGTATTCACCGATCTTGTTGTCGGGATACTCAAAGCCCCAGTACCACTGATACCCCGTGGCCTTCACTGTCATGTAGGGCTTGGGCATGTCGTGGTAGGCGAACAGCAGCTTGAACGAGAAGATGGAGATGCCCATCAGGATCAGGACCGGAAGCACCGTCCAGATGATCTCGATCGGGGTGTTGTGGCTCCACTTGGCCGGGATCGGGTTGGACCGCTTGTTGTAGCGAACCACGATCCAGATCATCAGCCCCAGCACCAGCAAGCAGATCAGCGTGATGATCGGCAGCAGGATCTTATCATGGAAGAAGATGGCGTCGTCGCGCAGCGGGGTCACCCCCGGCTGCAGATTGATCGCGCCCGGCGTGGGTTGCCCCACGAGTTCTTCAGCCGCCAGGGCCGAAAGGCCCCAAAACGCTGTCATCGCGCCCGCCGCGGCGCCTGCCGCCAGCGCTCGCATCCCTTGAAACCTCGACTTCATGTCCCCTCGGTCTGCTTGGCCGGCCGCGTCTCGCCGATACGATCGCCGCCGCCACCGCCGTATTAGAGGAACGCGCCCCGCAAACTGACGTGGCCCGGCCCTTCAGCGCGGTGCATACGCGCTCGCTGACGCCTTGCCAAGGCGGTAGAGCCCCCTATGGCGCGAGCAGGTCGCCAGAGGGCGGAATCTGCGGTGGGCCAAGGGGCTCTGGACGATGTGACGCACGCCGCGCCGACCCATGATCGATGAACGGGCGGGCGGCGCTTGCGGGGCCCGAAAGGCGCTGCGGGGCGCGGTTTGGGGTGACGGGGGGCTCTGGAGCCCCTATCTCTTGGTCCAAGTCAGTCAAGGCAATGCGCTCATGAACGCCCACTCCCCCGCCCCCTCCATCCTGGATTCCGCCGGCGTCTCCCCCGAACGGGCCCGCGAAATCCTTGGGGACGCACTCCAGGGCGCCGATGACGGCGAACTGTTCGTCGAGCGTTCCGAGAGCGAATCGTTCCTCTTCGACGACGGACGATTGAAATCGGCGGCCTATGATTCGTCCGAAGGCTTCGGCCTGCGGGTGGTGGCGGGCGAGACCGCCGGCTACTCCCATTCCAGCGAAATCTCCGAGGCCTCGATCCGCCGGGCGGCGGCCTCGGCCTCGCTCGCCAAGCGCGGTTATGACGGCATCTCTGGTTCCGATGAAGCGCCGCGCGCCACCAATACCAAGCTCTATGGCGAGGACGATCCCACCGCCTCGCCGGCCTTCTCCGAAAAGGTCGCCCTGCTGCAGGAGATCGACGCCTGGTGCCGCGCCCGCGACCCCCGGGTTGTACAGGTCATGGCCTCGATGTCCGGTGAGCGCCGCACGGTGGAGATCCTGCGCGCCGACGGCCGGCTGATCCGCGATGTACGGCCCCTGTCGCGCATCAATGTCCAGGTCACCGTCGAGAAAGACGGCCGCCGCGAGAACGGCTTCACCGGCGCCGGCGGCCGCGCCGGCTTCGAGAACTGGATCAGCGCCGCCAATTGGCAGGAGCAGGCGGAGGAGGCCCTGCGTCAGGCCCTGATGAACCTGGACGCCGTCCCCTGCCCCGCCGGCGAGATGGACGTGGTCCTCGGCGCCGGCTGGAACGGCATCCTGCTGCACGAGGCCGTCGGCCACGGCCTGGAGGGCGACTTCAACCGCAAGGGCACCTCGGCCTTCGCCGGCCGCATCGGCGAGCAGGTGGCCGCCCGCGGCGTCACCGTGTTCGACGACGGCTCCCTGCCCGGCCGCCGCGGCTCGCTCACCGTCGACGACGAGGGCACCCCCACGGAGCGCACCGTGCTTATCGAGGACGGCATTCTCGTCGGCTACATGCACGACCGCATGAGCGCCCGGCTGATGGGTATGAAGGCCGGCGGCAACGGACGCCGCCAGTCCTACGCCCACATGCCGATGCCGCGGATGACCAATACCGGCATGGACAACGGGACCACCAACACCCCGCGCTCGGAGATGATCGAGGCCACCAAGCGCGGCCTCTACTGCGCCAATTTCGGCGGCGGCCAGGTGGACATCACCAACGGCAAGTTCGTCTTCCAGTGCACCGAGGCCTACCTGATCGAGGACGGCAAGATCACCAGCCCGGTGAAGGGCGCCACCCTGATCGGCGACGGCCCCTCGGCGCTCACCCGCATCACCATGATCGGTAACGACTTCGGCTTCGATCCCGGCGTCGGGGTCTGCGGCAAGTCAGGCCAGAGCGTGCCCGTCGGCGTTGGCCAGCCCTCGCTGAAGATCACGGGACTGACCGTCGGCGGGACCAGCGTCTAACACCGTCCAGCATGCGGCTCGCGTCCGACGACCAGGTGGCCGACCTCACGGTCTTCCTGGCGACCCTTATGGATCGGACTTTCGGGACCGACCCGCGCTTTTCCCTGCCGAGGACGTGCCGGGGCTGACCCCCTGGCGCGGCGGCTTGGGGTCGGCCAGCAACAACCCCGACAGCACCGCCAGGGCCGGACTGTCGGCGGCGCCCAGCAGTTGCGCCTCTAGGGTGCGATAGGCGAAAAGGACCTCCCGACCGGCGTCGGTGAGCCGCGCCCCCTTCTGCTGGCCACCGCCCGGCGTGGCCTCCACCAGCGGCGTCGTCCAGCAGCGGTTCATGGTGTCCACCAACAGCCAGGTGCGCCGATAGCTCATGCCCATGGCGCGGCCGCCGCCGGAGATGGAGCCCTCACGGTCGATGGCTTCCAGGAGGTCGGCCTTGCCTGGGCCGATGGCCAGGTCATCGCCGCATAGCAGTTGGATCTTCAGCTTCAGTTGGCCGGCGCGCATGGCCGCCACCTTAAAGCGTGACAGCCTGAACTGGATACCGGTTCAGCCGCCCGTCGCACGCAAAATGCAAAAGGCCCGAGGGCGCGCGACGGTAAAGATCGCGCGCTCGATAACACCGGTTGACAGAAAAAATTACGTTTGTAGTTTCCATTGAGAATTACAAATGTAGTTCTCGCAGGACCCCGAACCTTTCGGCGAATTAATCCAGGTTACGGGCATTTAATTGGCATGGCGCCCAGGGCGCTGGCCAGTTGCGCGGGCACTGGGGGAACCGTCACATGATACACGCTCTGAGCCTCATCGCCGCCCTGGCCGCCGCCGCACCGGCCATCGCCTCTGCGCAAGCCCCGCCCGCGACCCAGGGTGTGATCAGCTATCCCCCGGCCTACTTCGCCGAGCAGCGCCCGACCACGGCCCTGGACATGGTGCAGCGCCTGCCCGGCTTCTCCATCGATGGCGGCGACGACGTGCGCGGCTTCGAGGGCGCGGCCGGCAACATCCTCATCGACGGCGCGCGGCCCACCTCCAAGACCGACGATATCGAGGAGATCCTGCGCCGCATCCCGGCCAAGCAGGTGGACCATGTCGAGCTGATCCGCGGCGGCGCGCCGGGCATCGACATGCAAGGCAAGTCGGTCCTGGCCAATGTGGTCAAGGTGAAGGGCTCGGGCTTCCAGGGCCTGATCGCGTTGGCCAACAATCACGTCATGGACGACGGCCGCAACAGCTCCGGCATCCGGCTCGAAGCCTCCGGTCAGGCCGGGCCTGGGAACTGGGAAGGCGGCTTGCGCTATGGCCAGGGCATCGACGACGGCTCCGGCCCCGGCCACCACGTGCAGGTCTCGGCGGCCGGCACGCCGCTGATCTCGTCCGACATCGACAGCCATGGCCGCGCCTATCAGTGGGTGGTGACCGGCGCCTATGAGACCCCCTTCGCCGGCGGCAAGCTGAAGCTCAACACCCGCGGCTTCTGGAACTGGTACGAGTTCAACCAACTCGACTGGATCAAATTCCCGGCCCCGGCCCTGGAGTCGTCAGCCTATAGCGACGACGAGTACCAGGCCGAGTTCGGGGCCCGCTACGAGCGGGCCTTGGGCGGCCGCACCAACCTGGAACTTATCGGCCTTCAGAAGCTGGCGGGGCACGACATCGTCTCGCCGTTCCGGTCGGCCGGCTTCAACGGCGACTTCTACCTGGACCAGAAGACCAGCGAGACCATCGGCCGCGCGGTGCTGAAATACCGCCAGAGCGAGACCCTGTCCTTCGAGGCGGGCGGCGAAGGCGCGCTGAACATCCTGGAGAGCGAGACCGACCAGCTCAGCAACGGCGTCCCCGACAAGCTGCCCGCCGCCGACGTCAAGGTCACCGAGACCCGGGGCGAGGCCTTCGGCAAGGCGGTGTGGAAGCCCTTCTCTACCCTCACCCTGGAGGGCGGCCTGCGCTACGAGGGCTCCTCCCTCACCTCAGAGGGCGACGTGGCCCTGGAAAAGACCCTCTACTTCCTCAAGCCCCGGGTCGCGGGAAGCTGGGCGCCCGACGATAAGAGCCAGGTCCGCTTCAGCTACGAGCGGGTCGTGGGCCAGCTCAACTTCCAGGACTTCGTGGCCGACTCCTCCCCCAACAACGGCGGCTTCGCGGTCGGCAATCCCAACCTGACGCCGGAACAGGCCTGGGTGAGCGAGCTGGCCTTCGAGCGCCGGTTCTGGACCAAGGGCGCGGTGGTGCTGACCCTGCGCCATTCCAAGCTCACCGACGTCATCGACCGGGCGCCGATCTTCGCCGGAACCCAGGTGTTCGACGCCCCCAGCAATATCGGCGATGGGACCAAGGACGAGCTGATCTTCAACGCCACCCTGCCCCTGGACAGGGTCCTGAAGGGCGCCCAGCTGCGCGGCCAATCCACGTGGCGGCGGTCAGAGGTCACCGACCCCACAACGGGCGAGAAACGCGAGATTTCCCGCCTGCGGCCCCTGGAATGGGAGGCCCACTTCACCCACGACCTTCCCCAGTGGCGAATGAACTGGGGCGCCGACGTGTTCGGCGCCTGGCGCCAGACCTCCTACAAATACAACGCGATCTACACCGACAAGCTGAAGACCTTCGTCATCCTGTTCGCCGAGTGGAAGCCCAAACCCGATCTCACCGTCCGCGCGGAGCTCAACAACGCCACCGAGCGCGGCTTTCGTCACACCACGACAGCCTATGCCGGACCACGCAACACCGCCCCGGTGAAGTATGTCGACGACAGCGACATCCAGTTCGGGCGCGGCCTCTATATCCGGGTGAGAAAAACCTTCTAGCCGGACGCCCCGTCTCCGGTGAGGGAGAGGGGGCGTCAGCCGCCTAAAGCAGCTCCGGGTCCGGGTGCTTGGTGGCTTCCACGCCATGCGCCCAGCCTCGGACCAGGAAGCTGATCAGCACGAAGAACACCCCGCAGCCGACACCGGCCCAGCCGAGCGTGGTGAAGCCGGCGAGCGAGGCCTCCAGGGCCGCGTGCGGGTCCAGCACCTGGCCGCCGATGCTCTCGGTGCCCATCAGGCCGGCGATCTTGCCGCCCACGAACTGGGCGATGGAGGAGGACAGGAACCAGACCGCCATCATGAAGCTGGCCACCGAGGGCAGGGACAGTTTGGTGATCTCCGACAGGCCCACCGGCGACAGGAAGAGTTCGCCGGTGGTGTGCAGCAGGTAGAGCAAGCCCAGCAGCATCAGCGGCACCCGGAAGCTGGCGTCCGCCAGTCCCGCGCCCCAGACCACCACCAGGAAGCCGAGGCCCACCTGCAGCAGGCCCAGGCCGAACTTCATGGTCGGGTTCAGGTCGAGGTTGCGCTTGGCCAGATAGGCCCACAGCGCCGCGAAGATCGGGGCGAAGATGAGGATGAAGGCGGCGTTGAAGGACTGGGTCTGGGCCGCCCCGATGGTGGAGTCGATGAACAGGTCGCGGGTGGGGTCCAGGCCGATGGCCCGAATCTGGTCCGGCGTCCCGATCGGCACGCCCAGGACGCTCACCGCGTGCTGGGTGATGGTCATGTCGACATTGGTGGAAGCGAACAGGTTCAGCGAGGTCCCGGCCTGCTCGAACAGGGTGAAGAACACCACCGCCCCGAAGATCAGGATCACCGCCAGCATCATCCGCTGGCGCTCGACCCAGGTCTTGCAGGCCACGACGATGACATAGGCGATCACCAGCAGCGAGACGACGATGGAGGCCGACAGGGCTAGGCCCACCAGATCGTTGCGCGGCACCAGCAGCCAGACCAGGCCCACGCCCAGGATCCCGCCGATATAGATCAGCCACTCGCGGTTGATGGGGCCCAGGATCGGGCGCGCCAGCAGTTCGGGGTTCGGCGGCTCGCCCTTGCCCTGAAGGTGCTTCTTGCCCAGCACGAAGACCACGAAGCCGGCCGCCATGCCGACCCCGGCCAGGCCGAAGCCCGCCCACCAGCCCACCGTCTGGCCCAGCAGCCCGCACAGCACCGAGGCCCAGAAGGCGCCGAGATTGATGCCGTAGTAGTAGAGGGTGAAGCCTGAATCGCGCCGCGGATCGCCCTGCGGATATAGCTGCCCGACGATGGTGGAGATGTTGGGCTTCAGGAAGCCCACCCCCATGATGATCAGGGAGACGGCCAGGTAGAAGGCGTTCACGCCGCTCTTGTCCTGGGTGGTCTCCATCTTGAAGCTGTCCTTGGGCAGGACCGAGGGCAGGGGACCGCCCGTCAGGCCCTTGATCTCCAGGCCGCCGCCGTCGGCGGGACCGAACTCATAGGGCTTGCCGCCGACGATCAGGCGCACCTCGCGGGCGTCGACGCGACCTTCCGCGGCCACCTCGTACTTCTGCCCGGCATATTCCAGGGTCTGGGTCGCGGGGCGGCCCTCATAGGCCATCATCGAGTGCCCGGCCACCAGCAGCAGGGCGCCGAAGGCCACGGCCTTGCGGGTGCCCAGATAACGGTCGGCCAGCAGTCCCCCCAACAACGGCAGCAGGTACACCAGCGCGGTGTAGGAGCCGTACTGCGCCGAGGCCGTGGCCTGGTCGAACAGCAGGTGCTGGGTCAGGTAGAAGATCAGGATGCCGCGCATCCCGTAATAGGAAAACCGCTCCCACATCTCGGCGAAGAACAGGATGATCAGCCCGCGCGGGTGATTTTTCAAAAGCTGCAGAAGCACGGGCAGGCCGGTCACCAGCGTGATGACGATCCCGAGCATGACGACGAGGTTGAACATGAAGTCGGTCTTCCGATCCTTGGGAGGCCGGCAGCGATCGGGGTTGTTTCACCCCCGCCGGGCTTGTTTGGCGCGAGAAGATCACGGCCAAGGCGCCAGCACAAGCAAGCCGCCACCCCTGCCATGGCAAGGCTGGACCCGGCTCCCCATCTCAGGCGTTAAGCAGGCCTAGGAGGCGCGTCCCATGAAAATCCCCGGTCCCGACCACCCCATCACCATCAGCCCCGGCAGCTCCCGCTGGCGCGTGAAGTTCGCCGGCCACGTCATCGCCGATTCGGGCGACGCCCTGGTGCTGAAGGAGGCCGCCTACAAGCCGGCCATCTACTTCCCGCGGCAGGACGTCTCCATGGAGTACTTCTCTCGCACCGATCGTTCGACCCATTGCCCGTACAAGGGCGACGCGGCCTACTACACGGTGCTGATGGACGGCGAGTTCGCCGAGAACGGCGTCTGGACCTATGAGGAGCCCTACCCCGCCATGGAGCAGATCCGGGAGCGGCTGGCCTTCTACCCCGACAAGTTCGAGATCTACGAGGTTGCCGACGGCGAGGTCGACCCCACCCACGTCCACACCGAACGTCGCACTATAGACGAGGCTGTGCAGCACACCGACTCAGGCTCCGGCGCTAGCCAGAAGGAACACTGGCCGGCCAACACCGATGAAAAGCCGAGGCCCGAGGGAGTTTAATCGAGAGGTATCCTTCTCCCGCAAGGGGAGAAGGGATCGCGATCCTAATACGCGAAGGCTTCGAACACCTTGCTGGCGTCGCCGGCCCAGGGGCCATTGTACAGTTCCAGGAGGCGCTCGGCCGGGGTGACACCGCTGTCGGCAATCTCCTCCAGTTCGGTGAGGTAGCCGGTCTCGTCGATCATGCCGCCGTTCAGGCGGTTGCGGTTCTTCAGGCCAGCCCGCGCGATCGCCACCATGTCCTTGGCGACGTCCTGCACGCTGCGGCCATTGACCTGGGCCTTCAGGCCGATGCGGGCCACGTCGGCGCGCAGGCGCTCGTGGTCGTCCACCGACCAGTCCTTGCAGAGGTCCCAGGCCGCGGCCAGGGCCGCCTGGTCGTAGAAGATCCCGGTCCACAGGGCCGGCAGGGCGCAGAGCCGGCTCCAGGGCCCGGCGTCGGCGCCGCGCATCTCCAGGTACTGCTTGAGGCGCACTTCCGGGAAGAGGGTGGTGGTGTGGTCGGCCCAATCCTTGATGCTCGGGCGCTGGCCGGGCATCTCGGGCAGTTCGCCGGCCATGAACTTGACGAAGGATTTGCCCGCCAGGTCGATGTACTTGCCGTCGCGCTTGGCGAAGTACATCGGGACGTTCATCGCGTAGCGGGCGTAGGTCTCGTAGGTGAACCCGTCCTCGAAGACGAAGCCCAGCATGCCGGTGCGGTCGGCGTCGGTGTCGGTCCAGATGCGTGCGCGGCTCGACAGCCAGCCCGACGGCTTGCCCTCCACGAACGGCGAGTTGGCGAACAGGGCCGTGACGATGGGCTGCAGCGCCAGGCTCACCCGGAACTTGGCGATCATGTCGGCCTCGGAGCCGAAGTCGAGATTGGCCTGCACGGTGCAGGTGCGGAACATCATGTCGAGGCCCAGACCGCCGACCTTGGGCATGTATTCCCGCATGATCTTGTAGCGGCCCTTGGGCATGACCGGGACCTCGTCACGCTTCCAGATCGGCGTGTGACCCAGGCCCAGGAAGCCCAGGCCCAGCTCGTCGGCCACGACCTTTACCTCCTGCAGGTGGGTCCCGGTCTCCTCGCAGATGTCGTGCATGGTCTCCAGCGGCGCGCCGCTAAGCTCGAACTGGCCGCCCGGCTCCAGGCTCACATTGGCCTTGCCGCGTTCCAGGGCGATGATGTGCTCGCCCTCATAGACGCCCTTCCAGCCGAAGCGGGTCAGGCCGTCCAGCAGCGCCTTGATGCCCTTCTCGCCGTCATAGGGCACCGGCTGGTGGGACCCCAGGCGGAACACGAACTTCTCGTGCTCGGCCCCCACGCGCCATTGTTCGGCAGGCTTCTCGCCTTCTTCGAACCAGTGAACCAGATCCTCGAACGTGAGGGGTCGGTCGTCGCCCAGGACGTCGGCCATATGTATCTCCCCAACCCACACAAACACGCCGCACGGGCGTCTATCCCCAAACGGCGGCGATCTTTACGCCGTTCACTCAGGTGGGCGCAATTCTCGAAAGCTCAAGTGGTTCGCCAGTCGCCCAGCGCAGCTTGCCACAGGGTCATGGCGCTGATGGCCGCGGTGTCGGCCCGCAGGATACGCGGACCAAGGGTCGCCGGGACCGTGAAATCGAGGCTGCGCAAGCGTTCGCGCTCGCTGGGAGAGAACCCGCCCTCCGGTCCGATCAGGATCGCCCATGGCTCGGAAGCCACACCTGAGAGCGCTTCGATCACAGGTTTGGCGTCGCCGGCCTCGTCGCAGAACAGCAGACGCCGGCCGCTCCAGCCCTTCAGCAGCTTGTCCAGCTTCACCGGTTCGAGGATTTCCGGCACGTCCAGACGGCCCGTCTGCTCGGCGGCCTCCACGGCGATGGCCTGTAGGCGGTCCACGCGGACCCGGTCGGCGTTGGTCCGCTCGGTCAGCACCGGCTGCACCCGGCGGGCGCCCAGCTCGGCAGCTTTTTCGACGATGGTCTCCAGCCGCCCACGCTTGACCACCGCGATCACCAGGTCGAGGTCCGGTCCCACGCTCTGCGCCCGCTCCAGCGCGTCGGCCCGCAGGATCACCCGGCGCTTGCCGGTCTCGATGATGGTGGCCCGCCACTCCCCGTCCCGGCCGTTGAACACCAGCAGCTCGTCGCCCACCACTTGGCGCATCACGGCGGCCAGATAGCGGCTCTGCCCGTCATCCAACGGCAGGGCGAGGGTGGCGGCGAGATCTTGGGGCACGAAGAGGCGGATCATGGGACGCTTCTAGTGCGGCAAGGCCTGAGAGGAAACGCCTGCTCACAGCCCCAAAACGAGCGCGTCAAACGCCGCTTGCGATTCTGGACTGATCGGTCCACAACATCGCCATGGCCCGCCCCCTGGAATTCGACCGCGACGCCGCCCTCGACCGGGCGATGCGGGTCTTCTGGCGCCAGGGCTACCAGGCCGCCTCCCTCCCCGACCTGCTCGCTGACATGGGCATCAGCCGCAGCAGCCTCTACGCCGCCTTCGGCGACAAGCGCGGCCTGATGGTCGAATGCCTCGACCTGTTCGCCCGCCGCACCCTGCAGATCCTGGCCCGCGCCCGCACCGGCCAACCGCCCCTGGAGGCGCTGCGCCAGTTCTTCGACCGTAGCGTCGTCGACCCGCCCGGCGGCAACGCCGAATGGGGCTGCCTGCTGGTGAACACCGTGCTGGAAATGGCCGATGTCGATGACGGGCTCAGCGCCCACGCCGCCGCGCGGCTGGCGCAGGTTCAGGCGGGGTTCGAGGACTGCCTGCGCGACGCTGGATGCGCTCCAGACCAGGCTGACGAACTCGCCGCCTTCCTCATGCTGGTCAACCAGGGCATGCGGGTGTCCAGCCGCCGCGCCCAGCCCCTCCAGGCCCGCCGTGACCAGATCGCCACCACCTTCCGCGTGCTCAGCGCCGCCATCCCCACCGAGGCTCCCGCGACATGAAACCCGCTGTCCAGATCGAAGTCCTGCGTGAACTGATGTCCCAACTCGACGAGGGCGTGAACGCCGACGCCGGCGGCGTCATGTCCTGCCCGGCCAGCACCTATACCTGTCCTGACCTGGCCGGCCGCGAATGGGAGACCTTCTTCCGGGGCCATCCCCAGATCGTCGGCATGACCGCCGACCTGCCCGAGCCCGGCAGCTTCATCACCTGCAGCGACCTGGGCATCCCGATCCTGGTGACCCGGGACAAGGCGGGCCAGGTCCGCGCCTTCCTCAATTCCTGCCGGCATCGCGGCCCGATGGTGGAGCAGGCCCGCCGGGGCCGGAAGTCGCGGTTCTCCTGCCCCTTCCACGCCTGGACCTATGATTCCTCCGGCGCCCTGATCGGCGTGCCGCAGGAGGACCAGTTCGGGACCATCGACAAGGCGTGCCTGGGCCTGATCGAACTGCCGGCCGCCGAGCGGTTCGGCTTCCTGCTTGTCCATTCCGATCCGAAGGGCGTGATCGACACCGAGACCCTTTTCCAGGGTGTCGCCGACGATCTGGAGCACTGGGATTGGGGCCGCTACGTCCTGGCTCACGAGCAGACCCTGGACATGAAGCTGAACTGGAAGCTGGCCACCGACACCTTCGGCGAGACCTACCACTTCAAGCGCCTGCACAAGGACACCCTGGCCAACAACTTCCACGGCGACGTGCTGTCCTACCGGTCCTACGACCGCAACCATCGGATGATCCTGTGCCTGAGAGGGATCGACGAGCTGCGTGGTCAGCCGGAGGCCGATTGGACCATCGAGCAGGGCGGCTTCCCGGTCTATTTCCTGTTTCCCAACGTGGTGGTGAACGTCGGGAACAAGCGCATCGCGGTGGTGCGGGTCTATCCCGATCCCCAGGACCCCGGACGCTCGATCTCCCAGATCAGCTACTATTTCGACCGCGAGGTCCTGGCGGAGAATCCGGGCATGGCGATGCTGTTTGCGGAAGGGTTCACCGCGGTCGTGGCCGCCGAGGACTACGCCACCGCCGAGACCACCCAGCGCGCCCTGGCCGCCGGCCTGCAGGATCAGCTGCTGTTTGGCCGCAACGAGCCCCCGCTGCACCACTACCACAACACCTTCCGCCGGGCGCTCGGCATGGAGCCCCTGCCGGTCGCCTAGACCCGGAAGCGCAGCACCGGGCCGTTCCAGTCGTCACTGGCGACATCGGTCTCCTCGACGTCCGCATAGGGCGCCGCGGCCCTACGCCAGAAGTGCAGGGCGCCGATGTTGCGCCGGGCCACCGCCGCCTCCCAGACACCAGGATAGCGGGCGAAGATCGCATGGGCCGCGGCCAGGCCCACCCCGCCCCGGCGGTGTTTCCGCAGGATGAAGAACTCGGCCATGTTGCGGTCGACCGTGCGGCCCGCATGGCTGTGGGCGTCCAGCAAGGCGAAGCCGGCGATATGGCCGCCCCTGCGCAACAGCAGAGGCACGTGGCTCGCATCGCTCCAGTAGGGGTCCAGCGGATAGGGCTCGAACCGGCCGTCCCCTCCCACCTCGCCGCGGGGCTGGTCCGACCACTGCTCCGAGAAGTCGTGAACATAGAGCTGCATCAGGTTCTCAAGCACCTCGCGCTCGTGCGGCTGGGCCAGGGTGATTTCGAGGTCTGTCATCAGCGGCTCCCGGCGGGATTTTTCCCTGCCCGCGCCGCGTTTCTGGACTAGGCTTGCGTCATGTCCAAATCTGATAAATCCGACGACCTCAACGATCTCGAGCAGGCCCAGCTCGCCCTGGTCCGCGCCCAGCAGAGGGCGATGGAGAGCGGCGCCAAGGTGCTGATCATCTTCGAGGGCCGCGATGCGGCCGGCAAGGACGGCACGATCCGGCGGGTGATCGAGCACCTCTCGGTCCGCGCCACCCGGGTGATCGCCCTGCCCAAACCCTCCGACCGCGAACGCAGCCAGTGGTACTTCCAGCGCTATGTCGGTCACCTGCCGGCGGCCGGCGAGGTCGTGATCCTCAACCGCTCCTGGTACAACCGTGGCGGCGTCGAACCTGTGATGGGGTTCTGCACCCCCGAGGAGCACGAGAACTTCCTGCGTGACGTCTCCACATTCGAGGCCATGCTGGTGGAGAGCGGCCTCGTCGTGGTGAAACTCTGGCTGGACGTCTCCAAGAAGGAGCAGGCCAAGCGCCTGGAGGAACGCCGCACCGATCCCCTGAAGGTGCTGAAGTCCAGCCCGCTGGACGCCGCCGCCCAATCCAAGTGGGACGACTACACCAAGGCGCGCGACGAGATGCTGAAGCGCACACATGCGCCCCGCACCCCCTGGGTCTGCGTGCGCAACGACGACAAGACCGAAGGCCGGCTCAATGTGCTGCGCTACCTGGTCAACGCCATGGCGCCCAAGGACATCGCCAAGAAGATCAAGGACCCGGACCCCAAGGTGGTCTTCCCCTTCGAGATCGAGGCTCTCACCGACGGGCGCCTGGAGCGGTAGGCGCGCGATGGAGCTGATCTTCCTGCACGGCCCGGCCGCGGTCGGGAAACTGACGGTGGCGCGCGAGCTCACCGCCCGCACCGGGTTCGCCCTGTTCCACAATCACCTGGTGGTGGACGCCGTCTACGCGGTGTTCGAGTTCGGGACTGAGCCCTTCATCCGGCTGCGCGAGCAGATGTGGCTGTCGGTCTTCGAGGAGGCCGCGAAGATCGGCCGGTCGCTCGTCTTCACCTTCGCGCCCGAACATTCGGTTCCCGTGACCTTCCCAGCCGATACGCAAGCGGTGGTGGAGCGGCACGGCGGCCGAGTGCGGTTCGTCGAGCTCACCGCCCCCGTCGCCGAGCAGGAGCGGCGCATCGATGCGGAGTCGCGCGTCCAGTTCGGCAAGCTGCGGGATCTGGAGATGCTGCGGGATCTCCGCGCCAAGGGGGTCTGGGACTATCCGGCCATCGCCTCCGAACTGGTGGTGGACACCGGGGCGAATGCGCCCGAGCAGGCCGCCGAGATCATCATCCAGGCCCTCGGCCTCACCCGCTCATGACGCACACCCTCACCGCCCTCGAGGCGCGGCGCATCGCCCTGGCCGCCCAGGGCTTCGCCGACCGTCGACCCGCTGAACCCGGCAAGCGCCACCTGATCAAGACTATCGAGCGGCTGGGCCTGTTGCAGATCGACTCGGTCAATGTGGTCAGCCGCACCCACTACCTGCCGCTGTTCTCTCGGCTGGGCGTCTATCCCCGCACGCTGCTGGAGACCCTGGCCTGGGGCAGGAAGCCGGTCCTGTTCGAGTACTGGATGCACGAGGCGTCCCTGGCCCTCCACGCCCTGCAGCCGTTGATGCGCTGGCGGATGCAGGATGCTCGCGAGGGCGTCGGCCTCTGGAAGGGCGTCGCCCGCTTCCTGCGCGAGAACCGGCCCTTCATCGACAAGGCGCTCGCTGAGATTCACACCCGCGGCGCCATCTCGGCGGGCGAACTGGAGATCGGCGAGAAGAAGGGGGCGGGCGGCTGGTGGGGCTGGAGCGAGGGCAAGCGGGCCATGGAGTGCCTGTTCTGGGCCGGCGAGATCACGACGGCCACCCGGCGCACCACCTTCGAACGAGTCTACGGGCTTCCGGGCGACGTCCATCCCAAGTCGGTCCGCGACGCCCCCACCCCGCCGCGCGACGAGGCCCAGCGCGAACTGCTGCGCATCGCCGCCCGCGCCCAGGGCGTGGCGACGGAACGCGACCTGCGGGACTATTTCCGCATGCCGGTGGCCGACACCAAGGCGCGTCTTGCTGAACTCGTTGAGGCCGGCGATCTGACGCCGGTGTCCGTGAAGGGCTGGGACCAGCCGGCCTATCTCGACCCCGCCGCGCGCCGCCCGCGCAAGATCACCGCCAACGCCCTGCTGTCGCCCTTCGACAACCTGATCTGGTTCCGCGAGCGCACCGAGCGGATCTTCGGCGTCCGCGTGCGGCTGGAGATCTACACGCCAGCGCCCAAGCGGGTGCACGGCTACTATGTCCTGCCCTTCCTGCAGGGCGAGGCCATCACCGCCCGCGTCGACCTCAAGGCCGACCGCAAGGCCGGCGTCCTGGTGGTGCAGTCGGCCCACGCCGAACCCTGGGCCAATGCAGAAACGCCCGGGCTGCTGGCGGCGGAACTGAAGCTGATGGCGGGTTGGCTGGGGCTCGTCTCGGTGCGCGTCGAACCCAAGGGCGATTTGGCGACTTCGTTGTCCGCGGCCTTGCAACCATAACAACCGTCATCCTCGGGCTTGTCCCGAGGACCCATGATCTCCGCCTCGCCGCAGGAAACACGGCGTCGCCGGGGGTGCTTGCTGGACCTCGGAGATCATGGGTGGCCGGGACAAGCCCGGCCATGACGGTCAGGAGAGGGCTATCCCACCCCCATCGTCACCGCGTGCAGCCGGGCATAGGCGCCGCCCCGTTTCACCAGCTCGGCGTGGCGGCCTTCTTCGATCACCTGGCCGTTCTCGAACACCAGGATGCGGTCGGCGCCGCGGATGGTCGACAGGCGGTGGGCGATGACGATGGTGGTGCGGCCCACCATGAGCTCCTCCATGGCCGCCTGCACCTCCCGCTCGGTCTCCACGTCCAGGGAGGAGGTGGCCTCGTCCAGCACCAGGATGGGCGCATCGGCGAGGAAGGCGCGCGCGATCGCCACCCGCTGGCGCTCACCCCCCGACAGCTTCACGCCCCGCTCCCCCACCAGGGTCTCGTAGCCCTTGGGCAGCTTGGTGATGAAGTCGTGGGCCCGGGCGCGGCGGGCGGCCAGCTCGATCTCGTCGGCGGTCGCGCCGGGCCGGGCATAGCTGATGTTCTCGCCGATGGTCCGGTGGAACAGGGCCGGGTCCTGCGGCACCACGGCGATGGCGCGCCGCAGGGAGCCTTGGGTCACCTTGGCCACATCCTGCCCGTCGATCAGGATGCGGCCGGAGTCCAGGTCATAGAGCCGCTGCACCAGCTTGACGAAGGTCGACTTGCCCGACCCCGTCGGCCCCACCAGCGCGATGCGCTCCCCCGGCGCGATGGTCAGCGAGAAGTCGCGATAGAGCGTCTGCTGGGCCGACTTGTAGCCGAAGGTGGCGTGATCGAAGACCACCTCCCCCAGGTCTCCGGCGAAGGCCGGAGCGCCGGGCGCATCGGCCACCTGGGGCGCGAGCGTCAGGTAGCGGGCCACGTCCTCGACATCGTCCAGCCCCTTCTGCAGCATGCGGATGTTGTCGCCGATGTTGCGCAGGTAACCGCTCATCAGCATGAAGGAGGTGACTCCGAAGGCCACGTCGCCTGCGGTCGCCTCGCCCCGCGCCCACAGCCGCAGCAGCAGGCCGGTGAGCCCCGCCTGCAACAGCACCAGCAGCAGGTTCTGCACCAGCCAGATGTCGGTGAACCGGGTCCAGGTGCGCTGGACGGCGGTGGACCACAGCGCGGTCACGCCGGCGATGCGCGTCGACTCCCGGTCCTCGGCGCCGAAGCCGCGCACCGTGGCGTTGGAGGCGATGGAATCGGAGATCGCCCCGCCGATCCGGCTGTCCAGACCCACGGACTTGAGGTTCAGGGGCCGGGCGAAGGTGGTGGTCAGGAAGATGTTGGAGGCGATGTAGAAGACCACCGTGGCGAGCGAGAACAGCCCCACCAGCGGCCAGCGCAGGATCATCATCACCGACAGGCCCAGAAGCACCGCCAGCGCCGGGCCCAGCCACATGACCACGGCGTCGGACACCTCGTCATAGCCCCACATGGCGCGGCTCAGCTTGCGCACCGTGGCGCCCGAGAAGTTGTCCCCGTGCCAGTCGGCCGAGAACGACTGCACCTTACCGAACCCTTCCTCGGTGATCTCGCGCATGTTGCGGGCGGCCAGCGGGATCCAGAACCGCGGCGCGAGGTTGCGCATGAGGGAGCCCACCAGATAGACGCCCACGAACAGACCCCAGGCGCCCCAGGCCAGGTCCTGCGACGACGGTCCCGCCGCGACAGCGTCCACCAACCGCCCCGAGGCCCAGGGCAGGGCCAGGTCGAAACCGATGCCGGCCAGGGTGGTCACCAGGGTGCCGGCCAGCAGCCAGGGCCTGCGCAGCCAGTAGCCCATCACGAATCCCAGGACCTTGCGGTTGCTCAGGACCCGGTTGGCGGACTCGTCGGCCTCTTCGTAGTGCTCGGTCACGCGCCGGCCTCCGTCACAGCATGCAGGCGGGCATAGGCGCCGCCCCTCGCCACGAGGTCCGCATGACGGCCCTCCTCCACCAGCTGGCCGCCCTCGAACACCAGGATGCGGTCGGCGCCCCGGATGGTCGACAGCCGGTGGGCGATGACCACCGTGGTCCGGCCCACCATCAGTTCCTCCATCGCCGCCTGCACCTGACGCTCAGTCTCGACGTCCAGGGACGAGGTCGCCTCGTCCAGCACCAGGATCGGCGCGTCGGCGAGGAAGGCGCGCGCGATCGCCACCCGTTGGCGCTCGCCCCCCGACAGTTTCACGCCGCGCTCGCCCACCAGGGTGTCGTAGCCCTTGGGCAGGCCGGCGATGAAGTCGTGGGCGCGGGCCCGCTTTGCGGCCAGGATCACCTCCTCCTCCGTCGCCTCGGGCCGGGCGTAGCTGATGTTCTCGGCGATGGTGCGGTGGAACAGGGCCGGGTCCTGCGGCACCACGGCGATGGCGCGCCGCAGGGAGCCCTGGGCCACGTGGGCGATGTCCTGGCCGTCGATGAGGATGCGGCCGGACTGCACGTCGTAGAGCCGCTGCAGCAGCTTGACGAAGGTGGACTTGCCGGCCCCCGTTGGCCCCACCAGGGCCACGCGCTCGCCCGGCGCCACCACCAGGGTGAAGTCCTGGTAGAGCGGCCGGGCGGCGTTCTCATAGCCGAAGGTGACGCGGTCGAAGATCACCTCCCCCAGCTCGCCGCGGAATGGCTTGGCGTCGGCCTTGTCGGCGAGCTGCGGCTCGGTCCGCATGTAGGTGGCGACGTCCACCATGTCGTCCAGGCCCTTCTGCAGCATCCGGGTGATCTCGCTGAAGTTCCGCATGTAGCCGGCCATGACGATGAAGGAGGTGATGCCGAAGGCCACGTCGCCCGGCGTCGCCTGACCATGGCTCCAGGCATAGACCAACTGCCCCGTCAGCCCCGCCTGCAGGACCACCAGGAACAGGTTTTGGCCCCAGCTGACGGTGTTGAAGGCGTTCCAGGTCTTGTGCTGGGCCGCCCGCCAGGTGTCCACGTGACGGGAGAACCGCTGCTCCTCACGGGCCTCGGCGCCAAAGCCCTTCACCACCGGATTGCCGCCGATGGCGTCGGCCAGGTTGGCGCCGATCTGGGAGTCCAGCGCCGTCGAGGCCAGGTTCGCCGGGCGGATGTAGTGGGTCGAGACCACGATGTTGAAGATCGCGAAGGCCACCACCAGCACGGCCACGAACACGCCGGCCGCCGGCCACTTCAGACCGATGGAGATGGCCAGGCCCGACAGCACGATCAGCGTCGGGGTCAGCATCCAGAGCAGGGCGTCAGAGGCGCTGTCATAACCCCACATGGCGCGGCTGACCCGCCGCACCGTGGCGCCGGCGAAGTTGGAGGCATGCCAGTCGGCGGAGAAGGCCTGCACGCGCCCGAACGCCCCCGTCACCATCCGCGCCATGATCCGCGAATAGTAGCCGTTGGACAGGCGGAACATGCCGCTGCGCAGGCTGTAGAAGGCCAGGTACAGGGCCGACAGGCTGGCCCAGGCGATCCAGGCCTTGTCGGTGGGCGAGGTGGGGGTCGCCACCGCGTCGATCAGGCCCCGGGTCGCCCAGGGGATGGACAGGTCACAGGCCGTCGAGGCCAGCATCAGCACCGCGATCAGCACAAACCGCCGGGGCTCGCCCATCCAGTGTCCCGCCATGAAGGCGATCACCTGGCTGTTGGTCAGGGTGCGGGGACGGTTATCGTCCTCATCGTCGTGAAGGTCGGTCATTTGAGCCGTTGGTGTCGGATGACGGCGGGGGATGCTGCGAGAGTCCGCGCATCGGCGACGTCATGGAAAATGGGGAGCGGCTGGAACGTCCAGCGCGGGTCGGCGGACAGGGGAGAATTCCTTGGGGCGGGCGCGGATGGCGCGCGGGCCGGGGAAGTCTCAGGTCAGCAGGAGGACCCGGCGGCGGCGCGTGCGGTGAGGGCGGTGGCTGGGATGACTTTCATCTTTGCTGACCCTCCTTTCCGGTCACGTCGTCTGTGGAGCCGGGAAGCTAGGCGGGAGGGATTCCCGCGTCAAGCGACCGCGTTACGCCAAATTCTGACTGCGGCGCGAAAGCCACGGTCTGGTATGCAGGGGCCAAGATGACCGCCACTGACCACCTCCCCGACGCCACCCCCACCAACTGGGTGGACCGCTATGCGCCCGCAGCTCTGCGCCCGTGGCTGAAGCTGGGACGCTTCGACCGGCCCACCGGCATCTGGCTGCTGATGCTGCCGGGCTGGCAGGGGATCGCGCTGGCCGCCGCCATGGAGCGTCAGGCGCCGAACCCCGTGCTGATGCTGGAATTCTTCCTCGGCGCGGCCCTGATGCGCGCCGCCGGCTGCGCCTATAACGACATCGTCGACCGCGATTTCGACGCCAAGGTGGCCCGCACCGCGGGCCGCCCGATCCCGTCGGGCCAGATCAGCGTCAAGCAGGCCTGGGCCTTCGTGGTCGCCTGCGCCCTGGTCTCGTTGGCCATCCTGCTGACCATGGGCTGGGTCGCCATCGCGCTGGGCGTCGCGTCGCTGGGTCTGGTGGCCGCCTATCCCTTCATGAAGCGGATCACCTGGTGGCCGCAGGCCTGGCTGGGCCTCACCTTCAACTGGGGCGCCCTGCTGGGCTATGCCGCCGCCACCGGCCACCTGTCCTGGCCCGCCGGCCTGCTCTATGCCTCGGGCTTCTTCTGGACCCTGGGCTACGACACCATCTACGCGGTCCAGGACCTGGAGGACGATGCGCTCGCCGGCGTGAAGTCCTCGGCCCTGCGGCTGGGCGACGCAGCCCCCAAGGCGGTGCTGGGCTTCTATGTGGCGGCCTTCGTCCTGGCGCTCGCCGCCGCCTGGGTCGGAGGGCTCGGCCCCCTCTTCCTGCCGCCGGCCGCCCTGTTCGGCGTCCACCTGTCGCGGCAGGCCGCCCGGCTGGACGTGAAGGATGGCGTGGCCGCGTTGGCGCTCTTCAAGTCCAACAGCCTGGCCGGCCTGCTGCTGGTGATGGCCATGGCCGCCGGCATGTGGTCGGGGCCGGCCTCCAGTATCTAGAACGGCCCCTGGCTGTAGACGTGGTCCAGCACCTTGTTCAGCTCGCCGATCCGGCGGCTATAGGACTTGGTCAGGCAGGCGCGGTTGGCGCCGCAGGCGCGCCGGCTCTGCAGCCAGGCCTGCTGGTCGTCCTGGATCGCGCCACGCCCCCCCATGGCCACCAGGTGGCGGGTGATATCGTACAGCTGGGCCAGCCTCACATCCTGGTCGTTCAGGGTCAGGCTGCCGCAGATCGCCTTCTCGTCGGGGCTGCGGGCCCGGGCGCAGTTGAAGCTGGCGGCCTGGGCGCCCGTGCCCAGGAGGGCCGCGGCGAGGGTGAGGACGGCGAGGCGTTGGCGCATGCTGATCTCCAGGCGACGAGGCTCCAGCCTAGGACATGGCCGCCGGTTCCCCAACCGCCGTCGTGACCTAGGGTCACGCTGTTTCGTCACGACGTTTTGTGGGACTATGTCGCCATGGCAGCCGCAGCCCGCGTCGATCCCAAGACCTATTTCCCGCCCGAGACCTGGGCGCGCCTCGCCGCACACTCCAACTGGCGCGGCCTGGCGCTCGTCGCCCACGCCTGGATCGTGATCCTGGCGGCCGGGGCCATGGTGGTGGTCTGGCCCCTGACCCTGCCGCTGGCTGTCATGATCATCGGCGGCCGGCAGCTGGGCCTGGCCATCCTGATGCATGACGCCGCCCACGGGGCCCTGCACAAGAACCTCAAGGTCAACGACTGGGCCGGCGAGTGGATGACCGGCGGCGGCCTGGCCCGCTATCGCCCCTATCACCTGACCCACCACCGCTTCGCCCAGCAGGCGGAAGACCCGGACCTTGGCCTCTCGGCGCCCTTCCCGATCACGCGAGTGTCCCTGCGGCGCAAGCTGGTGCGCGACCTCACCGGCCAGACCTTCTTCAAGCAGCGGTTCGGCGACCTGGTCGCCCGGCTGAAGGCCCGCAAGCCGGGCGAACCCTTGGCTCCGATCCTGGCCGAAGAGGTCCGCCGCAAGCGCCGCTGGCTGCTGGGCGGCCTGGTCATCACCGCCCTCGGCGCCCCCTTCGGCGCCTGGTGGGCCTGGCCAGTGCTGTGGGTCCTGCCCCAGGCCACCTGGTATCCGATGATCACGCGGCTGAGGAACATCGCCGAGCACGCCTGCATCGCCAAGGACGAGCCCGATCCCCTGCGCCACGCCCGGACCACCAAGGCCAACCTGATCGAGCGCGCCCTGCTGGCCCCCTACTATGTGAACTACCACTGCGAACATCACATGTTCATGCACCTGCCCTGCTACCAGCTGCCCCGCGCGCACCGGGCGCTGGCGAAGGCCGGAATAACCGACGGCATGCTGGTGGAGCCGGGCGGGTATTTGAAGGTGCTGGCTCTGGCGGCAGGTAAGGCGTCCGGCTAAGCGAGGGGATGATCGATCCCAGTTTCGAGGGCCGCCGCGCCTTCATCCTCGAAAACACCCGGCTGCAGACCCCGCCCCACACCCCGGAGCTGCAGCTGCATCTCGCCGATGAGATCACCCCGATCTGGAAGATGACCGAGGAGGCCCTGGCCGAGATCGGCCTGCCGCCGCCCTTCTGGGCCTTCGCCTGGGCCGGCGGCCAGGCCCTGGCGCGCTACATCCTGGACAATCCCAAGCTGGTCGCCGGCAAGCGGGTGATCGACTTTGCCTCGGGCTCCGGCATCGTCGGCATCGCCGCCATGCAGGCCGGCGCGACCCACGTCCTGGCCGCCGACATCGACGGCTTCTGCGGCGCGGCGCTGGCCCTCAACGCCAAGGCCAATGGGGTCGCCGTGGACTTCACCGACGCCAACCTGCTCGACACCCCAGCCCCCGCCGCCGACGTCATCCTGGCCGGCGACATCTGCTACGAAAAGCCCATGGCCGACGCGGTGATGGCCTGGCTGGCGCAGGCGCGGGCGCGGGGGACCGCCGTCCTGATCGGCGATCCGGGGCGCTCCTACTTCCCGCGCTCGGGCCTCACCAAGCTGGCCGAGTACCAGGTGGCCACCACCCGCGAGCTGGAGGACCAGGAGGTCAAGAAAACCTCCGTCTGGACTCTCGCGGCCTGACCTTCTAAAAGGGAACAAACACAGAACTGAAAGCGGCGACCGAAATGCGCGAAGACGGCAAGATCGACTATGTGGAGCTGCCGGGCGCGGACCTGCCCGCCACCAAGAGCTTCTACGGCCAGGCCTTCGGCTGGACCTTCACCGACTACGGCCCGACCTATGCCGCCTTCGGCGACGCAGGCCTCGACGGCGGTTTCCAGGCCGATCCGGCCGAGGCGCCGGCCGCGCCCCTGGTGGTGATCTTCACCACCGACATCGAGGCGATGTTGGCCAAGGTGAGCGCGGCTGGCGGGGCGATCGTCAAGCCGATCTTCAGCTTCCCCGGCGGCCGGCGGTTCCACTTCCGCGACCCCAGCGGGAATGAGCTGGCGGTCTTCACCGAGGATTGAGTTGGGCGTGGAGCCTGTGCTGTAATTCCAGTCGGATAGCTGGGGGGCTGAGTATGCGTCGCGTGGCCTTCGTTGGATTGTTGCTGGCGCTGATGGCCGGGCCGGCGATGGCCCAGCCAATATCTGTCGGCTCGAAAACCCTGCCGGTGAATCTGGCGCGCGTCGTCTTCGATATTCCGCCGGGCCAAGTGCTGGGGGATTGGCGGGGCGGGCTTCTTTGCATTCCATGGTCGAAGCTGAAGTGGCGTGAAGGCCGCATGCAGGTCAGCGACAACATCTTCCCAGACACTTTCCGACGGGAAGTGCGGGCCGCAGGGTTCGAGAGCGGAAGCGACGATCTTTTCGACAACGAGGCCGATTCCGCGGGCGAGTTCACCATCGGCGCACGCGTGAAAGGTATGACGGCGGACGCTTGCAGCGCCGAATCCGAGTACGTTTCCCACCGCGAAAAGGGCTCGATGTCCTTCACGATCGAATGGCAGGTCTATTCGAAGCTGCAGCGAAAGGTGGTGGCCACCATCCCCACCAGCGGCGCCTTCGCCATTGACCGGTTCCAAAGAGACGGGGTCATAAACCCCCTGATGGTGGGCGCCTTCCGGGAGAATGTCCGCGCCCTGACCGAGTCAGAAGCGTTCCGCACAATCTTCGTGGCGGACGCTGAACAGGCGGCTCAGGAGCAGAAGCCGCAGTCAAACAATCTCATCGTGCTGACGGGCGCGGCGCCCGGCGCGAAAGCGATTCCCGAGGCGTCGGGTGCGGTGGTCGCCGTCCTGGCTGGGGCCGGCCATGGGACTGGCTTCCTCGTGTCGGCCGACGGCTATATTATCACCAACGAGCATGTCGTGGGCAAGGACACCAAGGTCCGCATCCGCTGGTCCGACGGCTTCGAGAGCGACGGGGAGGTCGTCCGCAGGCACAAGGCCCGAGATGTCGCGCTCATCCGCACCAATCCGCACGGGCGCCAGCCGCTCTATGTCCACCGCGGCTCCCCCGCTCCCGGCGCGACAGTGTTCGCGGTCGGGACGCCGCTGGACCTCAAGTTTCAGACCACGGTGACCAAGGGCATCGTCTCGGCCAATCGCATCTTCGAGGGGTTCACCTTCATCCAAAGCGACGTGGCGGTGGCGCACGGCAACAGCGGCGGCCCCCTGCTGAACGAAAAGGGCGCCGTGATCGGCATAACCGACTGGGGTCACCGGGAGGACGGCGAGCCCGCGACGCTAAACTTCTTCATCCCCATCGGCGACGCCCTGGACTTTCTGAACCTGCAAGCCGCACCCTGATATCGATGGTGCTAGAGGACCCTGCCCACGGAAAATCTGACTCAGGCCTGAGACCGGCGCCATAGTGGCGGCCAGTCTAGGAGTCCGCATGCGCCGCCGCACCTTCCTCGCCGCCCTGCCCGCCGCGGCGCTCGCCACCCGCGCCCTGGCCGACGCCCGGTCCGACAATCCCAACCGCAACCGCCCCGACGTGCACGGCGGCGACCGGGTGGACGGCGCCACCTTCGCCAGCCGCAGCGCCGCCTGGGGTGTCCATGGCGCGGCGGCCACGGCCCATCCCCTGGCCAGCCTGGCCGCCATCGAGATCCTGAAGGCCGGCGGCTCGGCGGTGGACGCGGCCATCGCCGCCAACGCTGTGCTGGGCTTCGTCGAGCCGATCTCCTGCGGGGTCGGCGGCGACTGCTTCGTCATGCTGTGGGACCCGAAGACCAAACAGGTGGTGGGCCTCAACGGCTCGGGCCGCAGCCCCAAGGGTCTTTCCCTGGAGACCGTTCGCGGCCGCGCCAGGAACGGCCTGATCCCATCCTACGGCGCCGTCTCGGTCAGCGTGCCGGGCGCGGTCGACGCCTGGTGGACCCTGCACCAGCGCTACGGGAAGCTTGCGTGGAAGGACCTGTTCAAGCCCGCCATCACCCACTGCGAAGAGGGCGCGCCGGTCACCCAGAACGTCGCCTACTATCTGGACCGCTCGCTCACCAACTTCACCAAGCCCGGCGCCGGCCTGGAGGAGGTGGAGAACTTCAAGTCGATCTGGGCGCCCGACGGCAAGACGCCGAAGGAAGGCGAGGTGTTCCGCAATCCGGCGCTGGCCCGCACCTACGGCCTGATCGCCTATGGCGGCCGCGACGGCTTCTACGAGGGCGAGATCGCCACCACCATCGAGCGCTACTTCAAACGCATCGGCGGCTGGATGACCAAGGCCGATCTGGCCGCCCACCACAGCCGCTGGGACCCGCCGCACAAGGTCAACTATCGCGGCGTCGACGTCTGGGGCCTGTCCCCCAACAGTCAGGGGCTGGCCAGCCTGCAGGCGCTGAACATCATGGAGCAGTTCGACCTCAAGGTGATGGGCTTCCAGTCGGCCGCCGCGATCCACCACAGCGTCGAGGCCAAGCGCTTGGCCTTCGAGGACCGTGCCCGCTACTACGCCGATCCCGACTTCGCCAAGATCCCCACCGAGTGGCTTATCTCCAAGGCCTACGCCAAGGAGCGCGCGAAGCTCATCCGCCCTGACGCCATCCTGACCCCGGTCAATCCCGGCCAGGCGCCCAGCCACGGCGACACCACCTATTTCACCACCAGCGACGCCGACGGCATGATGGTCTCCATCATCCAGTCCAACTATCGCGGCATGGGCTCAGGTCTGATGCCCGACGGCCTGGGCTTCATGTTCCAGGACCGCGGCGAGCTGTTCGCCCTGACCGACGGCCACCCCAATATCTACGCCCCGGGCAAGCGGCCCTTCCAGACCATCATCCCGGGCTTCGCGACCAAGGGGGACCAGCCGTGGCTGTCCTTCGGCGTCATGGGTGGGGACATGCAGCCCCAGGGCCAGGCCCAGATCATCTCCAACATGGTGGACTTCGGCCTGGGCGTTCAGGAGGCCGGCGACTCGCCACGCTGGCACCACGGCGGCTCCACCGAACCCACCGGCGAGGCGCAGCAGGGGGTGGGTGTGCTCAACCTGGAGAGCGGCGTGCCTGAGGCCACCAGGCAGGCCCTGGCCAAGATCGGCTGGGTGCTGGCGCCCGAACCCGGCGGCTATGGCGGCTACCAGGCCATCGAGCGCTGGCCCGGCCGCTATGCCGCGGCCACCGAGATGCGCAAGGACGGGGTAGCGCTCGGCTACTGATGGATTCCCTGTTCTGCGAAACCGAGATTGCGGTCGGCTTGTAGAAGGTGGGGTCGGGCGCCCTGCGCAGTGTCCTCCGGCGGCGACGGCGCGGCATCGCGGGCAAGGCCGGGCCCACGACGCAATTGACGGCGGCGGCGCTCAGGGCGAGCCTTCGCTCAAGGAACGGAGAGAGCCATGACACCCGACGAGATGCGCGAGATCATCCTGTCGTTTCCCGGCGCCGAGGAGGGCGAGTCCTATGGCGCGCCCGCCTACAAGGTGCACGGCAAGTTCTTCACCCGCCTGCGCCGCGAGGATCAGAGCGTCGTGCTCACCGGCGTCAGCTTCGACGAGCGCGACATGCTGATGGAGGCCGAGCCCGCCACCTTCCACACCACCCCGCACTACAAGGACTATCCCAGCGTGCTGGCCCGCATCGAGACCCTGCATCCCGGGTCGTTCCGCAACTTCCTGGACCGCAAGTGGCGCGAGATCGCGCCGAAGAAGCTGATCAAGGAATTCGACGCGGCCAGGGCCTAGAGCATGATCGTTTTAGACGGAACCGCGTCGCGGTCCCGGCTGAAGCGTGAATCATGCTCTCGCTTAAATCTGGAGCCTGATTCACCGCATCGGCGGAATCGCGAAGCGATTCCACCTCAACGGATCAGGCTCTAGAACTCGTCCTCCATCATCGAGCGGAACTGCTCGAAGATTTCCTTGGCCTGTTCCTCGGGCGGCGGTTCCGGTTCGCTCTCGCCGGCCTTGGCCACGGGCGCGCCGCCGGTCAGGTGGCCTGCCACCATGCCGTCCTGGACCAGCAGCAGTTCCTCCCCCTCGGCCAGGCCGGTGAGCAGATGAGCGAGCTTGGGGGGAAGGTCGTCGAGGTCGAGGCGTTTCATGGCTTTGATTTTACCCCTCCCGTCTCGCGCCGCAAAGGGTGACAGACGCAAGGCTCGGCCCTAGCTTCCGGCCAACTGTTTCGGAGAGCACATGGCCTATCGGTCCCTGCGGGATTTCATCGCCAAGCTGGAGGCCGCGGGCGAGCTGGTGCGCGTCACCGAGCCGGTCTCATCGGTCCTTGAGATGACCGAGATCCAACGCCGGCTGCTGGCCACGGGCGGGCCAGCGGTCCTATTTGAGAATGTCACCCGCGCCGACGGCGAGCCGTCGGGCATGCCCTGCTTGGTCAACCTGTTCGGCACCGTCAAACGGGTGGCCATGGGCGTCACCCTGGACGGGCGCGAACGCACCACGGCCGCCGACCTGCGGGAGGTGGGCGAACTGCTGGCCTTCCTGCGCGCGCCCGAGCCGCCCCGCGGCCTGAAGGACGCCCTAGACATGCTGCCGCTGGCCAAGACCGTGATGTCCATGCGGCCGGCCATCGTGAAGAAGGCGCCGGTGCAGGAGATCGTCTGGACCGGCGACCAGATCGACCTTTCCAAGCTGCCGATCCAGACCTGCTGGCCCGGCGAGCCCGCCCCCCTGATCACCTGGCCCCTGGTGGTCACCCGCGGACCTTCGCAAGAGCGCGAGGACAATTACAACCTCGGCATCTACCGCATGCAGGTGATCGGCAAGGACCGCACCATCATGCGTTGGCTGGCCCACCGGGGCGGCGCCCAGCACCATCGCCGCTGGAAGAGCGCCGGCAAGCGCGAGCCCCTGCCCGCCTGCGCGGTGATCGGCGCCGATCCCGGCACCATCCTGGCGGCGGTGACACCGGTTCCTGAGACCCTGTCGGAGTATCAGTTCGCCGGCCTGATGCGGGGCTCCAAGGTGGAGCTTGTTCCCGCCAAGACCGTCCCCCTGATGGTCCCGGCCAACGCCGAGATCGTCATCGAGGGCCACGTCCTGCTGGACGAATACGCCGATGAGGGCCCCTACGGCGACCATACCGGCTACTACAACTCGGTCGAAAAGTTCCCGGTTTTCCAAATCTCCGCCATCACCATGCGGAAGAATCCCATCTATCTGACCACCTTCACTGGCCGGCCGCCGGACGAGCCGTCGGTGCTCGGCGAGGCGCTGAACGAGGTCTTCATCCCCCTGCTGCGCCAGCAGTTCCCGGAGATCGTCGACTTCTGGCTGCCGCCGGAGGGCTGCTCCTACCGCATCGCCGTGGTCTCCATGAAGAAGGCCTACCCCGGCCACGCCAAGCGCGTGATGATGGGCGTCTGGAGCTATCTGCGGCAGTTCATGTACACCAAGTGGGTGATCGTCGTGGACGACGACATCGACGCCCGCGACTGGAAGGACGTCATGTGGGCGCTGTCGACCCGCATGGATCCGGCCCGCGACATCACCCTGATCGAGGGCACCCCCATCGACTATCTCGACTTCGCCTCGCCCGAGAGCGGGCTGGGATCGAAGGTAGGCCTCGACGCCACCAACAAGTGGCCGCCGGAGACCCACCGCGAGTGGGGCGAGAAGCTGGGCATGGACGAAGCCACGGTAAAATTGGTGACCGAGAAGTGGTCGAGGCTCGGCCTGCCGGGCGGCGGCGCGCCCGTCAAATAGCGGCAGGGCTTGCCCTTTCAGGGATTTCCACCCCAACTGCCGCCGCTAATCGGGGATAGTGACATCATGGACGCCGTAACATCGACATCGGGCAACGCCGCCGCCCTCTGGGTCGGCCTGCACATGTTCCTGCTGCTGGTCCTGTCCCTGCTGGTGGTCCGCCAGCGGCAGAAGCACAAGGTGGCGCTGGGCGACGAGGGCATCCCGGAACTGGCCCAGGCCATCCGCGCCTTCGGCAACGCCACCGAATACGTTCCTGCCGCCATGTGCGGACTTGCGGTTCTGGCCCTGGTCAACGCCCCCAGCCTGGCCATTCACCTGGCGGGCTTCGTGATGTTCGCCGGCCGCTGCCTGCACGCCGTCGGCCTCTCCAATAGCGGCGGCACCTCCTTCCCGAGGGTGATCGGCGTCCTGGCCACCTGGGTCGCCTATGTCTTCATCGGCGTGGCCCTGCTGTTCTACGCCATCGCCTAGAACGGCGCCTGACGCGCGCTGGCTATCGCCTCGCCGACGTACTCAGCGCGATCGCCGCGCCGCTGGGTCCGACCCAGGTGTTCGGGTCGAAGCTCTCCCTGGACATCTCGGCGGCCTATGACCTCACCGATCGCGTCCGCCTTCATGCGGGTGTGATCAACGTGGTCGATGAGTGTCCGGATCGGGTTGTCGGCTCCAACGACGGGCGGCCCTTCACAGAGGCCGGTGGTTTGGGAGTGGACGGACGTGAGTATTTCCTACGGATTTCGACGCGCTGGTAGCGCGGTTGCGGCCTTCGCCGCCGGCTTGGCCCTCTGCGGGTCCGCGCCGGCGGCCGAGCCCGCCCACGCCAAGAACGTCATCCTGTTCATCGGCGACGGCATGGGGGTCTCGACCCTGACGGCGGCGCGGATCTACCAGGGTCAGCTGCGCGGGGCCGACGGCGCGTCCAATCGGCTGAGCTTCGAGCGATTCCCCAACCTGGCTCTGGTGAAGACCTACTCCGCCGACAGCCTGGTCACCGACTCCGCCAACGGCGCCTCGGCCATGATGACGGGCGTGCGGACCATCAATGGGGCGCTCGGCGTTGACGCCAGCGTCGATCGCGACAGCTGCGCCTCGGCCCTGGCGGCCCGGGTTGAAACCGTGGCCGAACTCGCCAAGGCCCGGGGCCTCTCGACCGGCGCGGTCAGCACCGCGGCGATCACCGACGCCACCCCGGCGGCCCTCTACGCCCATACCGGCGCAAGGAGTTGGCAGGGGGATTTCGTCATACCGCCGGAGGCGGCGGCGGCGGGTTGTATCGACATCGCCCGCCAGCTTGTCGAAGCGCCGGAGGCCGTGCGGCTCGATCTGGCCCTGGGCGGCGGCGCGGAATTCTTCAAGGCCGCCAAGCGTCGGGACGGCCGAGATCTGACCCACGAGTGGGCCGGGCGGCCCGGATCGGTATTCGTCGACACCGCTCAGGCCCTGGTTGCCTTGCCGAACGGAACCCGCCGCGTCCTGGGCTTGTTCGCCAGCAACAACATGAGACGCGAAACCGATCGGCCCAGCGACGCGCCTCGTCTTGCGGACATGACCAAGTCCGCCATCAGCTTCCTGTCGCAGAACCCCAAGGGCTATTTCCTGATGGTCGAGGGCGGCCTGATCGACAAGGCGCACCATGTGGGCCTGGCCCACGAGGCCCTGAACGAAACCGTGGAGTTCGACGCCGCCATCGTCCAGGCCCTGGCCATGACGGATCCACGCAACACCCTGATCCTCGTCACAGCCGATCACAGCCACGGCCTGACCATCAGCGGGGGCGCGCGAAACAGTCCGATCCTGGGCCTGGTTCCCGACGCGGACGGCAAGCCGAAACTGGCGGCCGACGGCAAACCCTACGGCATCCTGAACTACGAAACCGGGCCTGGCGCTCCCGGAGCGGGCGAAACCCGCTTCGATCCCGCCACGAAGGACACCCTGGACCCAGCCTACGTCGCCCAGGCGGCCATTCCCATGTCGAGCGCCGCCCACACGGGGGAGGATGTCGCGCTCTACGCCCAAGGACCGGGGGCCGAACGCGTCCATGGCCTGATCGACCAGCCCGACATCTTCGAAATCATGCGTCTGGCTCTGGGGCTTCCGGCGCCGAAGCGCCCTGCGCGGCCCTAGAGCCCACGACCCAGTTCATCCTGGCTGACGTGATCCAAGTCAGCCGGGACAGGGTCTGGTCCGGCAGGTCGCCGGCGCGGGACGGGGTCTCGTCAAGCGGGCTTGCCCCCGCCGCTCCACCCGGCCATATCCACGGGATGGAAGAGAGCCTGTTAGCCGATGTCGTCGCCGCCGCCTTGAAGGCTGGCGCGGACGCCGCCGAAGCCGTTGGCGCCCAGCGCGCCGCCCTTGGGATCAATGTCCGCCTGGGCAAGCTGGAAGAGGTGGAGCGCGAGGAGTCGCGCGACCTCGGCCTGCGGGTGTTCGTCGGCAAGCAGCAGGCCACCGTCTCCGGCTCCGACGTTTCCGCCGAGGCCCGCGCCAAGCTGGTGGAGCGCGCCGTGGCCATGGCCCGCCTGGCGCCGGAGGATCCCTATTCCGGCCTGGCGGACGCCAAGCGCCTGGCCCGCGGCCCCTTCCCCGACCTTGATCTCTATGACGGCGCCGAGCCGACACCCGAGCAACTGGAGGATCGCGCGCGGGCCGCCGAGGACGCCGGCCGCGCCATGCCGCGCATCAGCAATTCCGACGGCGGCTCGGCCTCGACCTCTTCCGGCCAATGGCGGCTGGTGACGTCGGGCGGCTTCTCCGGCGTGCACCGCGCGTCGAGCTACTCCATCGGGGTCTCGGTGATCGCCAGCGACGGCGACGAGATGGAAGGCGGCTATGACGGCCGCACCACCCGCTGGCAGGCCGACCTGCCGACCCCCGAAAGCATCGGCGCCGAGGCCGGCCGCCGAGGCGCCGCCCGCCTGGGCGCCCGCAAGATCGCGTCCACCACCGCCCCGGTGATCTTCGAGAACCGCCTGGCAATGTCTCTGATCGGCCCGCTGATCGGCGCCATCTCGGGTCCCGCCATCGCGCGCGGCAACTCCTTCCTGAAGGACAAGCTGCACAGCCAGGTCTTCTCCAAGGGCATCCACGTCACCGACGACCCGCACAAGGTGCGCGGCCTGGGCTCCTCGCCCTTCGACGACGAGGGCGTGGCTAACCGCGCCTGGAACATCATCGACGACGGCGTGCTGACCACCTGGCTGATGAACTCCTCCTCGGCACGCCAGCTGGGCCTGGAGACCACGGGCCACGCCTCGCGCGGCCTAGCCGGTCCGCCCGGCGTCTCGACCACCAACCTCACCCTGCTCCCGGGGACCAAGACCCAGGCCGAACTGATGGCCCAGGCCGGGACCGGAGTGCTGATCACCTCGATGTTCGGCCCGTCCCTGAACGGCAACACCGGCGACTGGTCGGTGGGCTGCGCGGGCTTCTGGTTCGAGGGCGGCGTCCTGGCCTATCCGGTGGCCGAGATCACCGTGGCGGGCAACCTGATCGACATCTATGCCCGCCTGATCCCCGGATCGGACCTGGAATTCCGGGGCTCGGCCAATGCGCCGTCGATCCTCGTGGACGGCCTGGCCATCGCCGGGAAATGACCGATGCGGACGCCGATCTCGAGCTGATCGTCGCCGCGGCGGTGGAGGCCGGAAATCTCGCGGTGCGTCTGCGCGACGAGGGCCTGACCGTCGAGATCAAGTCCGACAAGACCCAGGTCACCAACGCCGATCTCGCCACCGACGCCCTGCTGACGGAGCGCCTACGGTCCGCGCGACCCGACTATGGCTGGCTGTCGGAGGAGACCGCCGACAATGCCGACCGGCTGGCCAAGCGCCGGCTGTTCGTGGTGGACCCCATCGACGGCACCCGGGCCTTCATCCGCGACCGGCCCTGGTGGTCGGTGTCCATCGCCGTGGTGGAGGACGGCCTGCCGATCGCCGGCGTGGTCTTCGCCCCCGATGTCGAGGAGACCTACACCGCCATCGCCGGTCAGGGCGCCAAGCTCAATGACGCCGGTATCCGCGCCAGCGACTGCGGCCTGGTGGAGGGCTGCGGCATGATCGGCGACGAGCGGATGTTCGGCCATCCCGCCTGGCCGGAGCCCTGGCCCGCCATGCGGATCGAGGCCCGCAACTCCACGGCCTATCGCATGTGCCTGGTGGCCGCTGGCTCCTTCGATGCGGCCATCGCCATCGTGCGCAAGAGCGACTGGGACCTGGCCGCCGCCGACCTGATCGCCCGCGAGGCCGGCGCCTATTGCGGCGACCACCTGGGCCAGGCCTTCGCCTACAACCGTGCAGATCCCTCGCAACCGAGCCTTGTCTGCGCGGCGCCGCGATTGGCGCCATTGATCCTTAACCGTGTCGGGCATATCGCCTTGAGGAATTGATTCACTTCGGAAAACCTCAACAATGCCCGACAAGCAGCTCCTGCACCTCGTCATCGGCGGCGAACTTGAAGACCTTGAGCACAACACCTTCCGCGACCTGACAAAGGTCGACCTGGTTGGGGCCTACGCCAGTCACGCCGAGGCGGTCGCCGCCTGGCGGACCAAGGCCCAGTCGACGGTCGACAACGCCTTGATGCGCTACTTCATCATCCATGCCCACAAACTGCTCGACCCCGACAAGGACGATCACCACGAACACTGAGGCGAGGAACGCTCTCGTCTACGGCGAGGCGTCTGGCTCGCGGCCCGCGCATGCCGTAACCTGCGCGACCAGGGCTATGGGATGAGCAAGATGAGCGGCGAGAGTTCCGATCCGGCGCCCGACCGCGCACGCCATGAGCTGGGTCAGATCTCGGAGTCGGACTATATCAACCCGACGCCTGAGCGGCAGGCCGAGCTCAGCGCCGAGATCGACCGCTATTACAACACGCCGCTGGATATGTTCCCGTTCTCGGAACATGCGCGCAAGCCCGACCGCTTCTACGACTTCTACGAGGCCAGCATCGATGAGCGGTTCCCGGGCGACCGGGACATCCGCAATGTGATCAGCCGCTACACCCGCGCTTTCTTCGGCTCCCTGGTGGGCTATGTGGCCGCCAAACGGGTGCTGTTTGCGCTCGCCCTGGCCGGCCTCTGGCTGCTGGCGGTCGAGGGCCCGGTCATCGTCGGCGGCATGGGCGTCGCGGGCCTCGGCCAGATCGCCGCCATCCTCGTGGCCATGCTGCTGATCCTTCCGGTGTTCGCGGGGATCAATGCGCTGGTGTTCCAGCAGTACCGGATCAGCCTGGAGAACCGCAGCTACGAGCTGTCGCGCCTGATCGTCCAGCGCACGCGGGAACTGCAGAACCTCTACACCACCCTGCGCGCCCTCCCCGATCAGGAGGAGACCCGCCACGTCAACGCCGGCAAGGCTTGGGGCGCACGCTCGGCCTACCTGGTGCGGCTGATGATGTGGGTGGCCCAGCGCATGGAATATCTGGAAAAGTTCATCCAGGTGGAGATGTGGCGGGTGCGCCGCGAACGCTACTGGATCAACTGGGCCGGCGGCTTCCTGGTGGTGCTGATCCTGGGAACCTGGGCCGCCCTGCTGCTGATCCAGACCGGCAGCCCCATGCCCGCCGCCCCCTGGGCCTTCCGCCTGTTCGAGGGCCTGGCCGTGGTCCTGGGCCTCGGCCTGTCCTGGGCCACCTATCACTTCTGGAAGACGCCCCTGAACCTTGCCCGCGACAAGCTGGGGTCCGAGGCCTGGATCCGCTACGCGACGCTCGATCTGGACAACACCATCGGCGACCAGATCAGCCGCGATAAGGAGCGGCTGGTGGAATATCTGAACCTCAACAAGGGCCGCTGAGGCCTATTCCCGCTTCAGCACGCCCTCGGTGAGCAGGCGGCCCCACATCTGGCTGCGGAAGTCGGCCTTGATCGCGGCCTCGTCATAGGCGGGGCTGTCGACCCATTCCAGGAAGCTCTGGCCGGCCGGCTCGCCCTGCGCCAGGTAGCGCTCGAAGGTGTAGTCCAGCACCCCGGTCTTGCCCTGCTTGATGTGCAGGTACTTGAGCGACAGCTGTTCCAGGGCCTCGCGGATCGTCTTGCCCTGCCGGAAGTGCATGTAGAAGACGCTCATGATCCCGGCCCGGTCCGCGCCCGACTTGCAGTGCATCAGGGCCGGATATTCGATGGTCTCGAACAGCGCCTGGGCGCCATGGACGCGCGCCCGGCTGGGGACCTCACGGCTGGTGATGGTGAAGTCCACCATGGTCAGGCCCAGCCGCTGGCAGGCGTCCTTCTCCAGGGCATGGAAGCTGGCGTCGAACCCGCCGCGCAGGTTGACGATGGTCTTCACGCCGCGGCGCTTCCACTCGGCGAGTTGGAAGGGCCAGGGCTGGTTGGTGCGCACCAGCTCGTCGCTGATCCAGTGGGCGTTGGAGAAGCCCAGCCGCAGATAGGCGTGGTCGTTCCACAGATAGTTCAGCGTGGTCGACAGCCGCCCGCCGGGCGTGGAGAGATCGAAATCGGCCAAGGGGGGCTCCGGGTGTTCGGCCCCTAACTAGGACGTGACGCCGCCAAACGGAAGCGCGGCGGCTGGTCCCACCTATTGCAGCAGGGTGAGCGTATTGCCGGCCGGGTCCTTGAAGTGGGCCAGGATCCCGCCCCAGGGCATCTTTTCCGGGGGCCCCACGAACGGCACGCCCTTGGCCTTCAGGGCCTCGTAGGTCGCCTGGATATCGTCCACCTGGATCGAGGTCCCAACGAAGCGGCCCACCAGGTTCTCGCCCTCGTGGCTCCCATCATCGCGCTCGACGATCAGGTCGATCCCAAGGTCGTAGCCGACGGCCATCTCCATGTCCCACTTGGCTGTCAGACTCAGGGTCTCTCCATAGAACCGCTTGGCTGCAGCCATGTCATCGACCCAGATTCGCAGTCCGTAGATCTTCACGTGGCCCACTCCCTCAACCATGCGGCGCCACATCTTAGCGCATCGCCGGAAGCTTGACTTCCCGCCCCTGACAGCCGACCCCAGGACGATGACCGGCCCCACCCCCGAGCCCGAGCTTTCGGCCCGCGCCCTGATCGCGCGCATCGCAGGGGTCTATATGCGGCCTCGCTGGAAGGCCTGGACCTGCGCCATGCTGGCGGCCATCGCCGTGGCGGTGCTGTCGGCCAAGCTTGTTCAGATCTTCGAGCCGGCCATCAACGACCTGCTGGTGAACCATAAGCCCGGCGCCCTGGTGATGGTGCCGCTGACCATCGGCGCCCTGGCCATCGGCCGGGCCCTGGCCCAGGTGATCCAGGCCTCCCTGGTCAACCAGATCGGCAACGCCGTGGTGGGCGACGTCCAGGTGCAGCTGTTCGGCAAGCTGGTCCGCGCAGACCTGGCCCACCTGCGCACGCAGCATTCCGGAGCCTATGTCTCCTCGGTGCTCTACGACGCCAGCCTGATCCGCGAGGCGGCGACCTCGGGCGTGATCAACTATACCCAGCACGCCCTGACGGTGATCGGCGCCGTCACCGTGATGGTCTCCAACGACCTGCTGCTGTCGCTGACCCTGGTCGCCGCCGCCCCCATCACCGCCTTCATCATGCGCCGGTTCTCCAAGAAGACCTCGAAAGCCGCCAAGGGCGCCATGGCCGAGACCTCGGCGCTGTCGACCGCCATCATGGAGAGCCTGGACGGGGTGCGGGTGGTGAAGATCGAGAACCGCGAATCCTACGAGGAAGCCCGGGTCGCCGAGGTGGTGCAGCGCCGGCAGAAGCACCTGGTGAAGGGCGCCAATGCGCGGGCCCGCGCCGCGCCGGCCACCGAACTGGTCATGACCCTGATCACGGCGGCGGTCATCGCCTATGCCGGCTGGCGCTCGCAATCGGGCGCCATGAACGTCGGAGCCTTCATGGCCTTCATCCTGGCGCTCGGCCTCGCCTCCCAGTCCCTGCGCCAGCTTTCCAACCTGGCCACCGTGATGGCCGAGGGGATGAGCGCCGCGCGCCGCCTGTTCGCCGCCCTGGATGTCGAGCCCGAGGTGCGCGAGCAGCCGGGCGCCGCGCCGCTGGCGCGCGGCGAGACCACCATCGCCTTCGAGAACGTCGGCTTCGCCTATGCCGGCGGCCCGCCCACCCTGAGGGACGTGACCCTGGAGGTTCATCGCGGTGAGACCGTCGCCCTGGTGGGCCCCTCCGGCGGTGGCAAGACCACGATCCTGAACCTGATCCCGCGCTTCTATGACGCCACCGCCGGACGGGTGACCATCGACGGGACCGACATCCGCGATGTGACGCTGGCCTCCCTGCGCGACCAGATCGCGCTCGTCACCCAGGAACCCTTCCTATTCGACGACAGTATCCGCGCCAACATCGCCTATGCGCGTCCCGCCGCCAGCCAGGACGAGATCGAGACCGCCGCCCGCGCCGCCGCCGCCCACGACTTCATCCTGTCCCTGCCCGCCGGCTACGACACCCTGGTGGGAGAGGCCGGGGCCCGGCTGTCGGGCGGCCAGCGGCAGCGGATCGCCATTGCGCGGGCCTTCCTGAAGGACGCCCCCATCCTGCTGCTGGACGAGGCCACCAGCGCCCTGGACACCGAGAGCGAGGCCCAGGTCCAGGCCGCGCTCGCCCGCCTGATGGCCGGCCGCACCACCATCCTCATCGCCCACCGCCTGTCGACCGTGCGCGGCGCCGACCGCATCTATGTGATCGACCGGGGCCAGGTGGTGGAGACCGGCGACCACGACGCCCTGATCAAGAAGCGCGGCCTCTATGCCCGCCTGGCCCGCAGCCAGGACCTCGAGGCCGAGACCGCGGCGTGAAGAAGTTCATCCGCCGCCCGGCCGTGCAGGCCTTCCTGGGCTGGGTCCTGGCCGGCTACATGAGCCTGATCCGCCACAGCGTCCGCTGGCGGCACGAAGGCCTGGAGAGCGCCAACGCCGTGCTCACCGCCGAGCCGGGGGTCATAGCCCTGCTCTGGCACGGCCGCATCCCGGTGGCGCTGACGGTGGCGCCGGTGCTGAAACAGGCCAAGCTGGCCCACTGCCTGGTGTCGCCCTCCGCCGACGGCGAGTTCTTCGCCCAGGCCATGGCCCACAACGGCTTCCCCTCCATCCGCGCCTCCTCGGCCAAGAAGGGCGACTCGGCCAAGGCCCGCGCCGTGGTCGCCGCCTTCCGCGAGGCAATGGCCTGGGTGAAGGGCGGCGGGGTGCTGATCGTCACCCCTGACGGCCCGCGCGGTCCCAACGAGGTTATGGCCCCTGGCGCCCTGCAGATCGCCAAGCGGACGGGCGCGCCGGTGCTGCTGGTGGGCCTGGCCGCCTCCCCCGCCGCACGGCTGGGCAGCTGGGACACCGCCATGGTCGCCACCCCCTTCGGCAAGGGCTCCGCGATCTGGGAAGGCCCCTACTACGTGCCGGCCGACGCCGACGACGCGGCTATCGAGGCCCTCACCGCCGATTGGGCGGCCAGACTTTCGGCCGCCACCCGAAAGGCCGAAGGACTCGTGGCGGGCGATTGATCCGGCGCGCTCCCGGTGAGACATAGGGTCATGGCCCATCACAATCACGATCACCACGACCACGATCATGATCACGCCCATCACGATCATGGGGCGCACAGCCATGCGCACGGCGGCCACAGCCATGCGCCGAAGGATTTCGGCCGCGCCTTCGCCATCGGGGTGGCGCTGAACTTCGGCTTCGTCCTGGCCGAGGTCGGCGCGGGCCTGTGGTCGGGGTCCCTGGCCTTGCTGGCCGACGCCGGCCACAACCTGTCGGACGTGCTGAGCCTGCTGCTGGCCTGGGGCGCGACGGTGCTCGCCCGCCGGGCGCCCAGCGCCAACCGCACCTACGGCCTGCGCAAGGCCACCATCCTGGCCTCCCTGGCCAACGCCGTCCTGCTGTTGGTGGCGGTCGGCGTGATCGGCACAGAGGCGGTCCGCCGCTTCGCCGAGCCCGCCGACGTCGCCACCCTGCCGGTGATGATCGTCGCCGCGGTGGGCGTGGTCATCAACACCGCCACGGCCCTGATGTTCATGCGCGGCCACGACGACCTCAATGTCCGCGGCGCCTTCCTGCACATGGCCAGCGACGCCGCCGTCAGCCTGGCCGTGGTGATCGGCGCCGGCGTCATGGCCCTGACGGGCCTGGGGTGGATCGACCCGGCGCTGAGCCTGGCCATCGCGGCCGTCATCGTGCTCGGCACCTGGGGGCTGCTGAAGGACTCGGTGAACCTGGCCCTCGACGCCGCCCCCAAGGGGATCGATGTCGGCCAGGTGCGGTCCTGGCTGAACGCCCTGCCCGGCGTCACCGATGTCCATGACCTGCACGTCTGGGCCATGAGCACCACCGAGACGGCCATGACCGCCCACGTGACCCGGCCCGAAAACCCCGACTGCGACGCCTTCCTGCACGCCGCCTGCGAGGGCCTGGAAAAGACGTTCAAGATCGGCCACTGCACCCTGCAGGTGGAGACCGGCGGGGCGGAGCTCTGCCGGCTCTCGCCCGCGGAAGCCGTGTGAGACGCCCGCTCGCCCTCGAGCTCTACGCCTCTGTCCTGCGCCTCGCCGAACCGCTCGTACGGCCGCTGCTGGAACGGCGCGTGAAGGCCGGCAAGGAAGACCCTGCGCGGCTGGAAGAGCGCCTTGGCCGCTCCACCGTCGAGCGCCCCGAGGGGCCTCTGGTCTGGCTGCACGGGGTCAGCGTCGGCGAGAGCATGTCCCTGCTGCCCCTGGTCGGCGCCCTGAAGGCTCGGCGGCCGGATCTGGCCCTGCTGGTCACCTCCGGCACCCGCACCTCCGCCGAACTCCTGGCCCAGCGCCTGCCCGCAGGCGTCATCCACCAGTACGCGCCGGTGGACTCGCCACGCGCCGTCACCCGTTTCCTCGACCACTGGGAGCCCGACCTAGGCGTCCTGGTGGAGAGCGAGCTCTGGCCCAACCTGATCCTGGGCGCCCATGAGCGGGGGGTGAAGCTGGCCCTGATCTCGGCGCGGATGACGCAGGCCAGCGCCCAGGGCTGGGCACGGGTCCCCGCAGCCGCCAAGGTGGTGCTGGACGCCTTCGATCTGATCCTGCCCCAGGAGGCGGAGACGCAAGGGCGGCTGAAGAGCCTGGGCGTCCGCACCGGCCCGCTGCTGAACCTGAAGACCGTCGGCGAGGTGCTGCCCGTCGACGCCGCCGAACTGGCCACACTCAAAGCCGTCCTTGGCGATCGCCGCGTGGTGCTGGCCGCCAACACCCATCCTGGCGAGGACGAGATCGTCATCGACGCCTTCCGCCAAGCCGCGCTGCCCGACACCCTGCTGGTCGTCGCCCCGCGCCATCCTGCGCGCGGTGACGCCGTCGGAGGCCTCCTGACCCTGGCCGGGTTCAACGTCGCCCGCCGCGCCGCGAGCCAGCCGGTGACGCTCAGGACCACCGCCTATGTCGCCGACACCCTGGGGGAGATGGGCCTGCTCTACAGCCTGGCCGACGTGGTGGTGATGGGCGGCGCCTTCCTGCCGGGGATCGGCGGGCACAATCCCCTGGAGCCCGCGCGCTTGGAAAGGCCGATCCTCACCGGGCCACACAGCTTCAACGCCGCCCCCCTCTATGCCGACCTGTTGGCGGAGGCCGCCGCCATCGAGGCGCCGGACGCCGCGGCCTTGGCCCGGCACCTGAGGGGCCTGCACGACTATCCCCATATCGGCCGCCGCATGGGCGAGGCGGCGCTGGCCTATGCCGAGCGGCAGGGCGGGGCCCTCGATCAGGCCCTGGCCCTGCTCGAACCCCTGCAGCCCACATGAAGCTGCCCACGCCCCGCTGGTGGTATGTGCGCGAGGATGCGCCGGCCCCGATCGCCCGCGCCCTGCTGACCCCAGTCTCCTGGATATGGGCGGCGGTGACAGCGCTGCGGATCGCGCGGGCGGTTCCGGTGGAGACCGGCGTGCCGGTGATCTGCGTCGGCAATCTCACCGCCGGCGGCACCGGCAAGACCCCGGTGGTGCGTGAACTGCTGAAGCGGCTGCGCGCGCGCTATGTGGACGCCCAGGGTCTGTCCAAGGGCTATGGCGGTTCCCTGGAGGGCCCTATCCTCGTGGATCCCGCCAAGCACACCGCCGCGCAGGTGGGCGACGAGCCGCTGATGCTCGCCGCCGACGCGCCGATCTGGATTTCGCGGGACCGGGCCAAGGGCGCCGTGGCCGCCGCCTGGGCCGGCGCCCAGGCCCTGGTGATGGACGACGGCCACCAGAACCCCTCGATCAACAAGACCCTGTCCCTCGTCGTCGTGGACGGCGAGACCCGCAACAATGAGTGGCCGCTGGGCGACGGCGCGGTCTTCCCCGCCGGTCCCTTGCGCGAGCCCCTGGCCGTGGGCCTGGCCCGCGCCGATGCGGTGATCCTGATGCTGCCCTCCGACCTCGAGGCGCCCGATCCGGAACTTTTGGCGATGTTCCCAGGCAAGCCGGTGCTGATCGCACGGCTGGCGCCCACCGCCCCACCGCCGTCGGGGCCGCAGGTGGGGTTCGCCGGCGTCGGCAAGCCGTGGAAGGTCGAGCGCTCGCTACAGGCGGCGGGCTGCGACCTGAAGGACTTCGCGCCCTTCCCCGATCACATGGCCTATGACGCGCGCACCCTGCAAAGCCTGGCCGACCGCGCCGCGACCTTCGGGGCGGGCCTGGTGACCACGGAAAAGGACTGGGCGCGCTTGCCGCCTGAGTGGCGCGCGAAGATCACGGCCTGGCCGGTGGCGGCGGTCTTCGAGGACGACGACGCCCTCGAAGCGCTGCTGGACTTGGCGCTTAGACCGTAGCGCCGGCCTTCTGGGCGTAGGTCCAGCTGGCCTTGGCCAACTGGGGCACGCGCAGGGCCATGGCGGCGGCCTGCGGGCTGTTGGCGGTGCCGTCGCGGGCCCGGCCGACGATCCCCTGACAGATCCCGGCCAGCCGGAACATGTTGTAGGAGAAGAACCAGTTGAGGTCGTGCAGGGCCTCGCGATTGGTCAGCCGGCAATACTCGGCGACGTATTCGTCCAGGGTCGGAATGCCGTGGGCCTTGAGGTCCGGGATGGCCGCGATGCCTCCATTGACCCAGTTCATCAGCAGGTAGGTGAAGTCAGCCAGGGGCTCACCCAGGGTCGAGAGCTCCCAGTCCAGCACCGCGACGACCTTCGGCTCGGTGGCGTGCAGCACCATGTTGTCGAGGCGGTAGTCGCCGTGGACGACGGAGGTGCGCTCCTGCTCGGGCAGGCTCTGGGGCAGCCAGGTGATCAGCCGCTCCATCTCCTCGATGTGCTCGGTCTCGCTGGCCTTGTACTGCTTGGTCCAGCGGTCGACCTGACGGCCCATATAGTTGCCGGGCCGACCGTAATCGCCCAGGCCGATGGCCTCGTAGTCGGTGTTGTGCAGGTCAGCCAGGGTCTTCAGCTTGGCCATGTAGATGGCGTGGCGCTCGGCCGGCTCGTACTGCGGCAGGCTCTGGTCCCAGAGGATGCGGCCCTCCACCATGTCCATCACGTAGAACATGGTGCCGATGACGCTGTCGTCGGTGCAGAGCCCCCAGGACTTGGCCACCGGGAAGCCGGTGGTGTGCAGGGCGGTGATCACCTTGTACTCGCGGTCGACCGCGTGGGCCGAGGGCAGCAGCTTGCCCGGCGGTTTGCGGCGCAGGACGTATTTCTTGCTGGGGGTCACCAGCTGGTAGGTCGGGTTCGACTGCCCGCCCTTGAACTGGCGCACTTCCAGGGGACCGGCATAGCCCTCGACATTGGCCTGCATCCAGGCGGCCAGGGCGGCTTCATCGAACCTGTGGCTCTCGACGACGTCCTTGGTGCCGGTGTTGAGCTGCTCGCGAGCCTGCTCGTCTGCGTCGGCCATGAGCGTTCCCCTTGTTCTCTTACGCGTGTTTGAAAACACCATACCGACGCCCCTGCCTCCACGGCAAGGCAAGAGGCGATCTTCGTACCGGAACTTCGAAAATCTAGGACGGCTTGCCGAGCACCCGCCAGCCGATATCGCGGCGATGGAACCCGCCCGGCAGATCGATCTTCGCCACTGCGGCATAGGCCTTGTCTCGGGCGTCCTGCAGGGTCGCGCCGCGGGCGCAGACATTGAGCACCCGACCGCCGCTGACGCGTAGGATTCCGTCGGCGCCGCGCGAGGTTCCGGCGTGGAAGACCACGACATCCTCGCCGAAATCCTGTTCGGCGCCGGTGATCCCGGCGCCGGTCCTAGGCGCGTCGGGATAGCCCTCGGCGGCGAGCACCACGCAGATGGCGGCCTCCTCGCGCCAGACCGGGGTGGACATCTGATCCAGGGTCCCGGTGGCGCAGGCCAGCAGGTAGGGGACGAGATCGCTCTCCAGGCGCAGCATCAGCACCTGGCATTCCGGGTCGCCGAAGCGGACGTTGAACTCCACCAGCTTGGGGCCGTCGGCGGTGGCCATCAATTCCACGAACAGGACGCCGTGGTAGGGCGCGCCTTCGTCGGCGATGCCGTCGAAGGCCCGCTCGGCCAGCCGCTCGCGGGTTTCGTCGATCAGGTCCGGCGTGAAGACCGGGGCAGGCGAATAGGTCCCCATGCCGCCGGTATTGGGGCCCTGTTCGTCGTCATAGGCGCGCTTGTGGTCCTGGGCCTGCCCGAACACCATGGCGGTCTTGCCATCGCACAAGGCGAACAGCGAGCCGATTTCGCCCACCAGGAACTCCTCCAGCACCACCCGCGCGCCGGCGGTCCCGAAGCGGCCGCCCAGCACATCGTCGATGGCGGCCTCGGCGGTCGCGCGATCCTCGGCGATCACCACGCCCTTGCCCGCCGCCAGGCCGTCGGCCTTGATCACATAGGGCGGCTTGAAGCGGTCGAGGGCGGCCTTTGCGGCGGCGGCGTCGTCAAAGACGCCATAGGCCGAGGTCGGCAGGTCGTGGCGGTCGCAGAAGGCCTTGGTGAAGGCCTTCGAACTCTCCAGTTGGCCGGCGAAAGCCGTCGGTCCGAAACAGGGAATGACGGCTTCGGCCAAGGCGTCGGCCAGGCCCGCCTCGACGGCGGTCTCGGGCCCGATCACCACCAGGTCGGCGGCGATCTCCTTGGCAAGGGCCACGAGGGCCGAAACGTCGGTCGCTTTGATGGCCCTCAGTTCGCCCAGCGCCGCCATGCCGGGATTGCCGGGCGCGATCACCAGGCGCCCCAGGAGCGGCGAGGCCGCGATCTTCCAGGCCAGGGCGTGTTCGCGCCCGCCCGAACCGACGAGGAGGATGTTCATGGCCCGCGCTTTCGCCCGTCAGGCGCCGCCGGTCAAGCCGCCAGGGCTTGTCCCATTGCACCCGGTTGTGATCTTAGGTCCGCGAGCCCCCGGCGGGCGCTTTCCAGCGGATGATCGATGCCCACCAACCTGCGCGACCACCTGGCGACCAACGACGCCGAACCGGCCCTCGCCGATCTGATTGTGACGGTCGTGGACACCTGCAGCGAGATCAGCGCCCTGGTTCGCCGCGGCGCGCTCGGCGAGATCATGGGCGCCCTGGAAAGCGAGAACGTCCAGGGCGAGGTTCAGAAGAAGCTCGACGTCATCTCCAACGACATGCTGCTGCAGCGCTGCGCGGCTTCAGCCGGCTTGGTCGCCATGGCGTCCGAGGAGATGGACGACATTCATCCGGTCCGCGACCTCACGCCCAAGGGCGGCTACCTGCTGCTGTTCGACCCCCTCGACGGGTCCAGCAACATCGACGTGAACGTCTCCATCGGCACCATCTTCTCCATCCTGCCGGCCCCCATGGCGGACGCCCCGCGCCCGGCGGCGCTGGCCGACTTCCTGCAGAAGGGCCGCGCCCAGGTCGCCGCCGGCTATGTGGTCTACGGGCCGCAGACGACACTGGTCCTGACCCTGGGCGACGGCGTCCACGCCTTCACCCTGGATCCCGACACCGGCGACTGGCTGCAGACCAGCGCCGGGATCACCATTCCGCCCGAGACCAAGGAATACGCCATCAACGCCTCGAACCTGCGCCACTGGGCGCCGGCGGTGCGCGGCTATGTCGAGGTCTGCCTCGCCGGCGAAACCGGGCCCCGGGGCAAGAACTTCAACATGCGCTGGATCGCCTCCATGGTGGCCGACGTCCACCGCATCATGATGCGCGGCGGGGTCTTCCTCTATCCGTGGGACGCCCGCGAGCCAGAGCGGGCCGGCAAGCTGCGCCTGATGTACGAGGCCAACCCGATGTCCCTGCTCGTGGAACAGGCCGGCGGCGCGGCCTTCGACGGCCACGGCGCCATCCTCGACGCCGAGGTCACCGACCTGCACCAGCGCATCTCGGTGATGCTGGGGTCACGCGCCGAGGTTGCGCACATCGAGCGACTTCACCAGAGCGCCTGAATCTAGGCGTCCATGTCCAGGGAATAGCCCGCCGAGCGCACGGTGCGGATCGGATCGGCCTCGGCGTCCTGGCGGTTCAGAGCCTTGCGCAGGCGGCCGATATGGACATCCACCGTGCGCGCCTCGACATAGACGTCAGAGCCCCAGACGGCGTCCAGCAGCTGTTCGCGGGAGAAGACGCGCCCCGGGTGCTGCATCAGATAGTCCAGCAGGCGGAACTCGGTGGGGCCGAGGTGAATCTCGCTGCCCGCCCGCTTCACGCGGTGGGCGACGCGGTCAATGACCAGGTCGCCGATATGGACGCGGTCTTCGGCCAGGCCCGGCCGGATGCGGCGCAGCACCGCGCGGATGCGGGCCGAGAGCTCGCTCATGGCGAAGGGCTTGATGATGTAGTCGTCGGCGCCGGTGTCCAGGCCGCGGATGCGGTCGCTCTCCTCGCCCCGCGCCGTCAGCATGATGATCGGCACGTTGCGGGATTCGGTGCGCTGCCGCAGCCGACGGCAGACCTCGATGCCGGAGACCTTGGGCAGCATCCAGTCCAGGACGATCAGGTCGGGCAGGCGCTCGCTGACCACGGTCAGAGCCTCCTCGCCGTCGGTGGCCACGACGACGTCGTAGCCCTCCTTTTCAAGATTGTACTGCAACAGCGTGGAGAGGGCGTCCTCATCCTCCACCACCAGGATATTGGGGATCATGTTCAGGCTTCCCGCAGCAGGTCGTCGGTTTTCGGCCGGGCCGAGCCGATCGTCTCGACGCCGGTGATCTCGTAGTGGATGATCTCAGCGATATTGGTGGCGTGGTCGCCAATCCGCTCGAGGTTCTTGGCCACGAACAGCATGTGGGCGCAGGCGGTGATCGTGCGCGGATCGCCCATCATGTAGGTCAGCAGTTCGCGGAACAGACTGTTGTAGTGCTCGTCCACCTCATCGTCGCGGGACCAGACAGCCAGAGCCCGATCAAGATCCGAAGCGGTGTAGGCGTCCAGCACGTCCTTCAGTCGGCCCAGCACCAGCTTGCCCATCCGCTCGATGGAGCGGGTCAGCGGGCTCATCGGCTCGGCCTCGGTGAGCACCAGGGTGCGCTTGGCGATGTTCTTGGCCAGGTCGCCGCAGCGTTCAAGGTTCATGGCGATCTTCATCGCCGCCACGGTCTTGCGCAGGTCATTGGCCATCGGCTGACGCAGGGCGATCAGCCGGATCGCCTTACGCTCGATGTCGGCTTCGAGGATATCCAGACGTTGGTCGCGGCCGACCACGGACTCGGCGAGGGTCGTGTCGCGGCGGACCACGGCGTCGATACTGTCGCCCACCTGCGCCTCAGTCAGACCGCCCATCCGCGCGCATTCGGCCGTGAGCGTGTTCAGCTCGTCTTCGTAGGATTTGACGATGTGCTCGTTCATGTCGGAGTTCCCTAGCCGAACCGGCCGGTGATGTAGTCCTGGGTGCGGCTGTCCCGCGGGTTGGTGAAGATTTCGCCGGTGGGACCGGCCTCCACCAGCTTGCCCAGGTGGAAGAAGGCGGTCTTCTGTGACACCCGCGCGGCCTGGGCCATGGAGTGGGTGACGATGACGATGCAGTACTGGTTGCGCAGATCGTCGATCAGTTCCTCGATCCGCGCCGTGGCGATCGGGTCCAGGGCCGAGCAAGGCTCGTCCATCAGGATGACTTCGGGGCTGACGGCGATGGCGCGTGCGATCACCAGGCGCTGTTGCTGGCCGCCGGAGAGGCTGGTGCCCGGCTGATTCAGTCGGTCGGCCACCTCGCCCCATAGGCCCGCGCGCTTCAGCGAGGATTCCACCAGGGCCTCCAGCTCGGCCTTGCTGCTGGTCAGCCCGTGGATGCGCGCGCCATAGGCGACGTTCTCGAAGATGGTCTTGGGGAAGGGGTTGGGCTTCTGGAACACCATACCAACCCGGGCGCGCAGGATCACCGGGTCGATGGACTTGTCGTTGACGTCCTCGCCATCCAGTTCGATCCGGCCGCGCACCGTGGCGCCGGGGATGGTGTCGTTCATCCGGTTGATGCAGCGCAGGAAGGTAGACTTGCCGCAGCCGGAAGGCCCGATCAGGGCGGTGACGGACTTCTCCGGCACGTCCAGGGAGACGTCAAACAGGGCCTGCTTGTCGCCATAGAAGACATTGACGTCGCGGGCGCGGATCTTGATCCCGCCCTGGGGCGCGCCGGAGCTGGCCCGTTCCACGGCGACGTGGACGGGGGCGGAGCCTTTGGCCTGGCTGTCGTCGCGCTGGCTGAGCATGGGGGACCTTGAGGTTTGACGCGGGGTCATTGGACTACCACCGGCGTTCGAAGCGGCGGCGAAGCAGGATCGCGGCCAGGTTCATGACGATCATGAAGGCGAGGAGGACCAGGATCGCCGCCGCCGTACGTTCATGGAAGGCGCGCTCCGAGGCGTTTTCCCAGATGAAGACTTGGACCGGCAGGACGGTGGCGGCCCCGGTGAAGCCCTCGGGTACGCCGGGGACGAAGGAGATCATGCCGATCATCAGCAGGGGCGCGGTCTCGCCCAGCGCATGGGCGAGCGACAGGATGGCCCCGGTCATGACGCCCGGCATGGCCAGCGGCAGAACATGGTGGAACACCGTCTGGGTGCGCGAGGCGCCGACGCCCAGCGCGGCTTCCCGGATCGAGGGCGGCACCGCCTTCAGCGCCGAGCGGGTGGCGATGATCACGGTGGGCAGGGCCATCAGGGCCAGGACCAGCCCCCCCACCAGGGGTGAGGACCGCGGCACGTGCAGCCAGTTGATGAACACCGCCAAGCCCAGCAGGCCGTAGACAATAGAGGGGACGGCGGCGAGATTGTTGATGTTGACCTCGATCAGGTCTGTCCAGCGGGTCTTGGGCGCGAACTCCTCAAGATAGGTCGCCGCCAGCACCCCGATGGGCACGGCCAGGACGGCCGTCACCAGCAGCATCATGGCCGAGCCGACCACGGCGCCGAGCACGCCCGCCTGCTCCGGCTCGGTGGAGTCGGACTTGGTGAGGAAGCCCAGGTTGAAGCCCTTGGTGACCGCGCCTGAGGCCTGCATCTTGTCGAGCCAGGCCAGTTGCCGGTCGTCGAGCTTGCGTTCGTCCTGCGGCGTCGAGCGCTTCAGCTCGCCCTTGTAGTAGAGGGCGGCGTCGGCCTTGACCGGGCCGGTCAGGGTGACCCGCTTGCCGATCAACGAGGGGTCGGCCTTGATCATCTTGAGCAGCTGGAAGCCGAAATCGTTGGAGATGATGTCCATCATCTTGCCCGAGGCCTCGCCGAACTCGTCGTCCTTCTCGCCCAGCTTGGCCAGCATCTGGTCGGCCACCAGCAGGTCGAAATTGGCGCCGCCGATATCAGCCGCGTCGACCTTGGCGGGGTCGACATAGATGGTCTGGGTGACCTCGTAGTCGATGAAGGTCGAGTAGCCCTGCAGGCCGATCCGGCCCACCAGCAGCGCCAGGAAGCCGAGGGCGAAGACGATCGCCAGCTGGCCGTAGAGGCGAAACCGGCGCTCCTGGGCGTAGCGCTTCTTCAGACGCGTCTCCAGCCCGAGGCGGAAGGCGGCCTTGTCCGTGGGGAGGGCGGCGTCAGTCATACTGTTCCCGGTATTTCTGGACGATGCGCAGGGCGATCACGTTGAGGATGAAGGTGACCACGAAGAGGGTGAGCCCCAGACCGAAGGCGGAGAGCGTCTTGGGGCTGTCGAATTCCTGGTCGCCGGTCAACAGGGTGACGATCTGCACCGTCACCGTCGTCACCGTGTCCAGGGGATTGAGGGTTGTCTTGGCCTGAAGCCCGGCGGCCATGGTGACGATCATGGTCTCGCCGATGGCCCGCGACACAGCCAGCAGCAGGGCGGCCATGATCCCCGGCAGGGCGGCGGGCAGCACCACCAGCTTCACCGTCTCCGAGCGCGTGGCGCCCATGGCCAGGCTGCCGTCCCGCAGCGACTGGGGCACGGCGTTCATGATGTCGTCGGAGAGCGAGGAGACGAAGGGGATCAGCATGATCCCCATCACCGCGCCGGCCACCAGGGCCATCTGGTTCTGCACCTGGCTGAGATAGAGGCCCAGGCTGTCCAGGGGACCGCCGATCAGCAGGCGGCCCAGGCCGTTGAAGGCCTCGCGGAAGATCGGCCCCACAGTCAGGGCGGCGAAGAAACCGTAGACCACGGTCGGTACGCCGGCCAGGATCTCCAGCAGCGGCTTGACCACCGCCCGCGTCAGGGGCTTGGCGTATTCCGAGAGATAGATCGCCGAATAGAGGCCGATAGGCGCGGCCACCATCATGGCGATCAGCATGATCAGGAAGGTGCCGGCAAACAGCGGCACAGCACCGAACGCGCCCTTTGAGGCGTATTGGTCGCTGCGCATGGCGATCTGCGGATCCCAGTCGGTTCCGAACAGGAAGTCCAGCGGCGCGACGGATTGGAAGAACCGCCAGCTTTCCCAGACCAGGGAGGCGACGATGCCGACTGTGGTCAGGATGGCGACGACCGCGCAGGCGATAAACAGGACCGCGATCCAGCCCTCCACCCGGTTGCGGGCCCGGAAGCTGGGGCTGATGCGAGGATAGGCGATCGCCAGGCCGGCCAGTCCCACCACGACCCCCGCGGCGAGCGCGCCGTACTGGATGAGCTGTTCCAGGAACTTGGCCTGGGCGGCCTTGGCCTCGAGGGCGCTCTTCAGGTCGCCGTCATAGACGGTCTCGCTGGCCTGGGCGCCGTGGGCCATGGCCCGCGCGTCGTCGAAGAACACATCCTGGCCTTGGGGCGTCAGGGCTGAGACGGCGGCCGGAGATTCGGCGCGCAGCACGGCGACTTCCAGGCGGGCCCCGAACATGGCGGCGGCCAGCACGATCAGGGCCGCCGGCAGGCCGGCCCAGAGGGCGACATAGCTGCCGTGGTAGCCCGGCAAGGAGTGTAACGCGCCGGCCTTACCCGTCGCGGCCAGGGCCTGGGCCTTGCGGCGCCCAAAGGCATAGGTCGCGCCGGAAAACAGGAAGAGCGCCAGCAGGGCGATCCAGGTGAGCATCGGGGCTCCCGAGCCAGATAAGGTGCGTGAGCGAGGGTCGGTTCACGCCGCGCGGAACCTGCCTGCGCAATGCAGTCGGCTTACGACACTTCTACGACGGTTTTGTAACAGCGGCGGGGGCCGGTGCTTCGGGCATCGCCAAGGAGCCCGGGACGAGCGGAAAATAGGCGCTGAAGGTCGCGCCCTCGCCCTCGACGCTTTCCACCACCAGGCCGCCACGGTGGCGGTTCATGATGTGCTTGACGATGGCCAGGCCAAGTCCGGTGCCGGACCGCTCGCCACTCTTCTGGCCCTCGACCCGATAGAACCGCTCCGTCAGCCTGGGCAGGTGCTCGCGCTTCAGGCCCACGCCGGAATCGGTGACCCGCAGGGCGGCGTAGAGGTCGGGGCCGTGGTCGGGGGTGAGCAGGGATAGCCGCGCCGATCGCGGCCGTAGCGGCGCCGCGGCGGCCTCAGCGGTTAGACCGCTCACCAGGGCGATCGCCACCGACCCATCGCGGGGCGAATACTTCAGGGCGTTGTCCACCAGGTTCTGGACCACCTGGACGATCTGGTCGCGGTCGCCCGACACCACCGCCTCACCACGCGCCGGCATGCAGGGCGTGAGCGTCACGCCGCGCTCGCGGGCCAACGGCCCCAGGGCGTCGACGACATCCATTACCGCCAGGGCGAGATCGGTCTCACCCTGCGGAGCGATGTGCTCGTTGAGTTCGATGCGCGACAGCGACAGCAGGTCGTCGATCAGCCGGGCCATGCGCTCGGCCTGGGTGGACATGATCGTCAGGAACTTCTCTCGCGCGCCCTCGTCGGTGCGGGCGTGGCCGCGCAGGGTCTCGATGAAGCCGCTGAGGGAGGCCAGCGGCGTGCGCAATTCATGGCTCGCGTTGGCCAGGAAGTCGGCGCGGGTCCGCTCGGCGCGGCGGATATCGGTCTCGTCGCGCAGCACGAGCAGGGCCAGGCGCGAGCCGTCCGGCGCCTCACCCAGCGGCTTGGCGAAAGCCTTCAGGACGCGCGCCTGGGCGCCGCCCATCTCATAGACCGCCTGGCTGTCCATCCCACCGAACAGGGCCTCGTCGACGGCTTCCAGCACCTGCGGGTCGCGGATCGCGGTGACCAGCAGGCCTGCATCGAATTGAATTCGCAACAGATCGCGCGCAGCGTCGTTAACCATGACGAAACGTCGACCTGTGAGGTCATCGGGTTCATGGGCGGCGATCACCAGGACCGGGTCGGGCAGCGCGTTGATGATGCTGACATAGGGCGGGGCGTTTTCGTGCCGCGGCCGGGTCGGCGCCAGTGGAGCCTGTCCCTCCGCCTCAGTGAGCCTTGCAGCGCGCCAAGCGACGGCCAGAACCAAGATCGCCAGGACCCCGGCCATCCAGACAGCCCCAGGCGTCTGAGGCGCAAGCGCCAGAACCGCCAGGACGCCGAGACCGCCCGTGATCAGCGCCGGGCCCGAGAGCCGGTGCCATCCGCGCGGCGGCGTTTGCGACAAGGCGAATCTCCGAAGCTGCAAAGTTTGAGCAGGCCCGAGACTTATGACACTGACGTGACGTCCGCCCAAGCGGCGGCGTCCTGTCAGGAAATCTGCGGCGGCTTCAAATCAATCTCTATTTGTCCGATGGGTTTTCTCGGGTCTTTACGGCCTGGGGTTTAGAAACTCCGACACGAGGGGCTAGCGTCTTATGGCTTGGAAATCAAAACTACTTGGGGGGGTGACCGGTCTCGTCCTGGCGTGGCCCGGCCTGGCCGCCGCCGATCCGGTCACCGACGCCAAGATCGCCGCGCTCGAGGAACAGCTCGCCCTCCTCCAGGCGCAGATCGCCGACCTGAAGGTGTCCACCAGCGCCAGCATCTCGGCCCTTCGCAGCGACGCCACAACGACCTCAGCCACTATCGCTAATGGCAAGCCGACCATCGCCACCCCGGACGGCACGTTTTCCGCCACCCTGCACGGGGTGATGCAGCTGGACACAGCCAAGTACGACCAGGACGACCGTCTGCCGGCCGCCGTCACCGCCCGCGACCTGTCGGGCGGGGCCAACTTCCGCCGCGCCCGCATCGGCGTCGACGGCAAGGTGTTCGGCAACTTCGACTACAACATCCTCTTCGAATTCGGCGGCTCCGGCGCCGAGGACGCCGGCCGCGTCCAGGAGCTGTGGCTGCAGTATTCCGGCCTGAAGCCCCTGCGCTTCCGGATCGGCGCCTTCGCCCCGCCGCTGGGCCTCGAAGACGCGGCCTCCGTCAACGGGTCGCTCTTCCCCGAACGTCCGGCCGTGGCTGATATCGCCCGTGGCCTGGCCGGCGCCGACACCCGCATCGGCGGCGGAGTCATCGGCAATGGCGACCACTGGTTCGCCTCGGCCATCGCCACCGGCCCCCTGGTCCAGAGCCTGAACTCCGGCGCCACGGCTTTCAACGCCCCGATCTTCGACGAGCAACAGGGCTACGCCCTGCGCGTCGCCGGCATGCCGCTCCACGGCTTCGACTGGCTGGTCCATGTCGGCGCCAACGCCAGCATCGTGGCCCAGCCCACCGACCTGGGCGCCAGCGCCGGGACACGCTACGCCCTGCAGCTGCGCGAACGGCCCGAGCTGCGGGTCGACGGCACGCGGCTCGTAGACACCGGCCAGATCGACGCCAAGGGCGCCCAGGCCTATGGCCTGGAACTCGCGGCCCAGAAGCAGAACCTGCTGATCCAGGGCGAGTATTTCGACATCTCGCTGGATCGCCGCAATCCGGCGGTCGGCGCCTCCGACCCCAGCTTCAACGGCTGGTACGTCGAAGGCAGCTGGGTGCTGACCGGCGAACGCCGCAAGTACAACATCGGCGCCGCGGCCTTCGACGCGCCCGGCGTCGACAAGCCCTTCGACCCTTCGAACGGTCAGTGGGGCGCCTGGGAGCTCGCCGCGCGTTATTCCACCATCGATCTGAACTACGCGGAGGACAGCCTCATCGCCGCCGACCGCGTTCGGGGTGGCCAGCAGGACATCTGGACCCTGGGCGTCAACTGGTTCCCCAACCCCGCCGTCAAGTTCATGCTCGACTATTACGACGTCAGCGTGGACCGGAAGAACACCACCGGGGCGGCCATTGGCCAGGACTACCGCGCCCTCAATCTGCGGTCCCAGATCGCCTTCTAGCCCTTCGAACCCGAGCCTCAGAACAAGGATTTCGATCCATGAGCGACCACTTTAAGACCCCGTCCCGCCGTGGCGTGCTGGCCACCGGCGCAGGGGTCGCGGCCGCCGCGGCCGCCCCGTCCCTACTGGCCGGCCCGGCGCTCGCGGCCAGCGCCAAGCCGATCACCCTGCTGAACGTCAGCTATGACCCGACCCGCGAGCTCTACAAGCAGATCAACGCCGCCTACGCCAAGTACTGGAAGGACAAGACCGGCCAGGACCTCGTTATCAACCAGAGCCACGGCGGCTCGGGCAAGCAGGGCCGCTCCGTGATCGACGGCCTGCAGGCCGATGTCGTCACCCTGGCGCTCGCCTCCGACATCGACGAGATCGCGGCCAGAGCAAAACTGCTGCCGGCCAATTGGCAATCGCGCCTGCCCAACAACTCTACCCCCTACTATTCGACGATCGTCTTCCTGGTCCGCAAGGGTAACCCCTGGAAGATCCGCGACTGGACCGACCTGGTGAAGCCGGGCATCGAGGTCATCACCCCGAACCCCAAGACCTCGGGCGGGGCCCGCTGGGCCTATCTGGCCGCCTGGGCCGCGGCCCTGCGCGCGCCAGGCGGCACGCCCGCAAAGGCCCAGGCCTTCGTCGAGCGGATCTACCGCAACGTGCCGGTGCTCGACACCGGGGCCCGCGGCTCCACCGTGACCTTCGCCCAGCGCGGCCTGGGCAACGTGCTGCTGTCATGGGAGAATGAGGCCCATCTGGCCGGCGAGGAATTCGGCGACAAGTTCGACATCGTCTATCCGTCCAGCTCGATCCTGGCCGAGCCGCCCGTGGCCATCGTCGACAAGGTGGTGGACCGCAAGAAGACCCGCACCGTCGCCGAGGGCTATCTGAACTTCCTCTACAGCCCGCTGGCGCAGGATATCATCGGCAAGAACTTCTACCGCCCGCGCAACCCGGCGGCGGCGGCCAAGTACGCGGCCAACTTCCCGAAGATCCCCTTGTCCACCATCGACGACACCTTTGGTGGCTGGAAGAAGGCCCAGGCCGTCCACTTCGCCGACGGCGGTGTGTTCGACAAGATCTACAAGCCGCGCTGATCCCCTTCCCGGCGTGAGGCTCCAGGGCGCGGGACTCCCCTCCCGCGCCCTTTCTTGTGGGCGCTTGGCAACCGGGGCCTTGGGCATCCGTTCTCTGGCGTCGAAGGGGGCCCGCGCCATGACCAATCTCTCCGCCACCGACATCGTGGGCACGTTGGCCGCCCTCTGCTCCATGGCCAGTTTCACACCGCAGATCGTCAAGATCTGGCGCGAGCGGGACGCGAGCTCGGTCTCCCTGCGCATGTACGTGGTGACGGTGACCGGCTTCATGCTGTGGATCGCCTACGGCGTCTTGATCGGCAGCTGGCCGGTGGCGGCCTCAAACACCGTCTGCCTGGCGCTCTCGGGGGCGATCCTGGCCCTGAAGTGGCGCTTCGGCGAAAACCGCGGCTGACGGCCACGCCGGTTGGCGCCGCCACCGCCGCGCTCTAGATTGCCGGCCAGCCGCGGGCCCTAGCCCGCACATGACCAACCCCCAATCGCGGCCGAAGGCGCCTCGGACCCCCGAGCCCTCACGCGTGACAGGACGCCGCGATGTCGATGGAACGGTTTGCCCCCGCCGAGGCCGCCCTCAAGGCGGGGAATCGGGACGAGGGCATTCGCCTCACCGCCGAGGAATTGACCCGCGATCCCGACGCGCCGGCCCGCGTCTATCAGAACTTCACCGCCATGCTGATCCGCCACCAGATGTACGAGCAGGCCGAGCACTGGGCGCAACTGGCCACCGACCGCTATCCCCGCGACATGGACCTGTGGAACATCCTGGGCGTCACCCTGCGCCGGCTGGGCCGTCACGCCGACGGCCTGAAGGCCCTGGAGCGGGCCATCAAGATCAACCCCAAGAGCCTGACGCCGCAGATCAACCGCGGCAACATCTTCAACGACCTGAAGAACCCCGCCGCCATCGACATCTTCACCAAGATCATCCGTCAGGCGCCCGCCAACGCCGAGCACCAGCGCTCCCTGGGCCGCGCCTACTGGTACGCCGGCGATCTCGACAAGGCCGAGATGCGCTTCAATCTCGCGGTGAAGCTGAAGGCCGACTATGTCGACGCCTGGCTGGACCTCAGCTCTCTGGCCGCCGACACCAAAGGTGCGATCGAGACCCTGCCCATCATTGAGCGCGCCGCCGCGGCCCTGCCCGACAACCACAAGATTCGCGAATCCAAGGGCGTCATGCTGCGCCGGGCTGGGCGTAACAAGGAGGCGGAGCTCTATTTCGAAAGCCTGCTGACCGAGCTCGGCGAGCAGGCCTGGGTGCATTACCAGCTCGGCCTGACGCTTTCAGACTTTGATCGCGCCAAGGCCAATGTCCACTTCGAGCGGGCCCATGAACTGGCCCCTGACAACGCCGAATTCCAGCTGGCCCTGGCCGAGAGCTATTCGCGCACCCGGGTCGGCGACGAGGCGGCCAATCTCGAGCGCGCCTATCAGCTGCTGAAGCCCGTCGTGGACAAGGTCGGCGGGGGCGCGGGGCCGGTGAAGGTGGCCAGCGACATCTTCGTCCGGGTGGCCGACTATGACGCCGCCGACGCCTTGGGGGACTTCGAGCACCTGGGACGGCTCTGGGCCTCCAACGGCCGCCACACCGCCCTGCTCTCCCACCTGGCCCGCGTCCGCACCTCGCAGGACCGCGACGAGTTGGTCCACCAGCACCGGATCTGGGGCGAACTCATGGAGGCCGTGGTGGCCCGCCGCCCGCTGACCTATACCGCGCCACGCGCGCCCAACGGCAAGATCCGTGTGGGTTTCATGTCCTCCGACCTGCGGGCGCACCCGGTGGCCTATTTCTCCCTGCCGCTGTTCGAGCACTACGACCGGGATAAGTTCGAGGTCTATTGCTACTCCTACTACACCGGCCAGGAGGACCCGACGCAGAAGCGTATCGCCGGCATGGTCGAGGGCTTCCGCTGGAACCCGGAGATCAACGATCGCGACGCCGCCCAGGTGATCGCCAACGACCAGCTGGACATGCTGATCGAGCTGGGCGGCTCGACCCACATGAACAAGATCACGGTCATGGCCTACAAGCCCGCCCCGATCCAGGCGAGTTGGCTGGGCTATCCCCATTCCGCGGGCCTGAAGGCCATCGACTACCTGATCGTCGATCCCTTCATGCTGCCCGAGCGTGAGGGCCTGCTGATCGAGAAGCCGCTGGTCCTGCCGCACGGCTGGTTCGCCCTGTCGGCCGGCGCCTTCAACGAGCGGGTCGCCGTGCAGAACCCGGCGCCGGTGGCCCGCAACGGCTACGTCACCTTCGGGACCGCCAACAATCCGTACAAGTACAGCCGCGACATGGTCCGCACCTGGGCCAAGGTGGTCGCCCAGGTCCCCAATTCGCAGTTCATGTTCGTACGGCCCGAGGGCGGCTCGGAGAGTTTCCGCAACAATCTCGCAGCGATCTTCGCCGAGGAAGGCGTCAGCGCCGATCGTCTGCGCTTCGAGGCCGTGCGCGGCGCCCACCTGCCTTTCTACAACGAGATGGATATCTCCCTGGACAGCTTCCCCCAGACCGGCGGCACCACCACCTGCGAGAGCCTGTGGATGGGTGTGCCTGTCATCACCCTGGTGGGCGAGACCCTGTTCGAGCGGCTCAGCTATTCCAGCCTCATGAACGGCGGCCTGCCGGAACTTTGCGCCCGCGACACCGAGGGCTACATCGCCGCGGCGGTGAAGCTAGGGACCGATCCTGACCGCATCGTCGAGCTGCGGGCCGGCCTGCGGGAACGCATGCGCGCCAGCCCCATCGGTCAGACCACCCAGTTCGCCCACGACTTCTTCGGCCTGGTGGAAAAGGCCGTCAAAGAGAAGGCTTAGGCGGCCCCGCCCAGTAGGCCGCGCCGCTCCACCTCGCGGTAGTAGTCGACATAGGCGTCCCAGAAGCCGGCCTCGTTCCATGGGGTGTCGAGGGTCGGCTCGTCATTGGCCACCACCCGCGGCTCTGGGAAGGCCGTCTGTTCCAGACAGTCCAGCGGGCAGTCGCGCCCCAGGCGGGCCGAGGCCTCCCGCGCCACCCTCTGGGCGAACTCGCCCTGCGTGCTGACATAGCCCGCCGGACGACAGACCCTGTCCAGCTTGGGATCAGCCAGCATCTCGGCCACCAGCCCGGCATAGGCGCGGCCCAGCAGCAGCACGGGGATGTTGTCGCGCACATAGGCTGGGGTCCGCACCACGCCGGCCTTGCCCGCGAACCAGGCCTGGAACAGCGACCAGACCAGCCGCCCCTCCTCCAGAGGTCCGAACGGACCGTTGATCATGAACCGCCCGAAGGCCAGACCCCGCCACAGCGCCAGGTGCCGGAAGCCGTCATTGGTGAGCTTCTTCGACAGGCCATAGGGCGAGACCGCCAGGCCACCCTCCGCCGCGTCTTCGAACCCCGTGCCGGTGGCGATCACGCCGTGCACGCCAGCGGTCGCGGCGGCTTCGAACACTACCCCGGCCCCGGTCAGATTGCGGGTCACGCCGGCGGCTACGTCGTAGTCGGCGTTGCGATAGCCGGGGATATCGGCGGCGTGGTGGGCGAAGACGTCCGGGCGGGCGGTCTTCAGCAGGTCCAGGAAGGCCGGGGATCCGAAGGGAGCGTCGAAGGCCACCCGCGCCACGGACTTCAGCCGGTCCATGCGGTCGCGGCGCAGGCCCTCATAGTCGGACTCGACGCGCTTCAGCGGCGCGATCACCTCGTGCCCGGCGTCGGCCAGAGCCCGGGCGATCCAGACACCGGTGAAGGAGGTCGCGCCGGTCAGCAGGACCCTGGCCATCTCAGGCTCCGTGGTCCGGATAGGTCGCGTCCCGCTCGGAGATCACGGTGGGCTGCGCGGGCCAGACGATGCCGAAGGCCGGGTCGTTCCAGCGTACGCCCCGGCCATGACCGGCCTCGAACATCTGGTCGATCTGGTAGAGGACGTCGGTGTCAGGCTCGAGCGTGATGAAGCCGTGGGCCATGCCGGCCCCGATCAGCAGGGCCCGGCCGTTCTCGGCCGAGAGCTCCGCCCCCGTCCATTGCAGATAGGTCGGGCTGCTGGGCCGCAGGTCGACAGCCACATCGAAGATCGCGCCGCGCGTCACCCGCACGAGCTTAACCTCGGCCCGTGGCGACGCCTCGTAGTGCATGCCGCGCAGAGTGCGAGCCGCAGTGTTGCGCGACAGGCTGGTCTGGGCCGGAACGAAGGGATGGCCGGCCGCGGCGAACTCGTCGGGGCAGTGCAGCCGGGCGAAAGACCCGCGCTCGTCAGTAGACGGATCGAGCTCGACGACCGTTACGCCGTCGATGGCCGTGCCCACGAACCGCATCAGCTGATAACCTTCGTCTCCGGCGAGGCGGTGACGAAGCGGCCGCCCCAATCCTTTATGTGGGCCAGCTGGCCCATGATCTCGTCCTTCAGGTTCCAGGGCAGGATCAGCAGGTAGTCCGGCTTGATCTCGTCGACCTTGGCCGGGGCATGGATCGGGATGTGGCTACCCGGCATGTAGTGGTCCTGCTTGTGCGGATTGGCGTCGAACACCGCGACGATGTCGCCCGTCCCCACGCCCGCATAGTTCAGGAAGGTGTTGCCCTTGGCCGCAGCGCCATAGGCCGCCACCGTCTTGCCCTCGGCTTTTGCCTTAGCGAGGAAGGCCAGGAAGTCGGCGCGCACCGCCTCCACCCTGGCGGTGAAACCGTCATAGCCCGACAGCTTGTCGAGGTCGGCGGCCTGTTCGCGGGCCCGCAGGTCCTTCAGCGCCTGGGTCTCCTGGTGGCTCGACGCCTCGTGCGCGCAGAACAGTCGCAGGGACCCGCCGTGGGTCGGCAGCAGCTCGACATCGAAGGGTCGCAGGCCATTGGCCCGCAGCACCCGCTCCACCGCCAGCAGCGACAGGTAGGAGTAGTGCTCGTGATAGATGGTGTCGAACTGCACCAGCTCGATCAGGTTCAGCAGGTGCGGGAACTCGAAGGTCAGCACGCCGTCCGGCGTCAGCACGTGCTGGAAACCCGCCACGAAGTCGCCGATGTCCGGCACGTGGGCCAGGACGTTGTTGCCCGCCATCAGGTCGGCGGCGATCCCGCGGGCCTTCAGGTCACGGCCGGTGGCGTCGTTGAAGAACGAGACCTCGGTGGGGATGCCTCGTTCCTTCACCGCGACCTCGGCGGTGTTGGCGGTGGGCTCGATCCCTAAGACCGGGACCCCCATCGCCTTGAAATGCTGCAGCAGGTAGCCGTCGTTGGAGGCCACCTCGATCACCAGGGACTGCGGACCCAGGCTGAACCGCTTGGCCATGGCCTCTGCATAGCGCTTGGCGTGAGCCACCCAACTTTCTGAATAGGCTGAGAAATAGGCGTATCCGTCGTCAAATATAGCGTCAGCCGCGACGGGATCATCGGCCTGAACCAGGAAGCAGTTCCCACAGACCCGGGTGTGCAGGGGGTAGGATTTCTCCGCCCCCGCGTCGAGCTGGGCCTGGGTCAGGTAGCTGTTGGCGAGCGGCTGCAAGCCCAGGTCCACGAAGTCCTGGGTGAGAGGCGCGCGGCAGAAGCGGCAGGTGGGGACAGTCATCAAAGGCCTTCGTAACGCGAGATCTGGTCCCGGCACAGGGTGAGGGCATCGCCGCCGTCGGCCTGCAGGCGATACCAGTCCATGGTCCACTCGACGGCGACGGGCGCGTCCAGCTGGCTCTCGAAGTCGAGAAGCCGCTTGGCCTGGCTGGCGTCGATGCCAAGCGACTGGGCTTCCAGGGAATTGGGGTCGGGTTCGTGGCGCCAGGGCTTGGCGCCCAGCGCCTTGACCGCCGAGGTGGCCAGCTCGCCCACGGTGACTTCGGGCCCACCCGGACGCGGCCCGAAGTTCATCGCCCGTGGCGTCGCCGGATTGGTGGCCAGTCGCTCAAGATAGACAAGGTAGCCCGCCACGCAGTCCAGCACGTGCTGCCAGGGGCGTGTGGCTTCCGGGTGCCGGAGGACCGTCACCCCTTGCGCCTGACCGGCGCGGACGATGTCGGCGACGATGCGGTCGCGGGAATAGTCGCCGCCGCCGATGACGTTGCCGCCGCGCGCGGTGGCCACCGGCACTTGGGCCTTGTCGAAGAAGCTACGGGCGAAGCTCTGGGTGACGATCTCGGCCGCCGCCTTTGACGCCGAATAGGGGTCCTTGCCGCCCAGAGCATCAGTCTCGGTGAAGGCCCGGCCCGTCTCGGCATTGGCGTAGACCTTGTCCGACGTGATCACCAGGACCGCCTTCAGCGCGGGCTGCTTGCGCAGGGTCTGCAGCAGGTGGGCCGTGCCCAGGATGTTGGAGGAGAAGGTGGCGATCGGGTCCTCGATGGAGGCCCGCACGATCGGCTGAGCCGCCATGTGCAGCACCAGGTCGAACTCGGCGCCCTTGAGCGCCGCCTCCACCGCCCCCGGATCGCGCAGGTCTGCGATGCGCGAATCGATCAGGCCCCCGACGCCCGCCTGCTCGAACAGGGCCGGGGTCTGGTCGGGATCGAGCGACAGGCCGGTGACCTTGGTGCCCATCGCGCACAGCCAGATCGCCGCCCACGAGCCTTTGAAACCGGTGTGGCCGGTCAGCAGGACGCGCTTGCCCGACCAGAAGGCGGGATCGGGCCGGCTCATTTCCAGACGTGCCACGGCGCATTGCCCGACGCCCACAGGGCCTCAAGCTGGTTCTTGTCGCGCAGGGTGTCCATGGCCGCCCAGAAGCCCTCGTGGCGCCAGGCCATCAGCTCGCCGTCGGCGGCCAGGCCCTCCAGCGGCGCGGACTCAAACGGGATCTCGTCACCCGCTATCCGGCCGACCACCTCGGGCTGCAGGACGAAGAAGCCGCCATTGATCAGGCCATTGTCGCCGGGCGGCTTCTCGATGAAGCGCTCCACCGCGCCATTGACGATGTCCAGGGCGCCGTAGCGGCCCGGCGGCGACACCGCCGTCACCGTCGACTGCTTGCCGTGCGACGTGTGGAAGGCGGCCAGGGCCGCGAGGTCCACGTCGGCCACGCCGTCGCCATAGGTGAAGAAGAACGGCTCACCCGGCGTCAGGTACTTGGCCACCCGCTTCAACCGGCCGCCGGTCATGGTGTCGGGCCCGGTCTCCACCAGGGTGACCTTCCACGGCTCATGGTTGGTGGCGTGGTATTCCATCGACCCGCTGGCCAGGTCGACGGTGAAGTCGGCGTTGTGGAGCACGTAGTTGGAGAAGTACTCCTTGATCACGTAGCCCTTGTAGCCAAGGCAGATGATGAACTCGTTGAACCCGTAGTGGGAGAACAGCTTCATGATGTGCCAGAGGATCGGCCGCCCGCCGACCTCGATCATCGGCTTGGGCTTGAGGTGGCTCTCCTCGGAGATGCGGGTGCCGAGCCCGCCGGCCAGGATGACAACTTTCATCGGGCGCTCGCGGAGGCATGGCCGGCGGACGCGGCGCGGTCGAAGATCACGGTCAAGGCTCTGAAACCCGTTCTAGAATGGCGCCGCCTGGGCTTTCATGGCCCAGCGCGGCGCGGTCCTCCCCCTAATATCGCGTGTCGTCGCGCGCATGAAGTCGTATCCACGCCAAGCGTAGGTCGCAGCTCCGCCTCCTCGCGTCCCGGGTGAGCTGAAGAGGAACCATGCCGCGCGTCGACTTCATCATCCCGGGCGTTCAGAAGGCCGGCACCACGGCCCTGTTCGACCACCTGGGCGATGTGCCCGGCCTTGCGCTGTCGACCGTCAAGGAGGTCCACTTCTTCGACGATGAGAGCGTCGACTGGGTCCGGCCCGACTACCGCGCCTACGAGGCGCAGTTTTCGTCCGCGGAGGGCGCGGTGGTCGGCGAAGCGACGCCGATCTACCTCTATTGGCCGAACGCCCTGGAGCGCATCGCCGCCTATAATCCGGTCATGCGGCTGATCGTCATGCTGCGCGATCCGGTGGAACGCGCCTGGTCGCACTGGCGGATGGAGACCTCTCGCGGACCCGAGCGCGAGCCTTTCGGCTGGTGCATCCGTCAGGGCCGACAGCGGCTGTTCGAGAGTGAGCCCTGGGGACATCACCGGGAGTTCTCCTACGTCGAACGCGGCTTCTACGGCGAGCAGGTCGCGCGGCTGTTCGAGCACTTCCCGCGCGAGCAGGTCCTGTTCCTCAAGGCAGACGACCTGCGGATTGATCCCAACACCGCTCTCGCGTCCATCTGCGCCTTCCTGGGCGTTCCACCGCCGCCGCGCACCGAGCCCCGCGCCGTCCACGTCGGCCAGGACATGGAAGGCCTGGAGCCCGCCGACGTCAGCTATCTCCGCGCGCTCTACGCTCGGGACGGTGCGCGCCTCAGGGACCTGACCGGGATCGGCTTCTGAGACGTCATAGTTCAGTCCCATGCCACACCGAGGATCATGGGACCTGGGAGTTTCGCCGATGACCTTCGCCCGCTGCGCCACCCTCTCCGCCGTCGCTCTGCTGGCCGGCTGCGGCCGCGGAACGCCGGCGGCGACGGCGCCGAACCCCAAGCCTGCGCCTGTCATCGCGCCCACGATCCCGCCGCCCGCCGACGCGCCGCACCTGGCCCTGCCCATCGCCTGCGCGATCGGCGCCACCTGCGAGATTCAGAACTATGTCGACCGCGATCCCGGCCCCGCCGTGCAGGACTACCGCTGCGGTGAGCGCACCTATCAGGCCCATGGCGGCATCGATTTCCGCATCCCCGACATGGCCGCCCAGCGCGCCGGCGTCGCGGTCCTGGCCGCCGCCCCGGGCACGGTGAGCCGGCTGCGGGACGGGGTGGAGGACATCTCCGTGAGGACGGCCGGCGTCGACGTCGCCAACAAGGAGTGCGGCAACGGGGTGGTGGTGGACCATGGGAGCGGCTGGGAGACTCAGTACTGCCACCTGGCCCGCGGCAGCCTCGTCGTGAGGGCCGGCGACCAGGTCACTACCGGCCAGCCCCTGGCCAAGGTCGGCCTGTCGGGGAACACGGAGTACCCGCATCTGCACCTCACCGTGCGCCACAACGGCGTCACCATCGACCCCTTCGCGCCCACGCCGGGCGCGGCTTGCAACGCCACCACGGGTCCCGCCTCCAGCCTGTGGGATCGCGCCACAGGCGAGGTCTTGCGCTACCAGACCGGGGCGGTCCTGAACGGCGGCTTCGCCGCCGGGCCGGTGGCGGCCGATGCTGTGGAGGCTGGCGGCATTGCGGCCCCGTCGGCCGACAGCCCCATGATGATCGCCTATGTGCGCGCGATCGGCCTGAAGGGCGGGGACGTGCAGGAGATCGTCGTCAAAGGGCCGGACGGCGAGGTCCTGGCCCAGTCCCGCCTGCCGCCGCTGGACCGCGACAAGGCCCAGTACCTGGTCTATGCGGGCAAGAAACGTCCCGCCGCGGGCTGGTCAAAGGGCGTCTATACCGCGCGCTATACTGTCCTGCGCGCCGGCGCCACGGTGCTGCATCGGGAGTATGAACTCGGCGTCTAGCCGCCCGTTTTTGAGACTGGCATGGCGCGGACGGCGACAATGGGTGTTCGTCCTCTCAAACTGTTGATTTCGCCTGCAGCGGGATTTTCTTTCGTCTGCCGTTGAATTGGATTACAGTTTTTTGTCAGCCGAGCTCTCCAAGGCTGTGTCGCTTTGGCCGGGCGGTCAGCCCCAGGGTGAGCCGCCCGGCCTCTCGCCTTTTCAGACATTGATGATCGAAGACCGGCTCAGGCCTCGATGGGCCTTGCGCGCGTCAGGAGTCGGTGGAATTGGCCACCGAGGGCGGCGACACCAGCTCGATCACGCCGAACTTCACCAGCCAAAGCAGGCCCCGTTCGACGAACCCTCGGCGCGGGACGGCGAAGGTGGCGACGATGTCGGCCACCGCAGAGTCCGCATGAGCCTGAAGGTAGGTGAGGATAGCCTGCGCCTCGGCCAGGCTCGGCAGCGCCCAGCCGCCGATCGCGCCCAGTTCCAGGGTCAACCGCGACTTGGCCAGGTCCCAGCTCATGCCAGACACCGCCCGCAACCTGGTCTCCGAGGTCAGCAGGCTGGTGGGATAGGTGGCGAACATCTCGAAGGGGTCGAGGCGGCGCGGATTGTCGACAATCCTGGCCATCTCCGGCGCTTCCGGCTGCGCGGCCAAGCGGCGCGCCGCGAGTTCCGCCCAGAGCGCCTGATAGCGCGGGATGATCGCCGACCAGTCGAAGTGGTCGCGCGCCTGCCGCGCGGCGGACTCGCCCATCGATCGGCGAAGGTCGGGATTTGCCACCAGGGCGCTGATGGCCGCGACCGCCGCGGCATGATCCACGCCGGTCATCTGGGCGCCCGCCACCAGATAAGCCTCGTAGGTGATCCAGTCGTTGGCGAAATGATAGGCCAGGTCGCGGCCCAGCCCAGGGCGCGGCGCGGTGGTGGGAATCCGGAAGCCATCCAGACCGTGCCGGACCGTATCGCGATAGCCATCCCAGTCGGTGACGACGGAAGGCAGGCCGGCCGCCATGGCCTCCACCGGGGTCAGGCCAAAGGTCTCCTGCACATTCTCGGAAAACGAAATGAAGAAGTCCGCCGCCGACCAGATGGAGAACCGCGTGTCCGGCGCGCGCCCGTCCACCGGGCGATAGTGGATGCTGGGGCAAAAGGCCTGGGTCTGACGGTGGAAGATGGCTGTCGTTTCATCGGTGGCCGACCAGCCGGCGACGATCCAGTAGATGGGCTTGCCGGTCGACTGGGCCGCGGCCTCCAGGGCGAGCGCCATGGTGGCGGGGTTCATCTTCCCCGCCGCATGGAAGCGGCCGAGATAGAGGGCGACGAGGGCGTCCTGCGGAATGTCCAACCGCGCGCGCCAGGCCGACCTCTGTTCCGGCGACGGCGCGAAGTCCGACGCGTTGACCCCCAGAGGGATGGTGGTGATCTCGGGGGTCGGGAAGCGAGTCGCCCCGAGCCGGGCGTGTAGATCTTCGCGGGTCTTTTCCAGCAGCACCTGCACACCTGACCGCACCGCGTCGGAGGTGCAGATCAGGGCATCCCAGGCTTCCACCGGGGCGGTCATCATGTCGGCCAGCACGTCGGTGGCGCGGTGTGTCGCGGTGGTGTGGGTGATACCGCACAGGCTATAGCGGGCTCGGCCGAAGGGCCGGCGTAGCCAGGCTTCCGGCGCGAGGGTCGGTTGCGGAAGGTAGAGGCAACCCGGATCGGCGACGCGATGGCGGGAGGTGCGGTCGAGCCAGGTGACGGGGCGGTCGCTCGGCTGGATGCGGTCCAGCAGAGGCTGCAGGCTGGCCGGGCTTCGGGTGCTGGCGTTGAACAGGTGGAGCCGTTCGACGTCGGCGTGGCGCAGAAAGCCGCGCAGAAAACTCTCGCCGGCGGAGTGGCGGCCCATCAGCCGTACCCCGGTGGTGTCGTAGCCGTCGGGGTGGAAGAAGATCGCCGCGTTACTCATCGACCTAGGCCGTAGCGGATAACCGGGCGCGATACAAACAGCGCAAAAAGAAAGGGGCCGCCCCGAAGGACGGCCCCCAACTCAGTTTTTGGTCGGCTTCGTCTTAGGCGACGAAGTCCGTGTTGGCCAGCGTGACCAGGCCCGTGAGCTTGATCGCGTTGGTCACAGTGTTGTTCGCCGAGCTGTCAGCGAACACGTAGGTGCCCGTGTCAGCGCCGGAGGTCACTTGGATCACCACGATGTCGCGCGAACCGCCGCCGATCAGCGAGGTCGCATCGGCCAGGGCTTGCGCGTAGCTGGCCGCCGAGGACCCGACCAGGAAGTTCCCGGCCGTACCCGTAACACCGAGAGCGAAGCTGTCAGCGCCCGAGGTGTTGAAGTCGGTGATCAGATCCGGCGTCGCCGAAGTCGAGTCACCCGCCGCGAAGACGAAGCGATCCGTACCGCCGCCGCCGACGAGGGTGTCAGCGCCCGCGCCACCGGTGACGGTTTCGTTGCCGGTGCCGCCCGTGAGGGAGTCGGCGCCGAGGCCGCCATTCAGGATGCCGCCACCGCTGCTGGCGCTGGCGATGGTGTCGTTGCCATCGTCACCCGAGAGCGTGTTGGCGCCCGTGCCGGACGTCGTGATGGAGTCGTTGCCGAGACCACCCGCGATGTTACCCGCACCGTCACCACCGACGATAAGGTCGTTACCGTCGCCACCGGCGATGGTGTCACCGTTCGCGCCACCGACGATCGAGTCATTGCCGATACCACCATCAAGGATGTTGGAACCCGCGCCACCGTCGAGGGTGTCGTTACCGTCCGAACCCAGCAGGGTGTCGGTGTTGGCGCCGCCCAGGAGGGTGTCGTCACCGAGACCGCCGTCGGCGTAGTTGGTGCCGGCGCCCGTGGAGAGGGTGTCGTTACCGTCGTTGCCGGAGAGGGTGTCGTAGTCAGCGCCGCCGAGCACGGAGTCGTTGCCGAGACCGCCCACGCCGACGTTGGTGCCGGCGCCCAGGCCGATCAGGTCGTTGCCGTCACCACCGTCGATGGTGTCGCTTTCCGTCCCGCCGACCAGGTTGTCGTTACCCAGACCACCGGTGACCGAGTTGGTGCCGTTGCCAGCGTTGACCGCGTCATCGCCGTCGCCGGACGTGACCGTGTCGTTGTTGGCGCCGCCGAGGAAGGAGTCGTTGCCGGCGCCCAGATCGGTGAGGTCGTTACCGCCACCCACGTTGCTGATCGTGTCGTCGCCAGCGCCGCCTTGAGCGTTGTCGTCGCCAGCGCCGGAAACGATGGAGTCGTTGCCGAGGTCGCCGAAGATCAGGTCGTTGCCGCCGGCGCCGTCGATGGTGTCGACGCCTTGGCCACCGAGGATGGTGTCGCTGTCGGCGCCGCCGAGGATCGAGTCATCGCCGAGGTTGCCGTGGGCGTAGTTGGTGCCCGCGCCGGTGGAGATGGTGTCGCCGCCTTGACCGCCCAGCAGGGTGTCGCCGTTGACGCCGCCGAGGATGGAGTCATCGCCGAGGTTGCCGTTCACGGTGTTGGTGGTGCCGTCGCCGGTGGAGATGGTGTCGTTGCCATCGAAGCCGGAGATGGTGTCGTTGCCCGTGCCGCCGGTCAGGCTGTCGTTGCCCACGCCGCCGTCGATCGAGTTGGCGCCCGCGCCGGCGTCGATGGTGTCGTTGCCGTCGCCGCCGACAACCGTGTCAGCGCCGGTGCCGGCCCCGATGGAGTCGTTGCCGAGGTCACCGAACAGAAGGTTGGCGCCCGAGCCCGCGGCGAAGGTGTCGTCGCCTTGGCCGCCGAGGAGGGTGTCAGCGCCCGTGCCCGACGTGATGCTGTCGTTGCCCAGGTTGCCGTGCGCGTAGTTGGCGCCGTCGCTGGCGACAATGCTGTCGTCGCCTTGGCCGCCCAGCAGGGTGTCGGCGCCCGTGCCGGCCGAGATCAGGTCGGAACCCTGGTTGCCCTGGACGTAGTTGGCGCCCCCGGCAGCGTCGAGCGTGTCAGCGCCACCGGCGCCGAACATCGCGTCGCCGGCCGTACCGCCGGCCACCGAGGTGGCCGAGGCGCTGCCGCCGCCGATGAGCAGCTTGGAGTTGTCGCCGAAGATGCTGAGGAAGTTGTCACCGTTGACGTGGGTGCCGTCCGGATTCAGCGAGATCGTGCGGCCGGCGTAGGTCACGTCGATCCGGGCCGGGCTCGCGCCCACCGCCGGAACGTAGGCGACGGAAACGGCAGTCGCCGTTGCGCCGTTGGCGAACACGAGGGTGTCAGCGTCGGTGAATGCCGCCTGCTGCGCCGCCGTGATCGTATCGAAGAAATAGTTAGCCATGAGTCTCTCCAGTCATGTGTCACACGGACCGCCTGAAAACGCCTGGCCACCATTGCCGAATGGCGCGGTCCCAGGAAGTCCTTACCGTTCGCCATAACATGGTCGTGGCGAAGGTTAAACGAGCCCGAGGAAGACGTATCGGAACCGTTGAAAATGCGCAACAGTAAAAACGGCGGGAAACCAGCCCCTTCTGCAGCGCTTGGGAGGGCGGTTCGCCCCCTGATCAATCTTCTTTCAGAGAGTCTCTGATCGTGTCGGTCAGCGGGCTGACGACGTAGGAGAGAATGGTCCGCGTCCCGGTCACGATGGAGACCGCCGCCGGCATGCCGGGACTGAGCTTGGCCCCCTTGGGAAGGCTCGCAAGGTCTTTGGGAGCGATGCGGATATCTGCGCGGAAGTAGCCTTCCCCGGTCTTTTGATCGCTCAGCGAATCGGCTGAGACGGCGATCACCTCGCCCTGCACGGGCGAGACCTTGCGGTAGTTGAAGGCGGTCAGGCGGACCTCGGCTTTCATGCCGACTTTCACGTCGTCGATGTCGGCCGGCTTGATCTTGGCCGAGATGATCAGGGGCGCATTGGCCGGGACGATATTCATCAGCACTTCGCCGGGCCCGACGACACCGCCGATGGTCGACTGTGACAGATCCAGCACATAACCATCGACCGGAGACCGCAGGATCGCATTGTTCAGGGTCTGGCGCGCGGCGGTGAGCCGCGGCGAGACATCCGACAGGCCCGCCTGCATCTGGCGAAGGCCATCGGCGGCCTGACTGACCCTCTGATCCCGGAGCGAATTGAGTTGCAGACGGGTCTCGCCCTTCTGCTGGCGCAGGCGAGTGATCTCGGAGTTTAAAGCGCCCCGGCGTCCGGCCAGGTCGGCCAAGCTCCTGTCGTAGCGAAGGATCAGGGTCTTGGGGGCGTAGCCCTTCTCATAGAGGGTCTGGTAGCCCGACAGTTCTTCCTTGGTCAGGCGGACGCTCTCCTCAAGCGCGTCGAGCTGAGCCTGTACGCCGGAGATCTGTGATTCGATCTGGCTCTGGCGCTGGTTCAGCACGTCGGCTTGGCTGTCGAAGAACTGTAGGCGCGTCGAGAACAGCAATTGCTGATCCTGGATCAGGCCCGCGACCCGAGGATCGGAGATTCGCGTGGTCAGGCTCGCCGGGATGCTCAGCACGCGGGCGCCGCGGGCCTCAGCCTCGAAGCGCGCGCTCTGGGCCATCAGGGCGTCGGACTGATTCTGGAACACATCGACGGCCGCCTTGGGCTGCACGTCGTCGAGAATGAGCAGCGGCTGACCGGCCGCCACATGCTGGCCTTCGCGCACCGGGATGGCCCGCACGGAGCCGCCCTCGCGGTGTCGGATGACCTTGCGATTAGCTTCCACCCGCACCAGGCCCGGCGCCATGATCGCGCTGCGAACAGGCGAGACCGCCGCCCAAAGAATCATGGCGACGACGAAGACGCCGACGATTGCGCCGCCGACGATCATCGGCCGGCGCAGCTTGCGTTTCAGCTCGGGATCGAGAGCCTGCTCCTGACCGCTGAAGGTCGGGGTCACATAGGCCTTGATCGGGGTTACGTCGCGGGTCATCGGGCCGCCCCTATGGCTTGCACGGCGGCCGGCTGAGTAAAGCGGGCCAGAACCTGATCGCGCGGACCAAACAGCTCCATGCGTCCGTCACGCAGCACCAGGATCTTGTCGGCCGCCCGGAACAGGTTGGGCTTGTGGGACACCACCGCGATGGTGACGCCGGCGGCCTTGAGGGTGTCGAGCGCCTTCATCAGGGCGTCCTCGCCCTCGGCGTCCAGGCTGGCGTTGGGTTCGTCGAGCACGATGAACGGCGGCTGCTTCAGAACAGCGCGGGCCAGGCCGATACGCTGGCGCTGACCGGCCGACAGCACGTGGACGCTCTCGCCAAGGTCGGTGTCGTAGCCTCTGGGCAGGCGGAGGATGAGCTCGTGGACGCCGGCGATCTGGGCCGCCGCCACCACCTCGGCGTCGGTGACATCGGGCTGGAAGCGGGCGATGTTGTCGCGGATGGTGCCGGCGAACAGCTCGGTGTCCTGCGGCAGGTAGCCGACGTTGCGGCCGAAGTCCTGGCGGTCCCAGGTGAAAACGTCGGCGCCGTCGAGGCGGATATTTCCGTTGTTGGGTTTCCAGATGCCCATCATCAGCCGCGAGAGCGTCGACTTGCCGGCCCCCGACGGACCGATGATGCCTAGCATCTCGCCCGGCTCGATCTTGAAGTTGATGCCCTGCAGGACGAACTTCTCCGCGCCGGCCGGGGCGAAGTTGACACCCTCCACCGACAGCCGGCCCGTGGCGCGGGGCAGACCGGTGACCGGCTTGGCCGGCTTGTAGTCACCGAAGATCTGCATCAGCCGGTCGAAGGCTCGGGTGCCCTGCAGCATGCCGTCCCAGGAACCTACCAGCCGGTCGATGGGCTGGAGGGCGCGGGCCGCCAGGATCATGTTGGCGAACAGCAGGCCCGAGTGAATCTTGCCCTTCACCACGAGATAGGCGCCGATAGCGATGATCAGCACCTGGATGACCTGTCGCCACCACTTGCTGAGATTCGATAGGGCGCTAGCCGTGTTGCTGGCGTCGGCGCTGCGGTTCATGGTCGTCTGCCGGAAGCCGACCCAACGGCCGCCGAGCGTTTCCACCATGCCCATGGCCCGCACAACCTCGCCGTTGCGCAGGGCCGCGTCGGTGAAGGCGTAACTGCGCAGGGCCGCATCGTTGGCTTCGCCCAGCATAGGCCGGGTGGCCCGGTCCTGGATCAGGGTGATGGCCACCAGAACCACGGCGCCCAGCAGGGTCACTATGCCTACCAGGGGGTCAATGAACCACAGGACGACCAGGAAAACCGGCATCCAGGGCAGGTCGAAGACCACGCCGAAAGTGGGGCCTGTCAGCATCTGGCGGAACGTGTCGAGGTCGCGCAGAGCCTGGGAGCGCAGGGCCGGATTGCCGCGCACCACGCCGTCGAACAGGGCCGAGAACACGTGGCCCGAGACCCGCTGGTCCATGACCACGCCATAGTTTACCAGCACCTTGGTCCTGTAGTGGTCGATGACACCGGAGACCGCGAAGGTGGCCAGCACGCCGAAGGTGATCACCAGCAGGGTGGGAATGCTGCCGCTGCTCATCACCCGCCCATAGATCTGGAAGGTGTAGAGCGGCAGCGCCATGTAGAGCAGGTTCGAGACCAGGCTGAACGCCGCGGCCACAGCCAGGGAGGGATAGCCCTCACGGATCGCCCGCGTCAGCGGATTGTCCGGCTGATCCGCCGACAGCAGCTTGAAAATCTTCATGGGCGCCAGGCCGTCTCGTTACTTGCGGGTGAACCGCGCCGAATGAAGTCGTATACGCCAACTGTTACGACAGAAGGCGGCAAGAGCGCGCGACAGATGATCGGCGCCCTTCGTGATGTCAATGCCACACCCCCGCGGCGAGCGCGCGCAGCGGGATGCTCGCTCGGCCCGGGATGGCGTGGCGGCGAGCTGTGGTAAGGAATGGCGGACAGCGGTTTGATAGGAGACGTGCCCGCGTGGCTAGGGTGGCGATAATCGGCAGCTGCATAACGCGGGATTTGTGGCCGATCCTGGGCGAAGCGCCCGCCGACCTGCTGTACGTTTCGCGCACCAGCCTGCCCAGCCTGTTCGCCCGCCCCCTGACGGACGCCGTGGTCGCCAGCGACCCGCCGCCCGGCCTGGCGCGGCATCAGAACAACGCCGTGCGCGCCGATCTGAAGAAGTCGTCCCTGGCCGCCCTGATCGATCACCGTCCTACCCATCTGATCTTCGACTTCATCGACGAACGCTTTGATCTCCTGGCGGCGGGCGACACCCTGGTCACCCATAGCTGGGAGCTTGAGGCCAGCGGCTACCTCGCTCAACCGGCCTTTTCCTCCGCACGGATCGTGCCGCGCGCATCCACCCAGTGCGACCAGCTCTGGCGCGAAGCCGCCCTGGAAATGGCGACCTTCCTGCAGCTGACGCCGCTGAGGGACACCCAGATCATTCTGCATGCGTCTCAGTGGGCGCAACGATACCTGGACCGTGCGGGCCAGCTGCGCGACTTCGACCCCGACGTGATGATCTTCGACGGCAATGTCGGGCGTCTGGACGACCACAACGCCCTGCTGGCCGGCTATCAGCAGCGATTCGCGCAGATGACGGGCGCCGCCCGGGTCAGCGCGGCCCCGGAGCTGGTGATGGGCGACGTCGGCCACCGCTGGGGCCTCAGCCCCTTCCACTATGTCGCCGACTATTACCGCGACATCTGGCGTCAGCTGCGGGCGCTTGGGATCTAGGCGTCGTCGGAGAGCGAAGCCCAATGCTCCAAGGGCGTCAGCCGGAGATCGGCGGCCTCCCCGACAAGGGGCGCGGCCACGGTCCAGGCGCCGCCCTGCAGGTAGTCGGTCAGGGGATCGACGTCGGCGCGCAGCTGGTCGCCGCGAAGCGCCATGTAACGGGCGGCGTCGAACCACGGCCCCGGATTGCGGCCCTCGCGGCCGCCCGCCAGGACGTAGTGGCTCAGCGGCTCGAGGCCGCCAGCCGCGACGTCGGGATATTGGTCGTGATACCAGGCCGGATCGAACAGCCGGTGGGGCTTCAGCCCGAGCGCCGACCCAACCGTCACATAGTGGACCAGGGCCGGGACCTGCGCCTCCGCGCCCGCTAACCGGGCCCGATAGCGCGCCGCCTGGAACAGGGGATGGGGGCTGAGATCGCGCCGCCAGCCTTCGCGCAGATAGTGGGCCAGGGGATTTTCGCCGCTTTGGGCCAGTTCCGGGGCCTGGGCGACATAGTGGTCGATGCTGAACAGCGGATGCGGATCGCGCCCCATCGCCGCGCCGCGGTGCACGAAGTGTTCCAGGGGTGAGAGCCCCGTGGCCGCGAGGTCTTCTGCGTTGCGGGCGGCGTAGAAGGCGCGATCGAAAAGCGGGTGGGGCGAGCGGCCCTCCGCCCAGCCGCGGGCGATGTAGTGGACCAGGGGGGCCAGACGGCCGCTGGCGACATCCGGATAGGTCGCCAGATACCAAGCCTGGTCCAGCAGGGCGGCGGGCTGGGCGGCGGGATCGGCCTCGCGCCGCGCGTAGGCCGCCATGGCCGAAAGGCCGCCCCCGACCCGGGCCCAGAGACCCGAGCGGGCGATGACCAGGGCGCCGCCCAGCGAGCCCAGACGCACCAGGGCCGCGTCGAGGCGGCGTTTGACGCGGTTGCGGCGGCGGGCGCGCATCTTGGCTTCAGCCGCCGCGCGATAGGCATTGGCGGCGGCGGCGCGCCCCTCGGCCTCAGCCCGCGCCACGGCGATCAGGGCCTCGGCCAGCGCCTGGCTCAAACGCCCGCGCGTCAGGGCCTCGGCGGTCTGGGCCCGCTGCACCTCCTCGCGCAGGGCGGCGTGGCGTAGGGCCAGGGTCTCGACCTTGGCGGCGAGATCGGGGCAGTCCTTCGATGTCACGGGAGCGGTCACGCTAGAGCGGGGGAACGACGGGCATCTTCAGGTTCGAGAACCCGTTGTCCATGTGCTCGATCTCCAGGAAACTCGAAGAGCGGCCATAGGCCTTGTAGATCGAGAAGGTCTTGGCGACCCCCAGCGTCGCGGAGCTTTCCAGCGGCGAGATAAACCCCACGTCACGGTCCATCCAATGGGGCTGGCGCATCCAGTAGTTCAGCTGGTCCCGGGTCAGTGCGAAGTAGCCGGAGTGCGGATTGCGCGCCCGGCGGAACACAGTCTGACGGCCCAGCGGCGCGCCATAGAGGGTGTCGTCGTCACTGACGAAGGCGTTCATGTTGTCGGCGATTTTCGCATTCAGGTCGCCGTCGATATAGGTCTTGAGCGTCGGCGCCCGGCGGTTCCACTCGATGCGATTGGGAAACAGCACCCGCTTCTGGCCATAGGTCTGGTTGAACCAGAAGAGCTTGGAAAAGAAGCTGGGATCGTTGATCCGCAGGTCGTCCTCGCTGAACACAAACAGGTCGTAGCGGTTGGCCCGTTCGGCGATGATCTGCTGGGCGGAAAAGCCCAGCATGCGCGGGTTCTCCAGCTCCAGCTTGGCGACCTTCACCCCGTACTGGCGGCAGAACTCCGGGGTCAGCAGGTGCTTCTCGCTGGTGGTCACCGCGATGATGTCGATGTCGTCGTCAGACCCCACCCCCGGCTGGAAGCTCTTGGTCCCCACATCCATGGTTGTGGAGGTCCCGAACTGGCCGCGATAGGCGCAGATCACCTCCTCGATGGCGCGCTGGCGATCGTCGCGCCGCCGCTCGTTGGTGGAGGAGTGGCGGGAATTGGCCTCGGCCGAGAAGTAATGGGCGATGGTGACGAGGATGCGCATAGAGGAGCCTGGCGGGAAAGGAGCGGCACGGTAGGCAAGCGGGATGGGCCACGCAAGCTGGCGGGGCGGACGGTGATCTACCCGGCAAGGCCTTCATGGGTCAGCCAGCCAAGGTAGCCCGCCGCGTCGAAGGGGTCGGGGAAGGCCGCCTGCAGATCGGGCCGGCCGCGGTAGAGCACCCGGTGGGGCTTGGCGATCTTCGTCCCGTCGCTGAAGGCCTCGTAGGCCCAGTAGCGTTCGGGGATGATGGGATCGGTGGTCTTGGCCACCTCCTCCTTGTACCAGCGCCAGATCTCATAGACCGCGTGGTTGTCGCCGGCATAGCGCTTGGTCATGGCGTCACCGGTGGGGCCGAGCTTGGTGAAGTGCCAGAAGCGCAAGGGGTGGCCGTTGACGGTGATCGCCCCGTCCTTGCCCACCGCCACCTGGCGCTTGGAGAGGTTCCAGCTGGCGACGTTGTAGCCGGGGTCGCGGACGATCCTGACCTTGTCGAACAGCGCCGGGACATGGTCGCACCAGCGCTGGTCGACGAACAGGCCGTTGGGGATGTCGTCGTAGCAGAAGCTGAGCAGCCGATCGTTCCACCACCGGCCGAACCGCGTCCCCTCCCCGCCGGCTCTCACCGCCACGAAGCCCAGGTTGAAGATGCCAGTCTTGGAGGCCGAGAGGTCGTTGTCGAGGATCGCTTCCAGGGTGTCGTTGGCGTCCAGCAGGTGCGGCGTGAGCAGGATGTCGTCGACGCCAAGCATCTCTTCCAGCGGCGTCAGGCTGGTGAACAGGGCGGTGTCGGGGTCAAGATAGACCACCGCGTCGGCGCCGGCGGCCAGCGCCTGGTGCAGGAAGGGACCCTTCACCGCGGTGCAGACCTCCACCACGTCGTGTTTGAACAGCCAGGCCTGGAAGTCTGGGATGCCGAGGTCCTGGGCGTAGACCACCCGGTCGAACGGCTCGGCGGCCGGATCGAAGCGGAAGCCCGGCGGCGGCGAATCCGTAATCAATGCCACTCGCTCCCAGTCCGGCTGGTGGACCTTCAGCGTCTGGAACAGCACCCGGGCGCGGTTCAGGTACGAGAAGGTGAAGCTGGAATAGCAGACGACCTTCACGAAACAGTCTCCAGGTCGGCGGTCAGGTTGCTGAACTCCATATTATAGAGAGGCGGCTGCCGAAGGCTGCGCGCCAGGGTCAAAATCTCGCCGCTCTCAAACATTGCGATCAGCGACCGCTCGTCGGGCAGGACCAGCCCGTGGCCCCCCTCCCGCGTGAAGGCGGCGATATTGCCCGAATCAGGCCCGGTGATGACGGCCGCACCGGCCGCGGCGGCCTCATAGGCGGTGAGCGAGAAGGTCTCCAGGCAGAGCGACCAGATCATCGCGGCGTCGATTTCCAGGCGCTTGAGGGCATCGCGCATGGCCATGGGCTTGGCCGCGGTGGCCGAGACTGGGTGGTGGATCACCGGCAGGCCGGGGATGTGGGTCTTGCCCAGGTGCAGGAAGCTGAAGCGCGGGTCGTTCTCAAACCGCAGCGCCAACTCGACGAAGATCGGCCAGCCCTTGTGCAGGGACGGCGTGCCCGGGAAGGCGAAGCGGAACGGCCCCTCGCGGGGCGGGGCGGCCTTGGCGCGGGCGGGCGTAAGGCGGGCCAGGGGCGCGACCTTTGCGTCTACCGGATCCATCCAGTCGGCGCCGCGCCAGGTGTCCATCACCACCTGGGAGGGGGAGACGACGGTCAGGTCCAGATGGCGGAACAGCCGGGTGTGCTCGTCGATGTGCAGCTGGCGGTAGGGGCCGTAGACGCAGATGCCGCAGGCCGGACTGCCTGGGGGCGGGGCGCCGCAGTTGACGATGTCATTGCGCAACAGGTGGACGCCGGCGCAGAGGCTGGTGAAGTCGTGGGTCCAGTAGTGGCCGGCATTGGCCCCGGCGATCCGCACGATGTCGATCACCTCGCGGCTGGAATGGCCCAGCATGGAGTGGATGGCGAAGCTGCGCTTGCCCTCGGTCCAGTCGGCCAAGGCGCTCCGCAGGCCCTCGATCAGCGTCTCGGGGCGGAAGGCGCCCAGCTTGACCCCGTTCCACAACACCCCCAGCGGCGGGCCGTCGAGGCCGGTGGCGACGATGGGCCAGGGGGACGCGGGATAGACGTGCAGGTGATCGCGGCCCAACTCCCCGAACCGGACAGCCTCGCGCTGGACGCTGGCCTGCACCCCGCCCACCACGGCGGCGTAGTTGTCGTGGCTGAAGGTGACGTGCAGGTGGCGGCGGCCCGACACCGAATCAGCCAGCACAAAGTCGGAGGCCTCGTCGAGCGGCACGGCGCGAGCCCAGACCTCGCAGTCGGCCAGCCGTTCCTGCAGCGGCCGCAGACGCGCCAACGCGTCGTGGCGGAAGCCCAGCCGACGCTTGGCGATGCGGCCCTCGCTGCGACCCTGGGCCAGGAAGTGGACGAAGGGCTGAACGCCGGCTGCGGCCACGTCCGGATTGAGCTCCAGATAGTCGTGCAGGTGGAAGTCCCGCGACGGATCGCGCCCCTCCTTCCAACCCCGCAGCAGGAAGTGGTCCAGCGGGTCCTGGCCGGAAGCGGCCACGTCGGAATTGTTGAACAGGTAGAAGGCGGCGTCGAACTCGGTGGCGGCCAGCGCCCGGTCGGCGGCGGTGATCGGCATATCGGCCTTTCCGTCGCGGCGCAGCTTCTCGGCCACCAGGTAGTCCAGGGCCTGGGCCGAAGCTGTCGCTTCGCGCCCCTCCCGGCGGCCGGTGGTCAGGTAATGGTAGAAGGGGTTGCCGCCGCCCTCGGCGACGTCGGGATAACGCTCCAGGTAGCCGGTGGTGGAAAACCACGGGGCGGGATCACGGCCTTCGCCCCAGCCGGCGTCGGCATAGTGGGCCACTAGGTCGCAGTCGGTCTCACTGATGTCGGGATAGATCGCGCGATAGAAGTCGGCGTCCAGGGCCAGACCCAGGACCAGGGGGCTACGATCGAGGCCGACGGCCATGAGACGAACTCTCCACGAGGCTGGAGCTGTGCCGCAGAACGCCGCCTCGATCAACCGCCCCTTGCCCGCGCGCGCTCGCGGCCATAGAGCGAGGGTCACGCGCGCGTCCAAAGCGCCAGATGGGGCCAGATGGCGAGAACGACAACCCGATCGGCCAAGCCCGCGGCCTACCTCGTGTTGGGGATGCACCGGTCCGGCACCTCCGCCGTGACCCAGCTCCTGGCGCTGGCCGGTGCGGAACTGCCGCAGAACGTCATGCCGGGCGACGAGCACAATGCAAGGGGCTATTTCGAGCCCTGGAAGGTCGCTCTGTTCAACGACGCGCGCCTGCGCGCCGCCGGCAGCGCCTGGGACGACGTCTTCGCCCTGCCCTACGCCCCGCTGCCAAAGGCCGATGAGGCCGACTGGACCGCTCAGGCGCTGACCCTCTATCGCGAGGAGTTCGGCGAGGCCCGCTTCCCCCTGCTGAAAGACCCCCGGGTCTCAGTGCTAGGCCCCATGTGGCGCGAGGTCTTGAAGACCGTGGACATGCCGGCCCGCGCGGTGATTCCGGTCCGCTCGCCGCTGGCCGTGGCCGGCTCCCTGGCGCGACGCGACGGCTTCCCGGTGGAGAAGTCGGTACTGCTGTGGTGCGTCTACATGCTGGCGGCCGAACTCTATTCCCGCGACCTGCCCCGCGCCTTCGTCTCCTATGACGGTCTGCTGGCCGACTGGCGGGCGGAGGTCGTCCGGATCGAGACGGCCCACGGCGCGCCCCTGCCCCGCATGAGCCCGCACGCCGAGGGCCAGATCGATCAGTTCCTGACCGGCGACCTGCGCCACAACGCCGGCGCGGGTGACCTCGCCGCCGTGCCCCTCGTCGGGCCCCTGGCCAAGACCGTCCACGACTGGTTCGAGGCCGCCGCCGTCGGCCCCGCCCCGCCGCTCGCGCCGCTGGAGGCCGCCGCGGTGCAGATCGCCGAGCTCAAGGCGAAGATGGGGGTCTTCGTCTCGCCGGTGACCTCGGCCCTGTCGGCCGCCAGCGCCGAGCTGGACGAGGAGCGCCAGCAGCGCCTGCGCGAGCGCCTCTTCACCCAGGAGCTGGAAACCGAACTAGCCCTGCTGCTGCGTGAACGCGCCGCGATCGACGCCCAAATCGACGCCATGCTGGCCGCGCGCTGATTCTGTGACCAAGCCCCCCATCAAGAAGACCGAGAATGTCGCCGCCGAGCTTCTGGCCCAGCGCCGCCGCCTGCACGCCGTCCACGCCGGCCTGGCCGAAGACCGCTGGGCCCGCTTCCGGTCCGCCGCCGCCAAGCGCCAGTGGGACCGCGAACGCGGCCGCCTGGAGCAGCGGTTCGACCTGGTCCTGGCGCGGGGCAAATGGCCGGGCCGCGCAACCCTCCTATTGCGCTCGGGCCTGTGGACGTTCGGTCTCGACCAGGGTGTCGGCCGCGAGGGCGGCGAGACGCGCGGTCTGATCGACTATGTCCGCGCCGGCCCCGATTCCAACGCCCACCCAAAGGCCCTGTTCGACCAGACCTGGTACATCGAGAAGAACCCCGACCTGGTGGGCACCGCCTGGGCGCCGCTCGCCCACTACCTGGTGGCGGGCGACAAGGAGGGCCGCGACCCTCACCCACTGTTTGACCTGGCCGACTATCGCTCGCGTCACGCGGTGAAGGTGGCCGCCAGCGGCCTGAGCGCCCTGCAGCATTTCGTGTTCACGGGCGCCCGGGAGGGCTTCAACCCCCACCCACTGTTCGACGTGCGCCACTATGTCGGCCAGTCCGAGGAGCTGGCCAGGTCGGGCGAGAACCCCCTGCTGCACTATCTGCGGCAGGGCTGGAAGCTGGGATACGAGCCCCACCCGCTGTTCTCCGGCGCCTGGTATCTGCGACAGAATCCCGACGTCGCCGAGCGCGGCCTCCCGCCCCTGCTGCACTACGTCACCAGTGGCGCGGGCGAAGGCCGCCCGCCGCATCCGCTGTTTGACTCAGGCTGGTACGCCGACCGCTACCGCGACGCCACGGCCCTGGGCGCGAGCCCTCTGGCCGACTTCCTGACCCACGGCCTGGCGGGCCGCCGCAACCCCAGCGCCCATTTCGATTCCGGCTTTTATCTGGAACAGAACCCCGACGCGCCGGACGACGTTCACCCCATCCTGCACTACTTGGCCGACGGTGCCTTCGAGGGCGCATCCCCCGCGCCGGACTTCGATGAGCTGGCCTATCTCGCCGCCCATCCAGACGCCGCCGAGCAGCCGATCTCGGCCCTCGAGCACTGGGCGCTCAGCCGTGCGCCCAAGCCAGAACCCGGCGCGGGTCATCTGCGCGCCGGAGGCTCCGACACCGGCCTCTTTGAGCAGTTGCGCGCCGGCCGCACCAAGGACGCCGGTCTCTATGACGTCCAAGCCTATCGCGACCTCGCGGGCGAGCGCCGCCGTATGGACAACGCCCGCATCGCCAAGGTGAAGGTCAAGCCGCTGAAGCTGATCAAGCTGGCGGAGAAGGACCTTGAGGAAGCTGCCGCCACGCTCGCCTTTGCAGCCCCCGCCATGCCGCGGGCCTCCATCGTGATCCCGGCCTACAACAATCTGAAGTTCACCCTGGAATGCCTGGCCTCGCTGCAGGCCGCCGGGGGCGTTGAGGACGCCGAAATCATCGTCATCGACGACGCCTCGGCCGATGCGACCTCCGCCGTCCTGGCCACGGTTCCTGGCCTGACCTTGCTGACCAACCCCCAGAACCTCGGCTTCATCCGTACCTGCAACCGGGCGGCGGAAGCCGCCAAGGGCGAGTTCGTCATCTTCCTGAACAACGACGTCCAGGTCCGCCCGGGCTGGCTGGCGGCCCTGCTTTCGCCCTTCGATGAGGAAACCGGTGTCGGGGCCACGGCGCCCAAGATGCTGTTCCCCGACGGCCGCTTGCAGGAGGCCGGCGCCCGGATCGGCGTCGACGGGACCTCCGAGATGATCGGCCTGTTCGACGATCCGTCCTTGCCCCGCTGGAACGTGCGGCGCGAGGTGGACTACGCCTCGGGCGCCTGCCTGGCGTTGCGCCGCGAGGTGTTCGCCGACCTGGGCGGTTTCGACATCGTCTTCGCGCCGGCCTATTGCGAAGACGCCGATCTCTGCTTCCGGCTGCGCGAGCGCGGCCTGCGGATCGTCTACGAGCCCACCTCCGAGATCGTCCACCACCTGTCGGTCACCGCCAACTCCATCGACGTCGGCTACAAGCACCGGCTGGCGACCAGGAACCAGCAGGCCTTCGTACAGCGCTGGGGCGAGCGGCTGGAGGGACTGAACACCGTCCGCACCATCGCCTTCCACCTGCCGCAGTTTCACACCATCCCCGAGAATGACCGCTGGTGGGGCGCGGGCTTCACCGAGTGGACCAATGTCACCCGGGCCCTGCCCAACTATCGCGGCCACTACCAGCCGCACCTGCCCGCCGACCTGGGCTTCTACGACCTGTCGGACCCGGCCGCCCTGAAGCGCCAGGGGGAGCTGGCCGCCCGGTACGGGATCGGCGGCTTCTGCCACTATTTCTACTGGTTCTCCGGCGGCCGCCGGGTGCTGGAAAAACCGCTGGAGCACCTGCTGACCGGGGCGGCGGGCGACTTCCCCTTCTGCCTCTGCTGGGCCAACGAGAACTGGACCCGCACCTGGGACGGTCAGTCCAACGACGTGCTGCTGGCCCAGACCTATGAGGAGGGCGACGCCGAGGCCCTGATGGCCGAGATGGGGCCGTTCCTGAAACGCCCCAACTACATTCGGGTGAACGGCAAGCCGCTGGTGCTGCTGTACCGGCCGGGGCTCTTACCGGACGCTAAGCTGTGGGCGGCGCATTGGCGCGACTGGTGCGCGAAGAATGGCGTGGGCGATATCTACCTGGCCTATGTCGAGGGCTTCGAGAAGGCGGGCGGGGCGACCGACCCCACCACCCTGGGCTTCGACGCCAGCGTCGAGTTCCCGCCGGCCGGCGCCCACGCCCTGATCCATCCGCCCGGCCCGCTCTACAACGCCCGCTTCGAGGGCAAGGTCAGCGACTACCGCCAGATCGTGCGTCGCTACATGGCCGAGCCGACCCCGCCCCACACCCGCTTCCGTGGGGCCATGCCCGGCTGGGACAACACCGCGCGCCGGCAGGACAACAACCTCTCGCACCACTACGCGACACCGGGCGCCTTCCAGGCCTGGCTGGAGGCGATGTTCGCCGAGACCCGCCGGCAGAACTTCGGCGACGAGCGCCTGGTGTTCATCAACGCCTGGAATGAGTGGGCCGAGGGCGCGCACCTGGAGCCCGACCAGCGCTTCGGCCACGGCTGGCTGGAGGCGGTGAAGAACGCCGCCGACGCCGACTTGCTGGACAAGCCATGAGCGACGACCTGGTCCTGGTGGGCCACCCCTTCTCGGCCATCGGCATGGCCGAACACGTCCGCTCGGCCTGGCGAGCCTTCAAGGCGGCCGGGATAACCACGGGCCTGATCGACATCTACGGCCTGGACCGCAACAAGGACCCAGACTTCGAGCGCGACTTCGGTCCCCACGTCGTCCCGAAACTCAGCCCCAAGACCAACCTCTTCTGCATCAACGCCAATGAGGTGGAGCAGGCGATGGGGGTGCTGGAGGCCACCGGCTCCAAGGCCGCTTTCGAGAGCGCCCACAACATCATCTATCCGGCCTGGGAGCTGTCGAAGTACCCCGAGCCCTGGGCCCGCATCCTGGAGCGTTTCGACGAGGTCTGGGCGCCGTCCGACTTCATCGCCCAGGCCATCGCGCCTGCCGTCAGCAAGCCGGTGATCCACATGCCCCTGGCGGTGGAACTGACCCTGTCGAGCTTCCTGGGACGGCGCGCCTTCGGCATTCCCGAGCATGCCTTCGTGGTGCTGTTCTCCTTCGATTTCTCGTCCTTTTCGGAGCGCAAGAACCCGCTGGCCATGCTGGACGCCTTCGAGCGGCTCTGCGCGCTGCGCCCTACCGCGCCCCTGCACGCCATCGTCAAGTACAAGGGCGGCGACGACAGGAATCCGGCCCGCAAGGCCTTGGAAGCCAGGCTCGCGGCCCTCGGCGGCCGGGCCCAGGGGATCACCCGCGAGCTCAGCGACAACGAGAACAAGAACCTGATCCGCTGCGCCGACGCCTTTGTCTCGCTGCACCGCTCGGAAGGATTCGGGCGCGGCCCGGCGGAGGCCATGACGCTCGGCCGCGTCGCCATCGCCACGAACTATTCGGGCAATCTCGACTTCATGACACCGGAGACCAGCCTGCTGGTGGACTGCGAGCTCGTGCCGGTGCCGGAGGACGCCTACCTGTTCCCGCAGGGCCAGGTCTGGGCCGACGCCAGCGTCGAGCACGCCGTTGAGCTGATGGCCCGCATGCTGGACGACCCGGCCGAGGCCCGCGCCCTGGGCCGCCGGGCCAGCCGCCACATCCGCACCCACTTCAGCGCCCGCGCGGTGGGCCTGCGCTACACCGCGCGCCTGGACGACTTGGCTAAGGCTTAGCGGCGGGTTTGGTTTCGGCCTTCTTGGCCGGCTCGGCCTTCTCGGATTTTGCCTTCGGCTTTTCAGGCGTGGCCTTCTCCGTCTTGCTCTTCACCGGTTCCACAGCCTTCTCCGGCTCCGCCTTGGCCGCTTCCGGCGGCTTGGGCGCCGGCTTCAGACCCAGCGCTTCGCGGCCCGGGTTCTCGGTCACAGCGATCTGACGGATCACGAAGGCGCCGCCGGGGCTGTCGTCGGTGTCGAGGCGGATCTGGCTGATCAGGGAGGTGGTCCAGTCGTCGCCCCCGCCCATCGGATGGGTCATGTCGTAGGCCAAGATCAGCGTCTCGTTGACCGCCGGGCTGCCGCCCATCACCGGCTTGGCGAAGAAGCCCTGACTCTCACCATGGGTTGCGGTGGTGTAGTAGAGCGAGCCGTCCCAGGCCGGACTGGCCTGCTTGCGGGTCAGGCGCACCAGCACCAGGGAGCCGCGCGCACCGTTGATCTCCAGGTTGCTGGGGGAGCGCAGGGCTGGATCGGGCGTCTGATTGGTCAGACGCAGGCCGGCCTTCTGGGCCAGGCCGGTAACGCCGCCGGCCAGGACGAAGCCGTCGCTGGCCCCATCGAAGGTCCACATCCGCACCGACTTCAGCGGCGTCGTTCCCAGGCGGAAGGTCTCCTCGGTGGCGTCCCACGTGATCGGCTGCGTTCTCGTCGAGGGGGCGACGACCTTCTCCACCGGCAGGCTGGGTTGCGGGACCGGCGCCAGCTTCATCGTGCGCGGCGCCGGCTTGTCGCAGCCGGCGAGCGCCAGGATCAGGGCGAGGGGTAGGAGGCGGAGCATGATCATATCAGCGCCTCAGCAGACGGCGGACCTGGGCGATCGGTGGGTCGAGGGCCAGGTAAAGCAGACCTGTCATGGCCGCCAAGTCCAGGAAATAGAGGTAGCGGTAGTCGCAGGCGATGGAGATGGCGAAGAAGCTCGCCGTGAAGGCCAGGGCCGCCACCATCAGGGCGATGATGGCGATGTCGGCGCGATCGCGCCGCAGCAGCAGGGCGCCGGCCACCAGGACTGCGGTCACCGCATAGCTGAGGTGCGAGAACAGCGGCCCGTCCAGGAACCAGGTGCCGTAATTGTAGAGGGCGCGGTCCGAGGCGTCCTTGCCCGGTGCGATCTGCAGCTTCGTCAGGGTGTCGGCCGGCCCGTCGACGCCGACGAACAGCGGCAGGCAGCTGTCGATCTTGGGTGTCAGGAACACCCAGCGGAACACGTCGAACCGGTGGGCCAGATAGGCGCCGGGATGGTGCAGTACGATGTCCAGCCACTGAGCGCGGACCACTTCGTCGCTCTGGCGCCACAGCACCGCCCCCACCGCCGGGTCGGCGTCGAGATAGTCGATGCGCACGGGGGTGTAGAGGGGCGCGCCACGGGTGCGGATCACACCTTGGGCCTCGGGATCCGCGGCGTTGAAGACAGTGAGCTTCAGGGTGGGATCGTGGGCCACCGCGCCAATGATGTCGTACTGCTCCAGGATGCGGATGCCCACTCCGCCTGCGGTGTCAGGCCCCGCCTTGGCCGGCTGGGAGGCAACGCCGATCAGATGGGAGGCCACGACGATGGCGGCGAATGAGCCCAGCCCCCAGATCAGGCTGCGCCGCCAGCCCTCGCCGCGCACGGTCCAGGCCAGGGCAAGGCCTGCGAAGGGGGCCACGATGAGGCCGTTCTGACGGACCTGGGCGGCGAGGGCCAGGGCTAGAAGGGCGCCGGCCAACACGATCCAGGGGGGTCGACGCGCCGGCCAGCTGACGCTGGCGCGGGCCAGCAGGAAGAAGCCGGCGACGGCAAGGTTGGCGAACAGGATGTCCTTCCAGACGATGCCCTGGAAGATCAGGATGATGGGGGAGACCAGGAACAGCAGCGCCACCGGGGCCGCCGCCCAGGACGCCTTCGGCCGCAGGCCGCGCAGGCCGAGCAGGCTGGCGAACAGCACAAAACCGCTGCCGATCAGGTAGAGCGCGGTCCCGGGAACAACCGAATCAAAAACCGCCAGCACCGAGGCGTAGGCGGCGGGACCCCAGGTCTCCCGGGTGCCCGTCCGGCCCTCATAGAGCTGCGAGATCGAATCCGGCGACAGATGGCCCGGCATGGCGCCGGCGAGCATGACCAGGAAGGCCACGATCAGCAGGCCGCGCACCACATCGTCGGCCGTTAGATCCAGTCCCCGTCGCGCCATGCGCCCGCTCCCAATCCCACCTTGAGAGTTAGGGCGGGCAGGTCCCCCTGAGAAGGTGCAAAAAGCGTCCGTTGCCGCGACGCAGCGACGCTTCCATGATCGCAGCCAGATGAGCAGTGCGCCAAACCTTGAGATTCGTCCTGCCGGCGTGGCGCCCGATCAGCTCACGGCCTATTCCGCCCTGCTGCAGAAGGTGTTCGGCGCGGCCGAGAAGTTCACGGCCGACGCCCTGGCCTGGCGCTACCGCGACAATCCCGACGGCCGGGTGGTTGGCTTCGACGCCTGGGACGGCGAGCGGCTGGTCGCCCACTACGTCACCTGTCCGACGACGGCGCGAATCGGCGGCGGCTCGGTGCGGGGCCTGCTGTCGCTGAACACAGCCACCGATTCCGACTACGGCGGCCAGGGCCTGTTCACCCGGCTGGCCCAGGCGACCTATGAGGCGGGCGCGGCGGCGGGGCACGGCTTCGTCATGGGCGTGGCCAACGCCAACTCGACGCCCGGCTTCCTGAAGAAGCTGGAGTTCCAACGTGTCGCGCCGCTGGAGGCGGGCGTGCTGCTGCGGCGCCCGGCGCGGTTCGAGAGCGACGACGCCGACTTCCGCATCGACTGGACCCCGCGCCGCCTCGCCTGGCGGCTGGCCAATCCCGCCAGCCGGTACGGTGTGCGCGACCGGGCCGGCCTGACGGTGGTCTCGGCGCCGACCCACCTGCCCCTGGTGCGCTGCGTGGGGTTCGTCACGGAGGGACTGACCGAGCCTGGCGGGGCCGCCGGGTTGGCGTCGCTGTTCATCGGCCTGGAGCCGCGGCTGGATTTGGCGGGCCTGGGCTTCCTGCGGCTGCCACAGCGGCTGCGGCCCTCACCCCTGAACCTGATCTATCGGCGGCTGGGGGCTCCGGCGCCCGCCAGCCTCGATCCGGTGCGGACGGCCATCGGCTTCCTCGACTTCGATCCCTACTGACCATGGCGCGCGTCCACATCCTGGCCCACTTCGACGACGAGTACTTCGCCACCCCGCTGATCGCGCGGGCGGCGGGCGAGCAATGGTTCCTCTACATCGCCGACTACGCGACGCCGGCGGTGTCGGCACGCCGCTTGGCCGAATCCCGGGCCTATCTGGCGGGCCTCGGCGTGCCGCCCGAGCAGGTGATCCATGTCGGCGCGGGCTCCGGCGCCGTCGACGGCCAGGTCCACCGCCACCTCCCCGACCTGCTGCCGAGACTGATCACCGAGTTGGTGCGGATCGGGCCCATCGAGCGCTTCGTTGTCACCGCCTGGGAGGGTGGGCACATGGACCATGACGCCTGTGCGGCGCTGGCCGTCCAGGTGGCCGGCGCGACACCTATCGACCAGATCACCCTCTACAATGGCCCTGGCCTGCCCGGCCGGCTGTTCCGCGCCGGGTCGCCGCTGGCGGAGAACGGGCCCCTGGTCCGCACCCGGCTGTCGCGCGCAGAGTGGCTGGCCTTCGCCGCCGGGGTGCGGGCCTTCCCGTCGCAGGGCAAGACCTGGCTTGGCCTGTGGCCGGTGATGTTCGCGAACTATCTGCGCAAGGGCTTCGCCCACCAGGCGCTGGCCCCCGCCCGCGTCGGCCAGCGGCCCCATGCCGGGCCCCTGCTCTATGAGCGCATGTACGGGGTGACCTTTGCCGAGGTGGCGGCCTCGATCAGGACGGCTTGGCCTGCAGGATCACCAGGAAACCCGCCAGCATGAGGCCGTAGCCGACCGCGAACTTCCAGCTGGCCGGCTCCTTGAAGATCACCCAGGCCATCACCGGCACCAGGGCCGAGCCCAGGATCGAGAAAGCGTAGGCGGTGGAGAGCGGCGTCCGGGTCAGGATGTAGAACCACACCAGCGCCGTCAGCCCATACCAGCCGAAGGCGCCCATCAGCGGGAAGTTGCGCAACAGCTTCCAGGGCATGGGGCCTTCTATCTGCGCCTGATAGAGCGCCGCCCACTTGAACAGCAGCTGGCCGATCGGCAGGGCCACGGCGAACCCGGCGCACAGCAGGTAGTCGAGCGCCTTCACGAGGCGTGCTCGGAGGCTTCCATCTGGCGGATGGTGCGAAGATAGGGGTGGATGGGCCGCGAGGGCGTGTTCAGCACGTCAAAGTTCATGGCCTGAAGCAGCATCTGGGTGCCGACGATCACCGGCAGGGCGGCGGCCATGACCACGCCGGCCGAGGCGCTCTGGTGCGGATTGCGAGTCGCCAGCCAGTGGATGCCGTAGGTCCCGCCGAAGGCCAGGAAGATGGCGCCGAAGATCAGCTCCAGGGTCGCGGCGTGGAAGTCGCGCACGAAGTACTGGCCCATCACCCGCTGGCAGAAGTTGGTGAAGTGCTTCAGCGCGAAGGGGCCGACGATGGCCCCGATCCGCAGGTTGCTGACTTCCTCGCCGTAGCGGGCCGGGATCGGCACGTCGCGCACCACCGCCCGGAGGGTGCCCAGGTGGTAGAGCAGGTCGGTCTCGAAGAAGAACCGCTGCGATATCTGCTTTTCCATCACCCGGTCGGCGACGCAGCTCTCGATGGCCGTGAAGCCGTTGGTGGGATCAAAGACGTTCCAGTAGCCGGTGGAGACCTTGGCCGCGAAGCTCAGCGCCGCGTTTCCGAACACCCGCACGCTCGGCATCGACTTCAGGTGGCTGATGGAGGTGAAGCGGTTGCCCTTGGTGTAGTCGGCCTCGCCCAGCAGGATGGGGGCCACCAGGTGGGGGATGTAGCCCAGGTCCATCTGGTCGTCGCCGTCCACCTTGACCAGCACCCGGGCGCCGCGGCGGATGGCCTCGGCGTAGCCTGCCAGCACGGCGCCGCCGACTCCACGGTTCTTCGACAGCCGCACGATGGCGACGCGAGAATCAGCCTTGGCCGCCTCGATGAAGTCGCCGGACTTGTCGGGGCAGCCGTCGTCGACGCAGATGATGCCCTCGCACCAGCTGGGGATCTTGGCGATCACCTTCAGGATATGGTCCCGCACCCGATAGCAGGGGATGATGATCCAGGTCCCGGAGCCCTCCAGGGTGGGAAAGGCCGACGAGGGCGCGACAAGCGGCCGGACCGAACGGGCCTGGACCATCGCGGCGTCGGATTCTGTCGGCGGCATCAGGGTTTTCCTTCCCCGGTCGGATACACGGCTCCTGGCAGGTTGCAAAGCGCGCGGCCTGCGACTACCCCCCGTGGTCGAACGTCCACCAACCGGCGACACTCATGCCCCACGATCTGGTGCGCGCCCGCGCACCGCTCCGGCTCGGCTTCGGCGGCGGCAGCACCGACGTCTCCCCCTATTGCGACGAGCATGGCGGCGTGGTGCTGAACGCGGCCATCGACCTGTTCGCCCATGTCAGCCTGGAGCGCCGCACCGACGGCCAGGTGCGGCTGGTGGCCGCCGACCGCGAGCACTTCTGGAATGGCGCGGCAACCAGCCCCCTGCCCACCGACGAACCGCTGCGCCTGCTGAAGGGGGTCTATAACCGCTTTGTGGCCGAGCATGCCGGCGGCCAGGCCATCCCGCTCACCCTGACCACCTATGCCGACTGCCCGCCGGGTTCCGGCCTGGGCACCTCTTCGGCCCTGGTGGTGGCCATGGTGGAGGCGTTCCGGCGGTTCCTCGACATCTCGATGACGCCGCACGCCGTCGCGGCCCTGGCCTACGACATCGAGCGCGTCGACCTGGGTCTCGCGGGCGGCCATCAGGATCAGTACGCCGCGGCCTATGGCGGCCTCAACGTCATGCACTTCCACGACCAGAACCGGGTCGAGGTCGAACCCGTCGCTGTCGACACCACGGTGATGAACGAGCTGGAGGCCTCGCTGGTGCTCTACTTCACCGGCGTGTCCCGGGAGTCGGCGTCGATCATCGAGGAGCAGACCGCCAACATGCGCGCCCAGGCGCCGGCCTCGCTGCAGGCCCTGCACGACATCAAGGCCAGCGCCTACGCCATGCGTGAGGCCCTGCTGGCCGGTGATCTGGCCCGTTTCGGTGACCTGCTGGATTCCGGCTGGGCCTCGAAGAAGCTCACCGCCACCAAGATGTCCTCAGCCCAGATTGACGAGGTCTACGCGCGGGCCAAGGCCTTCGGCGCCTTCGGGGGCAAGGTCTCGGGCGCCGGCGGCGGCGGCTTCATGATGTTCCTGATCGACCCCACCAAACGCGATGGTCTCAAACGCCTGCTGAGCAATTTCGGCGGCGCGGCCCAGTCGGCCCGCTTCATCAATACAGGCGTCGAATCCTGGGTGGTGCGGTGAGCCGCGAAAACGGCTAGAGGCGACGGGTGAAAGAGCTTTCAAAATCCATCGCCCGGCGAATGGCCGATCCCAACTTCGCCCGGCGCTGGCTGGTGGGCGAGGGTCTCGACATCGGCGGCAAGCCCGATCCGCTGTCGCTCTATACCCAGTTCTTCCCGGGCCTGACCGGCGTGCGGGTCTGGGACTGGGAGGACGGCGACGCCCAGCAACTGGCCGGCGTGCCGCCTGAGAGCCTGGACTTCGTCCACTCCAGCCACTGCCTGGAGCATCTCGTCGATCCCAAGGAAGGCCTCGCCTCCTGGTTCCGGGTGCTCAAGCCGGGCGGCTTCCTGGTGGTGACCGTCCCCGACGAGGACCTCTACGAGCAGGGCGTCTTCGCCTCGACCCACAACCTCGACCACAAGTGGACCTTCACGGTGCTGAAGGCGCGCTCTTGGAGCGAGCGATCCGTCAACCTGGTGGAACTGCTGTCGGGCCTGGGGGAGGCCGCCGACATCGAGCGGCTGGTGCTGCTGAATTCCACCTTCCGTTATGACCTGCCTCGGTTCGACCAGACCCTGACCCCCATCAGCGAGTGCGGGATCGAGTTCGTGGTGCGCAAGCGCACCGCTCGCGAACTGGCCTTTGGCGGTCTGGTGCGCGACACCGTCCAGCCGTCCCCCGCCGATCGGCGCCACTTCAATCAGTACCGCGCCGACCACGCCCACATGAAGACCAGCCCCCCGCCCTTCGAGGACGAGAGCGAGCTGTAACCAACCACGCGAATTTCAGTCGATTTCCACGGAAATCGCGGCCCCGCGCCACGCTTGCGCCGCAAAATGCGACCTGTTACCAGCGGCCTCGGTCGGGAGAGTTGATGCAAATCGCGGAACACATGCTGCGCACGGGTCGCCACGGGACCCTGCACGAGTTCGGCATGGCGTTCGCCGACCTCAAGGCGTCGACGAAGCGCATCGGTCTGGCCTGGTCGCTGGCCTGGCATGACATCGTCTCGCGCTATCGCGGCTCGATCCTCGGCCCCTTCTGGATCACGCTCTCCATGGGCCTGATGGTCCTGGGGATGGGCTTCCTCTACGCCGAGATCTTCAAAGTCCCGATCCAGCGCTACATGCCCTTCGTGGCGCTTGGCATCGTCTTCTGGGGCGTCATCGTCGGGGTCATCACGGAGGGCTGCGACACCTTTGTCCACGCCTCGGGCATGCTCAGCCAGACCTCCCTGCCGATGTTCACCTTCGTGTGGCGCACGGTGCTGAGGAACCTGATCACGCTCGCCCACCACATGGTCATCGTGGTGGTGGTGCTGGTCTGGTTCGGCTACTGGAAGGTGGCCAACGTGCCCCTCGCAATGCTGGGCATTTTCCTGATGCTGCTCAACGTCTCCTGGGCCAGCATGGCGGTGGGCATCGCCTCAGCCCGCTTCCGCGACGTGCCGCAGATCGTCGGCTCGGTGATGCAGTTCGCCATGTTCATGACCCCGATCTTCTGGGAGCCCAGCCGGATGAGCGGCGGCCGCGCCCACGCCCTGCTGGTGCTGAACCCCTTCTTCCACATGATCGACGGCATCCGCGCGCCGCTGATGGGCGGCCAAACCGGGTCGGGCACCTATCCGATCCTGGCCCTGCTGGCCGTGGTCGGCTGGCTGTCGGTCTTCACCGCCTTCACCCTCACCCGCCGCCGGATCGTCCACTACCTATGAAGGGTCCGCAGGTCTCCATCACGGTCAGCGACCTGACCCTGCGGTTCCCCGTCTATGGGGTGGACGCCAAGTCGCTGAAGAAGAGCCTGGCCACGGTCACCGTCGGCGGCCGCCTGGGCTCGTCGCTCACCGGCGCCACCGAGGTCACCGCGCTCTCGAAGGTCAATATCAAGCTCAAGGCCGGCGACCGGCTGGGCCTGATCGGCCACAATGGCTCGGGCAAGACCACCCTGCTCCGCGCGCTCTCGGGCGCCTATGAGCCCGACGAGGGCCAGATCGAGATCCACGGCCAGATCGCCTCACTGCTGGACCTCAACCTCGGCATTGATCCCTCGGCCACCGGCCTGGACAACATCCGCCTGCGGGGCCGCATCGCCGGCCTCACCGCCCGCGAGATCGAGAGCAAGCTGGAGGAGATCGGCGACTTCACTGGCCTCGGCCCCTTCCTGGCCATGCCGCTGAAGACCTATTCCGCCGGCATGCAGGCGCGCCTGGCCTTCGCCGTGGCGACCGCTGTCGACGCCGACGTGCTGCTGATGGACGAATGGATCGCTGTCGGCGACGCCCAGTTCCAGAAGATCGCCCACAAGCGGTTGCTGTCGCTGATGGAGCGGGCCGGCATCCTGGTCCTGGCGTCACACGACATCGAGCTGATCCGCCTCTACTGCAACAAGGTCATGGTGATGAAGGGCGGCGTCGCGTCTCCTGTCACCCATGTGAAGAACCTGGACGACCTGCTCGCCGACGCCTGACGTGCACGCCGACGCCTGCTAGACAAACCTCATCAGGGGCTGGGCGCTAAGTATCTTGGACGTCGTCTTCACCATCGTTTCGCGCAACTACCAAGCCCAGGCGGCGACGCTGATGGAGAGCCTGGCCGTGGCCGAGCCCGGCGTGGCCCGGGTGGTCATCGCCACCGACGGACCCATGGCCTTCGCCGATCCGGGCATACGCGTGATCGAGGCCGGCGGCATCGTCGCGAACTTCGCGGCCATGTGCGCCTATTACGACGCCCTGGAGCTGAACACCGCGGTCAAGCCGCACGCCTTCCGCGCCCTGCTGGCCGAAGCCGGCGTCGGCTCGGTCGTCTATCTGGACCCCGACATCTTCGTCTACCGGCCGCTCGCCGAGGTCCGCGAAGGCCTGGCCCGCGCACCCCTGGTCCTCACCCCGCACATGACCCGGCCGCTGCGGGGCGCAGCCAATCCCAACGACCACGTCATCCTGACCTCAGGCTCGTACAACCTCGGCTTCATGGCGGTGCGCAATGAGCCGCAGATCGAGACCCTGCTGGAGTGGTGGGCGGAGAAGCTGGAGTTCGACTGCCGGGTCGACTTCGCGGCCGGCCTGTTCACCGATCAGAAGTGGATAGACCTGGCGCCCGGCCTGGTCAGCGACCTGGCCCTGCTGCGCACGCCGGCCCTCAACCTCGCCTACTGGAACCTGGAGGGCCGCGAGCTCACCAGGGACGGTGACAGCTGGCGGGTGGACGGCGAGAGCCTGGGCTTCTTCCATTTCTCGGGCTTCGATCCAGCCCGCCCCGAACTGCTCTCCAAGCACCAGGACCGTATCAAGATCTTGGCGGGATCGGCCCTGGCGGACCTGCTGAAAGACTATGCCGCCGACCTGCTGCGTAACGGCCATGCACAGGCCAAGGCCACGCCCTACGGCCACCGCGCCTTCCCGTCAGGGCGGCTGATCATGCCCGACCAGCGCCGCCGAATGCTGGCGGCGGCGCGCGGCGGAGAGGATTTCGGCGGCGGCCTGACGGCGGCGGCCGAGACCTGGCTGCTGGCGCCGCGGGGCGGGCCTGTGAGGCAGCCTGTCGGCGCGCCGGACGGCCCCTGGTTGGCGGCCTCCGACGCCCTGGCGCCCTGGCTGACGGCCAAGCCCGATCTGGCGATCAACGCCATGCGGGCCGCCCGCAAGGACCTCCGCGATCGCTTCACCACCGACCCCATCGGCCTGCGGGCCTGGCTGCTGGGCCCCGAAGCCCTGGCCGGCCGTTTCGACGCCCGCCTGCTGGCCGGCGTCGGGGCCGACATCGTCGGCCGAGCCGTCGGCTACGCGCTTGGCGAGACCCCCGATCTCCAGGTCTCGGCCTATGGCCTGGCCGATCGCGCCGGGTGGCCTGCGGGCCTCATCGATCCGACGCTCAAAGCGCCCGTGCCCCACCTCGCCCAGGGACTGCCCTTCCCGCGGCTGTTCCTGGCCCTGTGGGAGAGCCGCGGCGACCTCCAACGGCTGTTCCCGCTCGCCAGCTTCGGCCAGAGGTTCGCCTTCCTTCGCTGGCTGATCGGCGGCGGCCTGGCGGAGGCGGGAATCGATCTCGCCGCCCTGCCCGCCGACGTGCGCAACCATCCGGTCTTCCGCCTGGCCCGGCTCAGCGTGCGCCGCACGCCCGCCATCCCGCGCCGCATTGCCGCCACCGGCGACTGCGAGACCTTGGTGGTGATGGAACGATGGATCGACACCACCGGCGCCCCGGTCTTCGAGGCCGCCACCGGCGCCTTCCGCACCGCCACCGGGGAGCCCATGGTCCCGCCCGCCCAGGTCGGTGAGGTGGTGTTTATGACCGCGCAGGACCTCAGCCCCGCCGACGCCATCGCCCTGCTGGCCCATAGGGTGGCCTGGCGCACGGCGCGCCGATGAGCCTCGTCGCCACCGCCCGCCGCATCTGGCGCGGCCTGGTCCCCAAGAGCCTGCGCCTTGCCGCCCAGCCGGTGCTGGCCCGGGCGCTGTCGGCCTATGTCCGGGTCTCCGCCCGCGCCCCGCACGCCGCCGACACCGTGGGCGGACCGATCCGGGTGGTGGGGTTCTTCGAAGGTTCCCACGGCATCGCCGCCTCGGCCCGTCTGGCCGTCCGCGCCTTCGAGGCCCTCGGCGTGCCGGTGGAGAAGGTCGATGTCTCGGAGGCCCAGCTCGACTGGATCGGCAAGGCGGGCGCGGCCCCGGTTCCGGGTCCTTGGATCTTCCACCTCAATGCCCCGGAGTTGCTGGCGGCCCTGGCCTATCTCGGTCCCAAAAGGGTGCTGGGCCCACGCTACGGCTACTGGGCCTGGGAACTGCCCAGGGCGCCCGATCTCTGGCTGAAGGACGCCGCCCTGGTGGACGGGATCTGGGCCCCCAGCAGCTATACGGCCGATGCGCTGGCGGGCGCCGCGGCGCCGGTGCGGGTGGTGCCTCATCCGCTGTTCCTGGAGGACTATCGCGACGTGGTCCCCACGCCGCACGCGGCGGAGTTCCTGGCCGTCAGCCTGTTCGACTTCAATTCCGCCGCAGCCCGCAAGAACCCCGAGGGCGTGATCTCCGCCTTCGCCCAGGCTTTTGGCGAGGACGCATCTGTCCGCTTGCTGATGAAGACCCAGAACGGCCACCTCTTCCACGACCACCTGGCCCGCCTGCGCCAGCTCGCGCCGGCCAATGTGACGATCGAGGACGCCGTCTGGCCCTATGAACAGGTGAAGAGTCTGATCGCCGGCGCCGACGTGCTGATCTCCCTGCACCGGGCCGAAGGGTTCGGCCTGACCCCGGCCGAGGCCATGGCGCTGGGAACCCCGGTGATCGCCACCGGTTGGTCGGGAAACCTGGATTTCATGGATGCCAACAGCGCGATGCTGATCGGCTCGCACCAGGTGCCGGTGCGCGACAGCCAGGGAATCTATGCCGGCCAGACCTGGGCTGAGCCCGACACCGCCGCGGCGGCCGAGGCGCTGCAGCGCCTGCGCACCACGCCGGAACTGGGCCGCCGGCTGGCCGAGAACGGACGGCGGATGGTGGCCGAGCGGTTGTCGCCCCAGGCCTGGTTCAGCACCCTGCCCGACGCGGTGAAGCGTGCGGCGATGGCGGCGATCCGGGGTTAGTCCTTCACCGGCCTGCCGACGCTCATCAGGGCGAAGACGGCGACCGCCCCCACCAACACCACCGGGACCATGGACTGGAACACCTGGCCGGCGCTGTAGCCCGCGCCGCGCAGTTCACCGGCGATCAGGGGACCGGCGATGGAGCCGAGGCGTCCCACCGCGATGGCCGCCCCGGCGCCGGCCGCGCGGACGTGCACGGGGTAGTAGATCGGCGCTAGGGCATAGAGCACGTAGAGGCCGCCTACCACGGTGAAGCCTGCCGCCGCTGCGAAGCCAAAGATGGCCGGCAGGGTCACGGCCTGCGCCAGGCCGTACATGGCACCAGCCAGCACCAGGAACACCGCCAGCAGCGGCCAGCGGAAGCCGACCCGGTCGGCCAGCCAGCCCAGCAACAGGGCGCCCATCACACTGAAGCCGTTGAACCAAAGCGAAGCCGCGGCGCCGTCGGCGGCGGTGAAGCCCTTGGCCACCACCAGGGTCGGCAGCCAGTTGAGCAGCAGGTACGTCACCAGCAGGTCCAGGCCAAAGACGATCCAGATCAGCAGGGTGGTGAGCGCGCGGCGCTCGGAGAACAGCCCACGAGCCAGGCCGCGATCGGCGGCGGGATCATGCTGGGGCCGCGTCTCCGGCAGCAGGAACAGGATCACCGGGGTCAGCAGCAGCGGCAGAGCTCCGCCGATCAGGAAGATGGTACGCCAATCCAGGGTCTCGCCGCCGTTACTCGCCAGCAGGGCCACCAGGGACCCGCCGGCCGGGAGGCCGCAGAACATGCTGGTGGTGGTGGCCGCCCGCTTGGCCGGCGTGCTGATCTCGGTGGCGATGGCGATCAGGTTGGGCATGGCGCCGCCGAAGCCGATCCCGGTGAGCAGCCGCGAAAGGGTCAGGGCCTCGAAATTATGAGCCATGGCGGTGGCCACCGAGAACACCCCGAAGGTCGCCACCGAAACCGCCAGCACCGGCCTACGTCCCACCCGGTCGGCGAACAGGCCGCCGGTGAGCGCGCCGATCACCAGGCCGATCATGGCCGCGCTGCCGGCCCAGCCCATCTGGCCTGGATTGAGGTGCAGTTCCGGCGCCAGATGCGGCGCCGAGACCCCGAAGGCCTGGATGTCGTAGCCTTCAAGCGCCGCGATACAGAAGCAGATGGCGACGATGAAGCCCGGGCTTAGACGCTTGGCGGCGGTCATGGCCGATTCCCCCATGTTGGTTCCCCGGCCGAAGAAGGCCCCAAGGTCTCGTTCCGCGCCAGTGGAGAAGTTCGGGACCAGCCACCGCCCGTGCCCAGGGGCCCTATGCCCATGACCACCTCGAGAAGGCCTCCATCCGATCGCCAAAATAGAGCCGAAACTTGATCGTCCTGGCCGTGGTCCGGCCGCCGGCGTGACTTCGGCGCCACTCTCGGTGAGCCGCGCGCCGGGGTAGTGTGTCCCGCCATGTCGACTTGGGCTCTTAACAGCTTCGAAGGCCTGGGCCGTCTAGGATGGCGGCTGAACAGGAAAGGGAGCCCGCCATGGCGACCCGTACATCCAGCTTCCACCGGCACGCGATCGACCATTTCGAGCCGCAGGGAACAGACGACGATCCCCACGCCCAGCGTCGCATGCGCGGTCAGCTGGAGCAGATCGACTACACGGCTTTCGCCTCCAACAAGGAGGTGATCGGCGCGGTGCTCGGCTTCGCCGACAGCCAGAAATTCCAACGGATGGCGGTGGCCGCGGCCATGGCCCGGGCCCAGTGGGTCAAGGAGGCCCTGGCGCTGAGCGAGACCATCAGTCCCAGCCACGAGCAGATCTCCCGTCTGGGCCGCCTTCGGCAGGCCTATGAGGAACTGGCCGAGGCCTACGAAGCCATGCGCCGCATGGTCGAGCGCGGCTACCTGCCCTACCGCGCGCCGGCGGCCTGAGCCTTCAACGGCCCCTGGCCCACGCCCGAGATGATGGTAGCTTCGCCACACGATGACCGGCGACCTGATCCTCTATGAGATGCTGCTGCGCGGCCTGGCGGTCGGCGCCCTGGCGGCGACCATCATCGGCTGGCGGCAGGGCGGGGCCAGCCGCGACGCCCAGATCGCGGGCGCCCTGTTCCTGGCCTGCGTCACAGGCTTCGCACTGAACTCCGCCCCGGCCCTGAACACCGATCACAGGCCGGTTCCGCTGTTCGTCCTGCTGTCCTGCATCACGCCCGGCGCGCTGTGGCTGTTCTGCGCGGTGCTGTTCGAGGACCGGCGGGTCAGCCTGCGCACCCTGGCCCCGACCCTTGTGCTGCTGGCCGTCACCGCCACCGCCATGCTGATCCCACCTCCCGACTGCCAGCCGGTCTGGATCTTGGGTGACCTGGTCCGGGCCACGATCTGCCTGGCCCTGCTGACCGTCCTGTGGCGCGGCTGGCGCGGCGATCTGGTGGAGCAACGTCGCCGCCTGCGCGGGCCCCTGCTGGCCATCGTCGCCCTCTACGCCACCCTGCAGTCCTGGCTGAACCTCAGCGCCAATCTCGGGGCGCCGGTGCAAGGCTACGGCGTCGACAATTCCTTCGCCGGCGCCGTGATCCTGGCGCTGTTCTGCCTGGCGGGATCGGCCGCCTTCCTGCAGGCCCCGCCGGCCCTGTTCACCTCGACCCGCCGCGCCACCCCCAGCGCGGTGGACGACGGCCTGAAGGCGCAGGATCGGGTCGCCCTGGACCGCCTCAACGCCCTCATGCAGGACGGCGAGATCTGGCGCCGCGAAGGCCTGACCATCGGCGACGTGGCCCGCGAAGTAGCCGTGCCCGAGCACCGTCTGCGCCGGCTGATCAACACTCATCTGGGTCACCGGAACTTCGCGGCCTTCCTGAACGCCCGACGCATCGAGGCGGCGAGGGCCTTCCTCAGCGCGGCCCCCGGCGTGGCCATCTCCACCCTGGCCTTTGACCTGGGCTATGCATCGCTCGGCCCCTTCAACCGCGCGTTCAAGGACGCCACCGGCCTGACCCCCACCGACTTCCGCCGGCAGGCGACAGGCGAAACCTCGCCGATTTCCTGAAATCGCTCGCCGATTCCGCAAAGCCTCGCCGATTTCCGCATCCGGCGAGCGCCACGCCCCGTGTCCCGCCATCCAGGCCGGCATCAACACGGAGGCGAAGATGGACCACCTGGAACGCTGGCTCCTGCACATGGGCCAACACTGGACGGCGAACATGCTGCTCGATCTCGAGCGCTATGTGGTCTTCGCCATCGGCGCCTGGATGCTGATCTGGGTGTTGCTGGCCGGCGTCCTGGCCGGCCGCAAGATCCGCGGAGACCAGCCGCCGGTCCGCCAGATGATCGTCGAGTTCCTGATCTCCATGCGCACGATCCTGATCTTCTCCACCATCTCGATGATCATCGTGATCTCCAACCACATGGGCTGGCTGTATGGCCCGAAGCTGGCGGCGAGCTGGGGCCCGGTCTGGTTCGGCGCCTGCCTGCTGTTGATGATCGTGGCCCACGACGCCTGGTTCTACTGGGCGCACAGGATCATGCACCGGCCCCAGCTGTTCTGGACCTTCCACCGGCGTCACCACCGCAGCCACAACCCCTCGCCCTTCACCGCCTACAGCTTCGACCTGGGGGAGGCCGCGGTGATGGCCATCTTCGTGCCTCTGTGGGTGATCGCCGTGCCGACACCCTGGCCGGTGTTGGGCCTGTTCATGGCCCACCAGCTGGCCCGCAACACCATGGCCCACTGCGGCTACGAGCTGATGCCCGCCACAGCTGACGGCAAGCCGATGTTCGACTGGATCACCAGCGTCACCCACCACGACATGCACCATGAGCGGGGCAAGAACTACGGCCTCTACTTCACCTGGTGGGACCGCTGGATGGGCACCGAGCACCCGGAGTACCACGCTCGCTTCGCCGCGGCGGTGCGCAAGCCCCCGGTCCGGGTCCTGGTCGCCGCCGAGTAGGTCTTCCTTAAGGACCGCTTCACCCGCAGCCCTTAGAATCAGGGCGTGTCCAGACAGGCCGCGCCATGAAGGTCGCCCCCGTGGGGACGATCCCCACCGCCGCACAGGTGCCGGCGCTCGCCCCCGTGCGCCCGGTCGCCCGGGTGCAGGGCGGCCAGCTGCTGCGGGAGATGCAGCGGGCGGTCGAGGCCGACGCGGTCGACACCGCCCTCCCCGTCGAGGCGCCCAGCCGGCAGCCCAAGACCTCGTCCCTGCCCGGCCTCGCCCCCCTCCTGCCCCAGACGCCGGCCCAGGCGATGGCCGCCGCCCTGCGCACGGCCCTCACCCGCCAGAGCGGCCTGGCGCCGCTGATGGCCGATCTCAGCCAGGCCCTTCGCGCCCAGGTCCTGTCGCCACCGGCACGGGCCGCCGCCATGCAGATGCTGGCCCAGCTCCTGCCGCTGGACCCCGAGGTGCGCGGCGCCGACATCAAGCGGGCGTTGAAGAATTCCGGCCTGTTCCTGGAGGCCAACCTCGCCGCCGAGCCCGGGAAATCTCCCCTCGGCAGCGACCTGAAGGCCGCCCTGCTGGTCCTGCGTCAGGCGCTCGGCCCGGCCACCCGGCGCCCGCCCGGCGCCACGCCACGCCCGCCCTATGGCGGCGCCCCGACCTCGGCCCAGAAGGCGGCCATGCCCAGCCTGCCCCTGGACGCCAGCGCCGGCGCCATCGGCGAGGCCCTGGCCGCCGAGACGCAAGGCGCTCTGGCTCACCTGGACCTGCTGCAGCTCGCCTCCCTGCCCGAGCCCGACCGCCCCAACGACCCCACCCGATGGATGTTCGAGACCCCGCTGCAGACGCCGCAGGGTCCGGGCGTCGCCCAGTTCGAGATCAGCCGCGACAGCCAGGGCCGCGCCCGCGACGAGGAGCGCGAGCCCCTATGGCGCGCCCGCTTCTCGGTGGACTTCGAGCCGGTCGGCCCCATCGACGCGCAGGTGGCCTTCGAGGGCGACCTGGCCCGCGTCAGCCTGTGGGTCCTCCGCACTGAGGCCGCCGAGCGCCTGCGCGCCGCCCAGCCGCTGCTGGCTCAGGCGCTGGCCGCCGCCAACCTGCAGCTGGAACTGGCCGTCCATTCCGGGCCGCCCCCCGCCCCGCTCCCCAGCGCCGGCCGCCTGCTGGATCAGTCGGCATGAGCAACGACCGCCGCCTCGCAGTGGCCCTCCAGTACGAAGCTCCCGGAGCGCCGCGGGTGGTGGCCGCCGGCCGCGGCCTGGTGGGAGAGAGGATCATCGCCGCCGCCGAGGCCCATGGCGTGCCTCTGGAACATAATCCCCTGCTGGCAGAGGCCCTGTCCAAGGTCGAGCTGGACACCGAGATCCCCGAACGGCTGTTCCTGGCCGTCGCCGAGATCCTGGCGTTTCTGATGCGCGAAGGTCCCGCGCCGGATTCGAAATAATTTCAAATAGCGCCGCTATGTCGCGGTGGCGGTAACGCAATCGCCATCTCGATCCGTGACCCTGCCGATCATGATCGATCCCTCCGAAGCCGCGCGGCTCCAGGCGCTGGACGACTACGACGTGCTGGACAGCGCGCCCGAGGCGGCCTTCGACCGGCTGACGGCGCTTGCCGCAGATCTGTTCCGCGCGCCCATCGCCCTGGTGTCCCTGGTGGACGCCGAGCGCCAGTGGTTCAAGTCCCGCCACGGCCTGGACGCCACCCAGACCCCGCGGTCCCAGGCCTTCTGCGCCCACGCCCTGCCCCTGGCGCCCGGCTCGACCCTGGTGGTGCAGGACGCCACCCGCGACCCGCGCTTCCAGGCCAATCCCCTGGTCACCGGCGAACTCGGCATCCGCTTCTATGCCGGCGCGCTCCTGACCGGCAGCGACGGCCATAGCCTGGGCACCCTCTGCGTCATCGACACGAAGGTCCGCCCCGCGCCCGACCCTGAAGACCTTCGGCGCCTGCAGATCCTGGCCAGCATCGTCGTCGATGAGCTGGAACTGCGCCGCGCCAAGCGCCAGGCCGAGGAGAACCAGCGCCTGGTGGTTATGGCCGAGCGCATGTCCGCGGTCGGCAACTGGCGTTATCGGTCCGACACCGGGCACATAACCTGGTCCGATGAGGTCTACCAGATCCACGGCGTGACCCGCGAAAACTTCGATCCGGCCTATGGCGAGGCCGTCAACTTCTACGTCGACGGCGATCGCGAGCGGGTCGATCAGGAAGTCGGCGAAGCCCTTCGCACCGGCGGAGGGTTCAAGCTCAACGCCCGCCTTCGGCGCCCCGACGGCGAGGTGCGCGAGGTTCTCTGCAAGGCAGAGTGCATCCGCGGCGGCAGGGACGAGGTGATCGGCCTCCAGGGCGTCTTCCAGGACGTGACACAGCAGACGCAGACCCTACGCGACCTGGAGACCCTGGTCCGCCGCGCGGAGGCCGCCGAGTCGGTGGCCCGCCTCGGCAACTGGCGCCTGGACGTCCGCACCCGCGAGCTGACCTGGTCGCCGCAGATGTACGAGATCTACGGCCTGTCGCCCGACGCGCCGCTGAACCCGGAGGCGGTTCTCGCCCTCTATCACCCCGACGACGTCGCGCTGGGCACGGCGCGGATCGCGCGCCAGCTTCTCACCGGCGAGTCGGTTGAAGGCGCCATCACCCGCATTCTCCGCGATGGAGAGGTTCGCTACCTCTCGTACAATTCACGGTCCGAGCGCGGGCCGGACGGTGAAATCCTGGCCCTGGTGGGCACCTCGGTGGACATCACGCGCCAGCACGAGGCCGAGATAGCCCTGGCCGAGAGCGAGGCCAAGTACCGCGCCCTGGCCGAGCACTCGACCGATATCCTGGTGCGCTTCGGCCCCGATGGCCTGATCCGCTATATCTCGCCGGCCTGCCGCAGACTGGGCCTTGATCCCGACGAAGAGGTGGGGCGTCCTATCGCCCGCCTGATGGTTGCCGAGAGCGAGCAACATCCCGCCGCCCTCCTCGCCGCCCTGTTCAGCGGCGCCGAAATCGACACATCGGCGCCCCGGCAACACGAGATTCTTACCCAAGACGGCCGTGTGGTCTGGCTTGAGGGTAGCCCCAGCCTGGTCCGGAATGAGAGCGGGGAGGTGGTGGAGGTCGTCACCGTCCTGCGCGACATCACCGCCCGGCACGAAATCGAGGCGGCCCTGGCCCAGAGTGAGCGCCGCTTCCGCACCCTGACCACCAACGCGCCCGACATGATCAGCGAGATGCGGCTCGACGGGACGCTGACCTATGTCTCGCCCGCCAGCTTGGCGATCCTGGGCTTCGCGCCGCAGGAGATGATCGGCCGCAAGCCCTCGTCCTTCATGCACCCGGAAGACGCGGCCCGCGTGCTGGAAATGTGCCGGGTGGTCTTTGAGTCTCGAGGCGAGGTCGAGCCCTGGTCGGTGGAGTACCGCGCCTACGGCAAGGCCGGCGAAGAGCTATGGATGGAGTCCAAACCCACCTTCGTCACCGATCCCGCAAGCGGCCGCTACGTGGGCCTTACCGACGTCATGCGCGACGTCACCTCCCGCAAAGCGCTGGAAGCGGAACTTCGCTTGGCTCAGGCCGACGCAGAGGCCGCCACGGCGGTAAAGACCGAATTCCTGGCCAATATGAGCCACGAACTGCGCACCCCGCTCACCAGCATCCTCGGCTTCACCAGCCTGGCCGGCGAGCAGCCTGACCTCGCGCCGCTGACGCGCACCTATGTCGAGCGGGTCAGCGGAGCCAGCCGCGCCCTCCTCTGCACGGTCAACGACATCCTCGACTTCTCCAAGTTGGAGGCCGGCCAGGTCAACATCCAGCCGCAACCGGTGTCGCTGGCCAAACTCGCCCGGGCGACCCTGGACCTGTTCACGCCCCAGGCAGGCGCCAAGGACCTGGCGCTCACCCTGGACGGCGAGGCCGCCGACCTGACCCTGTCCGTCGATCCCGACCGCATCCGCCAGATTCTGCTGAACCTGGTGAGCAACGCCGTGAAGTTCACACAGTCCGGCGGCGTCACCCTGCGCACCCGCTACGACGGCGGGACCCTGCGCGTCGAGGTGATCGACACCGGCGCCGGCATCCCGTCCGACAAGCAGGACCGCCTGTTCCAACGCTTCTCCCAGGTCGACGGCGCCCTCACCCGCGCCCACGGCGGCACGGGCCTGGGCCTGGCCATCTGCAAGGGCCTGGTGGAGGCAATGGGCGGCCAGATCGGCGCCGACAGCGTCGTGGATCAGGGCAGCCGCTTCTGGTTCACCATCCCCGCGCCCCTGGCCCAAGCGCCGCAAGCCACCCTGGACGGCTCGGCCGCGACCCAGCCGACCTTCGTCGGCGTCCGGGTGCTGGTGGCGGACGATCACCCGGCCAACCGTGAGCTGGCCCGGCTGTTCCTGGCCGGCGTCGGGGCCGAGGTCACCGAGGCCTGTGACGGCGAGGAGGCCGTGGCCCTGGCCGCCGAGCAACCCTTCGACGTCATCCTCATGGACATCCGCATGCCGCGCCTCGACGGCCCCGGCGCTCTGCGGGCCATCCGCGCCGCGCCGGGCCCGAATGACGCCACACCTATCCTGGCCTTCACCGCCGATGCCGAGCACGAAAGCCAGCTGTTGGCCGCGGGCTTCCAGGATGTCGTGGCCAAGCCTCTGCAGCCCGGCGTCCTGATCGCCGCGGTGGCGCGCGCCTCAGACTTCACCCCCCAGCCGTGGAGCGCGGCCCATGCCGGCTTGGCCCCGCATCCTGGTCGCCGAGGACGACGGCGGGGTCCGCGACGTGATCCGCACCCGCCTGGAAATGGCGGGCTACGAGACCCACACAGCCCGGACCGGCGTGGAGGCGTTGAAGCGGGTGCTTGAGCTCAAGCCTCAGGGTCTGGTGCTGGACATCAACATGCCTGAGCTGGACGGCTTCGGGGTGCTCACCGCGCTGCGGGCGAGGCCCGAGCTGAAGTTTCCACCAACCCTTATGCTCACCGCGCGCCATGCCCCCGACGACGTTCGCCGCGCCGTCGCCCTGGGCGCCAAGGACTACCTGACCAAGCCCTTCAACGAGAGCCAGCTGTTGGCCCGGGTCGCCCGCCTGCTGCGCCCGCCGATCCCGCCGGCGGCCCCGGCGCCGTTGACCCCACTGGCTCTTCGCAAGGACGACCTGCTGCTGTAGCAACGTCTGTCGCTCCCGCGCGTTGGGCCGCGCGGAGGGCTCCCATGCGACTGTCGATCCAGGCCGACCTGACCTACCACTTCGAGCACCCTTCCGAGGTTCTGTTGCTGCTGGAGGCCGCCCGCGCGCCCGACCAGGCGATCCATTCCGAGCGCCTGAGCCTCAGCCCTGCCGCCGAGATCGCCCGCCTGGACGACAGCGTCACCGGCGAACGCCGCGCGGTGTTCACCGGCCACGGCGAGGTGGCGATCTCCTACACGGCCAAGGTCGAACTGCTGGCCCGCGACGCCAATCTGAAGGGCGCCGCCACCACCCGGGTCCGCGACCTGCCCGGCGAAGCCCTGCGCTATCTTCGCGCCAGCCGCTACTGCCCCTCGGACCGCTTCGAGGCCTTTGTCAGCACGGAGTTCAGCCACCTCCAGGGCGGCGACAAGGTGGCCGCCATCGTCGAGTGGATCGGCGGGCACCTGGCCTATGAGGCCGGCGTCAGCGACGCCACGACGACCGCCATGGACACCTTCGTGGACCGCGCGGGCGTCTGCCGCGACTTCACCCACCTGGCCATCAGCCTGTGCCGCGCCGCCGAAATCCCGGCCCGCGCCGTCAGCGCCTATGCCTGGAAGCTGGAGCCGCCGGACCTGCACGCCGTGGCCGAGGTCTATCTGGGCGGACGCTGGCGGCTGATCGACGCCACCGGCCTGGCCCCCATCGACGGCCTGGTTCGGGTCGCCACCGGCCTGGACGCCGCCGACATCGCCTTCATGACCATTTTCGGCAAGGCCGACCTGGTCAGCCAGAGCTTCACCATCGAGCAGACCAAGGGCTAGAGCATGTCAGGCGCAAGTGGGAACCGGTTCGCCGCCCGGACATGCTCTAACTTCAAGGAGATAGACCCTTTTTGTCGGGTCAGGTTGATTCAACCTGACCCGGAAAGGGTCTAGGCGATGCCCAAGCCCCTCGACGCCATCGTCATCGGCGCCGGGCCTGCCGGCCTGACCGCCGCCATCTATCTCGCCCGCTTCCGCCGTCAGGTCCTGGTGCTGCACGACGGCGATAGCCGGGCGGCCTGGATTCCCCGCAGCCACAACCATCCAGGCTTTCCGGGCGGGATCGTCGGAACCGACCTGCTGGACCGCATCCGCCGCCAAGCCGAGGCGTTCGGGGCGCGGATCGAGAGCGCGCAGGTCACCGGGCTCATGGTGGAGGGAGACGGCTTCCAGATCGCCACAACAGGCCGCACGCTCACCGCCCGCGCCGTGATCCTCGCCACCGGCGTCGTCGACCGGCTGCCCGACCTGCCGGGCGTCGAGGCCGCAGTGCGCCGCTCTCTGGTGCGCATCTGCCCGATCTGCGACGGCTTCGAGGTCACCGGCCAGGCGGTGGCGGTGATCGGCGACAGCGCGCTCGGCGCCGGTGAGGCCCTGTTCCTGCAGACCTATTCTGACGACGTCACCCTGATCCACACCGGGGCCGCCGACGCCCTGACCGCCGATGACCGGCGTAAACTGGCCAAGTCCGGGGCGCGCCTGATCGAGGGATCTATCGAAGAAGTGGTGCTCGACAACGACCGGCTCACGGCGCTGGCCTTCACCGACCATGGGCGGCTGGAATTCGACGCGGTCTATACCGCGCTCGGCGTCGATCCGCGTACGGAGCTCGCCGTCCAGGCCGGCGCCCGGCTGGGCGACGACCGCCGCCTGATCGTCGATGAGCACCAGCAGACCACCGTGGCCGGCCTCTACGCCGCCGGCGACCTGGTGCGCGGCCTCAACCAGATCAGCACCGCCCAGGGCGAGGCCGCCATCGCCGCCACCGCCCTGCACAATCGGCTGCGCGAAGCCGAGTAGCCGCCCACGCGAACTCCCTAGCCCCCCGCGCCGATCCCGGCTTTGATCGGCTCATGACCGACGCCACCACCCTGGCCGCCATCGCCTCGGCCCTCGTGGCCGTCCTCGCCCTGATCGGCGGCGGTTTGCGCTGGCGCGACCAGGCCCTGCGCCGTGACGATGTCCACGCCTGGGCCGACCGGGCCATCGACGCCCTGCAGTCCCTCGTCCTGCTCACCAGCCTGCGCACCGATCAGATTCCCGCGGAATCCGCGCGAGAGCGTTTGACGCAGATCGTGTTCGCCACTTCGGTGCTCACCGAGCAGGGCCGGCTGTTCTTCCGCAACCAGGCCGACGGACCGTTCGGACGCGAGAAGCCGCGCGCCTATCGCGGCCGCCGCCCGCAGATCCTCGACAAGCTGATCGCCGCCCACAACGTCGCCCTGCGCCTGCCCCAGGCCGACGCGGGCGAGCAGGCCCAACTCGCCTTGGTGGCCGAGGACGCGCTCAAGGACTTCGTCTCCCTGATCCAGCAGGAGGTCGGCCGCAGCCGCTCGGCCCACCCTGGCCCCGGCAAGCCCGGCGACGGCACGGATCTGGATTTGCTCATCTCACGCCTGGATTCCGGGCGACTCGCCGAGCGCCGACGAGCGCGTTGAGTTCGGCGAACGGGAGTCTTTGCTGCGTTGCAGCAACGATCTATGCTGCACCTGCGTTTCCGTTAGGTCAGCGCCCTTCGGCCTTGGCGCGAAAGGCTCCCCATGCGTCCCCTCTCCGACACCCTGCTGCGGCTGACCGCCTTGCGCGAGGCGGGCGCCGCCATTGGAACCCGCTCCGGCTCCCAGCGCCTGACGGAGCTCACTGGCTTTGGCGGCAATCCCGGCGCCCTGCGCGCCTTCGCCTACGTTCCCGAGCGCCTGCCAAGGAGTGCGCCGCTGGTGGTGGTGCTGCACGGCTGCACCCAAACCGCCTCGGAATACGACCTCGGCGCCGGCTGGTCGGCCCTGGCCGAGCAGGCCGGCTTCGCCCTGCTTTTCCCCGAGCAGGTCCGGGGCAACAACTTCAACCTCTGCTTCAACTGGTACGAGCCGGGCGATAGCCGCCGCGGCAAGGGCGAGGCCGCCTCCGTCCGCCAGATGACCGAGGCGATGATCGTCGCCCACGGCCTGGACCGCCGCCGGGTCTTCGTCACGGGCCTGTCGGCGGGCGGCGCGATGGCCAGCGTCATGCTGGCGACCTATCCGGAGGTGTTCGCAGGCGGTGCGGTGATCGCCGGCCTGCCCTTCGGGGCAGCCGCCTCCGTGCCCGAGGCCTTCGACCGCATGCGCGGCTATGGCGGCCCGAGCGAGGCGGCCCTAGCGACCGCCATCCGCAAGGCCAGTCCGCACAAGGGCCCCTGGCCCAGCGTCTCGGTCTGGCATGGTTCAGCCGACTATACGGTCAGTCCGTCGAACGGAGAGGCCGTGCTGGCGCAATGGCGTGGTGTCCACGGTCTGGACCCAGATCCCAGCCACACAGAGATAGAGGCCGGCCATACCCGCCGTACCTGGCGCGACGCCAAGGGCCGCGCCCTGCTGGAGCACAACCTGGTGGCCGGCATGGGCCACGGCGTGCCGCTGAAGCCGGATGGCTCGGCCGGCGGCGGCGTCAGCGGCGCCTACATGCTGGACGTGGGCCTGGCCTCCACCCGCGCCATAGCCGCCGGCTGGGGCCTGATCGACGAGGCGGAGATTCCGCTGGCCGCTAAGCTGGCGCGGGCGCGGGCGCCGGGCGCAATCGGCCTGCCGCCAGCGCGCAAGCCGACCGCAAAGCCCACCCTGCCCAATGTCTCGGCCATCGGCACGGTGATCGAGGACGCCCTGCGCAAGGCGGGTTTGATGAAATAGCCGGCCGGCGTCCACGGGCGAGCCGGCCCTATCCTGGCCGTCATGCCCTCTGGCCCCTGACAGCCACCCTGCCGGCTGATGCTGTCGGGGCGCGGGCCATTAAGGGCGTTGGGCTTGGCCTGTTCCAAGGCTGCGCCGCTGAAGACAGTTCGCTGGCCTTCGTGGTGGAAGTCTCCAGCCGCTGGCGCGCGATCGCCTTTCCGGTACGACTTGTCCCTCGCGATGAGTCGCACCGGAGGCGCGGATGCTGATCCTGTTGGGGGTGGCGGTGGTGGTGGCGGGCTTCGCAGCCGGCTTCAATCCGCTGCTCGTGGTGATGGTCTCGGCCGTGCTCACCGGCATGGCGGCTGGCCTGGCGCCGCTCGAGGTGCTGGCCGCCTTCGGTAAGGCCTTCAACGAGAACCGCTATGTCAGCGCCGCCCTGCTGGTCCTGCCGGTCATCGGGGTGCTGGAGCGGGCGGGCCTGCAGGAACGCGCCCGGACCCTGATCGCGGGGTTCAGGTCCGTCACGCTGGGCAAGCTGCTGATCGGCTACCTGCTGTTCCGCCAGCTCACCGCAGCCCTGGGCCTGACCTCCATCGCCGGCCAGGCGCAGACCATCCGCCCCATCGTCGCCCCCATGGCCGAGGCGGCGGCTGAGGGCGAGGCCGGCGACCTGCCCGACGAGGACCGCCAGAGGGTCCGGGCGATGGCCGCGGCCACCGACAATATCGGCCTGTTCTTCGGCGAGGACATCTTCCTGGCCATTGGCTCAATCCTGCTGATGGTGGGCTTCCTGGCCCAGAGCGGCATCGTCATCGAACCCCTGCACCTGTCGCTATGGGCCATCCCGTCAGCCATCGTCGCCTTCGTGATCCATTCGCTGCGCCTGGTGCTCTTTGAACGCAAGTTGAGGGGGCGCGACGCGTGATCAAGCTGGGCTTCGTCTACATTCTCGCCGGCCTGGTCTTCGCCGCCTTCGCGGTGCTCAGCGGCCGGGACGCCACCAACCCTAAGCGCTGGATGAACACCGGCTTCTGGGGCCTGTTCGCGGTCAGCTTCCTGGCCGGCGACTGGCTGGGGGATCTGGGCAACGGGGTCCTGGTGCTGTGCATGGCCCTGATCTCCGGCCTCGGCGGCCTGGGCCGCGGCGAGCCCGACGGCTCGCCAGGGGCCCGCAAGCTCTCGGCGGAAAAGTGGGGGAACAGGCTGTTCATCCCGGCCCTGGTGATCCCTGCCACCGTATTGATCGGGACCCTGGCATTGCAGCACATCTCCGTCGGCGGAACGCCGCTGTTCCAGGCCAAGCAGGCGACCCTGATCTCGCTCGCACTCGGCGCGGTGCTGGCGGTGATCACGGCGCTCGTTTTGCTGCGTCAACCGGTGATCAGCCCCCTGCAGGAGGGCCGCCGGCTGATGGACACCGTCGGCTGGGCGGGCCTGTTGCCGCAGATGTTAGCGGCCCTGGGCGCGGTCTTCGCGCTCGCCGGGGTAGGCAAGGTGGTGGGCGACCTGGTGACCACTGCGATTCCCATGGACGGACATCTGGCGGCGGTGGCCGTCTACTGCCTGGGCATGGCGCTGTTCACCATCATCATGGGCAACGCGTTTGCGGCCTTCCCGGTGATGACGGCGGGAGTGGGCCTGCCGTTCCTGATTGTGAGGTTCGGCGGCGATCCGGCGGTGGTCTGCGCCATCGGCATGCTGTCGGGGTTCTGCGGCACCCTGATGACGCCCCTGGCCGCCAACTTCAACATCGTGCCGGCCGCCCTGCTGGAGCTGAAGGATCGCCACGCGGTGATCGCCGCCCAGATCCCCACGGCCGCCCCCCTGCTGCTCGCCAACATGGTGCTGATGTATGTCCTCGCCTTCCGCTGACCTGACGCCCGAGATCGCCTCGCGCTTCGCCCGCATCGCCCTGGGCCACGTCGCTCGCGAATATCCCAACAAGATGGACCACGTCCTGGACGGTCCTGGCGACGTGGTGGGTCCCCGCGACCTGCACCCGATCTTCTACGGCAGCTTCGACTGGCACTCCTGCGTCCACGGCTACTGGACGCTCGCCACCGTACGCCGCCTGCACCCGGAAATCCCCGAGGCCGCCGCCATCGACGACCTGTTCGCAGGCGCCTTCACCCCAGGGAGTGTCGAGACCGAGCGGGCCTATCTCGACCGCCCGTCCAGCCGGGGCTTCGAGCGCCCCTACGGCTGGGCCTGGCTCTTGATGCTGCAGGCCGAGCTGATGCGCCACGACGACCAGGTCTGGGCGCGGCGCCTGGCCCCGCTGGCGCAGGCCTTCGCCGAGCGGCTCCGCACCTACCTGCCCAAGGCCACCTATCCCGTGCGGACGGGCGTCCATAACTCGACGGCCTTCGCCCTGGCGCTCGCCGCCGACTACGCCAAGGGGACGGAGGACGCCGCCCTCGAAACCTTGCTCCGGGACAGGGCGCGCGCCTGGTATGGCGCCGACCGCAACGCCGCGGCCTGGGAGCCCTCGGGCGACGACTTCCTGTCTCCGACCCTGATGGAGGCAGAGGCCATGCGGCGGTTGCTTCCCGTCGAAGAGTTCCGGGCCTGGTTCGCGGAGTTCCTGCCGGACGCCGCCAAGGGCTTGCCCGCCAGCCTGTTCAGCCCCGCCACGGTCAGCGACCGCAGCGACGGCAAGATCGCCCACCTGGATGGCCTGAACCTCAGCCGCGCCTGGTGCTGGCGAGCGATCTCCGAAAGCCTCGATCCCGACGATCATCTGCGCGCCGTGGCGCACGACGCCGCCAACCGCCATCTGGCGGTCAGCCTGCCGCACGTGGCCGGCGACTATATGGGGGAGCACTGGCTGGCGAGCTTCGCCCTGTTGGCCCTGACCGCCTAGAGCCTGATTCACGCTTTGGCCGCGCGTTCGGCGAGGGTCGACCCGCACCTGAGTCCGATCTCGCCGCTAAGTCTTGCGACCGACACACAAAACGAGTTCACGACAGTCGATCGCATTGCGCGTACACCCTGAGCGTTGGCTCGCTTTCGCGGCCGAACGTAGAGAATCCTGGCGCCCGGGATCGGACCTGTTTCCTCGCCCATGCCGACGTCTCTTCAGGGAATCGAAGACACACAGACGCTCGCCCAAGCGATCGTCGATACGATCCATGAGCCCTTGCTGGTTCTGGACGCGGAGTTCCGCGTGCTCGCGGCCAGCCGGTCCTTCTACGAAACCTTCCAGGTCGATCCCGAGCACACCATGGGCCGGACGCTCTATTCCCTCGGCGACGGCCAATGGAACATTCCGGCCCTGCGGCTGCTGCTGGAGACCATCATCCCCGAGCGTACGGCGATGGACGGCTTCGAGGTGGAGCACGACTTCCCGGGCCTGGGCCAACGCACCATGCTGCTCAACGCCCGCAAGGTGATCTACGAGCGCAGCACCAACACCACCATCCTGCTGGCCTTCACCGACATCACCGCCCGGCGGCTGATCGAGCGGGAGAAACAGGAGCTGCTTGAGCATACCAAGGAGCTTCTGGCCCTACAGCAGACCCTGCTGCAGGAGATGCAGCACCGGGTCGCCAACAGCCTGCAGATCATCGCCAGCATCCTGATGCTGAAGGCCCGCGCCGTGGGCTCCGAGGAAACCCGTCAGCACCTGCGCGACGCCCACCAGCGGGTGATGTCGGTGGCCGAGGTTCAGGCCCACCTCCACGCCTCGGGCGGGGTCGACAAGATCGAAGTGCGAGGCTACCTCACCAAGCTCTGCGGCGGCCTGGCCAAGTCGATGATCGGCGAGGACCATCCGATCGCCCTGGAGGTGGTCGCCGACGACGGCGAGATCGGCTCAGACAAGGCCGTCAGCATCGGCCTGATCGTCACCGAGCTGATGATCAATGCCGTGAGGTACGCCTTCCCCACCGCCAAGCCCGACGCCCGGGTGCTGGTGACCTACAAGAGCGCCGGCGACGGCTGGACCCTGACGGTCGCCGACAATGGTGTCGGCAAGACGCCAGATCTGGCGCCCGGCAAGCAGGGCGGTCTCGGCACGGTGATCGTCGAAGCCCTGGTCAAGCAGCTCGGCGCGAAGATGAAGGTTCAGTCCGACGGAGGGGTGAGCGTCTCCATCACACGCGCGGCCGCCGCCCTGCTCCCTCAGGCCGCCTGACGCCCTACGTCCGCCGAGCGTCTTAGGCCTTGTTGGGGCACATGACGAAGCCCAGGGCCTCGACGGCGGCGTCGATCTTGGCCCCGCCGCCGACGCTTGGCCAGCACACCGACGAGATTCTGGCGGGCCTCGGCTACGACTCGGCGCGAATCTCCGCCCTCAAAGCCGGCGGCGCGGTCTAGCGCGCAGCAAAACGCCGCCCGCATGACACGGGCGGCGCTGCGTTTTTGTTAGGCGCCTACTTCTTCTTGGCGGCCTGGACCTCGATCTCGGCCAGCATGCCCGGCGCCACCAGGGCAGCGACCTGCATGGTCACGCGGGCCACCTTGTTGGGCTGATCGGGCGACCCGAAGAACTGGGTGTAGCCCTCCATCATGCCGGCGAAGTCCATCTTGCCGCCCTTGGCCGGGTCGCCGACCAGGTAGACCCGCATCATCACCACGTCGCCCATGGTGTAGCCCTGGGTTTTCAGGACCGCGTCGATCTTCTTCATGATGCCGATGGTCTGGGTCTTGGTGTCGCCGAACTCCACGGGGGTCCCAGCGGGCGCGCCGGCGTTCAGCGGCGGCGGGGTCTGGCCGCTCACATAGAAGATGTCGTAGCCGGCCGGCACGACCGCGCCCTGCAGGATGGCGGCGGTGGGCGGTCCCACGCGCACGATGGCGTCGGCGGCGGAGGCGGGCACGGCGGCGGCGGCCAGCACAGGCAGGAGGGCGGCCAGGATCAGTCTGCGCATCGGGGGTCTTCCTTCATGTGGGCGCCGGCGGTCGGCGGGTCGTCGCCACCTTGGGTCAGGCGGGCGGTGATGTTCAAGCCATGCCGTTGTTCCCGCCGCGCGCTCCGATCACGCCGCAGGCCCCATATCGCCCGAAAAATGTCCTGGTTGATTAAATGACAAGCATGTGACGCACAGTTAATCCTCAGTTATCGTTGAATGGGCGTGAGTCCATCAAGGTCTTCGAAGACTCCATGGCCGGAAAAATGGCGAAGGCGTCCGATGTGATGCCCGATTATCGCGCATTTCCTGCGCCTAACATCGCAACCTGGTCGACATTGCGGCGAGTTCGGCGCGCCGCGTTGACACTAAAAAGGATTCATGTGGACCTCTTACTGTCGGATTAATCCTCCCGAAGAAGTCGTGGGGGCTAAGTTTGGCGTAGTGAAAAATAAGAACACCAACCAGGAAACGATCAGCCGGGCGATCTCAATTTCTGCGTGAGTTCATCGGTATGAGTGTCAAAAATACAGCTTATCACTCTGATGCGACCGTTATGGTCGGGCGTCTCGCGGCCTTCTACGCGGATATTGAGTAAACCAATCCAACAATTCTGGGCGAATACCGGAGACTAAGGGCCAAAGCCCAGCTCTGGAGCGTCTGTCACATCCCGCCGCCTGTGCACAGAGGCGCGTGGGGAACCTTGCGGCCGATCTGGCCGCGACTGATGAGGGGGCCTCTCAAGATGAAAACCACGACCCGCAACGCATGGCTGGCGAGCGTCTCGCTCGCCTCCGTCCTGATCGCAGGGGCCGCTTCGGCCCAGACCCTGGCCGCCGGGACGGCCGAGGTCGATGAAGTCATCGTCACCGGCACGCGCCAAACCGGGCTGAAGGTCGAAGACAGCGCCGCGCCGGTCCAGGTGGTCGACACCGCCGCCCTGACGCGCACCGGCCAGACCGACCTGCGCGTCGGCCTCGCCAACCTGGTCCCGTCCTTCAACGCCCAGGCCTTCGGCGGCGACACCGCCAACCTGACCCTCTCGGCCCGCCTTCGCGGCCTGTCGCCCAACCACGCCCTGGTGCTGATCAACGGCAAGCGCCGCCACACCACAGCCAACTTCGCCGTTCTGTCGGGCGCCTATCAGGGCGCGGCGGCCACCGACCTCAGCTTCATTCCCATGGCCTCCATCGGCCGGATCGAAGTCCTGACCGACGGCGCGGCGGCCCAGTACGGCACCGACGCCATCGCGGGCGTCATCAACGTCATCCTGAAGAAGGCCAACGAGGGCGGCTCCATCTCCGCCACCGGCGGCGAGTACATGGACGAGGGCGGCAAGACCGCCGCGCTCTCGATGAACATCGGCACGGCCCCGACCGAGAACAGCTACCTGAACCTGACGGCCGAGACCAAGTACCACGGCTTCAGCAACCGCGGCATCGGCGACCAACGCGTCAGCAATCCCGCCAGCCCCTCCTATTCGGCGACCAACTTCGCCTACGAAAGCACCCTGCCCGGCTTCCCCAACTTCAACCTGATCTCGGGCGACGCAGAATATCGGCTGAGCAACCTCGGCTACAATGCCGGCGTCGACATCACCGACGACCTTCAGGTCTATTCCTTCGGCTCCTACGGCCACAAGGACGCCTCGGCCTACGAAAACTATCGCCGCTACAACCGCGTGCAGGGGGTGCAGGGCGCGGCCGATCGGCCCTTCCCGCGGGGCTTCAGCCCGCGCGAGCGCATTATCGAGGACGACTATGCCGGCACGCTGGGCATTTCGGGCGTGCTCGGCGGCTGGAACTTCGACCTCAGCTCCACCTACGGGGTCGATGACATCGAGGTTCGGGTCGAAGATGCAGCCAACGCCAGTCTCTATCGCGACACCTCGACCCTGACCGCCAAAGGTTTCACCCCCACCTCGTTCCACGCCGGGTCCTGGTCCACCACCCAGCTGACCAACAATCTCGACCTCTCCAAGGAGTTCGATGTCGGCATGGCGACGCCACTGGCCGCGGCCTTCGGCTTCGAAAACCGTCACGAAACCTACGAGATCGGCGCCGGCGACGCCGCCTCGCGCTACAAGGAAGGCTCGCAGTCCTATCCGGGCTTCGCCCTGACTGACGCCGGCAAGCACAGCCGCGACAGCTGGGCGATCTATGCCGACCTGGCGGTCTCGCCCATCGAGGCCCTGCAGGTCGACGCCGCCATCCGCTACGAGCACTTCAGCGATTTCGGTGAAACCACCGTCGCCAAGCTGACCGGCCGCTACGACTTCAACGACGCTATCGCCGTCCGCGGCACGGCCAGCACCGGCTTCCGCGCTCCGACCCTGGCGGAGAGCTACTATTCGGCCACCAACGTGTCGCCGACCTCGGCCTTCGTGCAGCTGGCGCCCAACTCGCCCGCCGCCCGTCTGCTGGGCATCGACACGCTGAAGCCTGAAAAATCCACCAACTATAGCGTCGGCATCGTGGCCCACCCGATCCCGGCCATGACCCTGACCCTCGACGCGTACCAGATCGAACTGAAGGACCGGATCTTCGGCTCCAGCTCGCTCTACGGCACCCGCAACGGCGTCCTGGCCTCGCCCCAGGTGCTGGCGGCGATCCTCGCCAACGGCAACGTGCTTGACCCCACCGTCACCACCACCGGGATCAACATCTTCTCCAACGGCCTCGATACCCGCTCGCGCGGCGTCGATATGGTGATCTCCTATCCCACCGACCTGGGCGACTACGGCCGGATCGACTGGAGCCTGAGCGGCAATTACAACACCACCAAGGTCACCAAGGTGAAGGCGCCGCCGGCGGCTCTCACCACCCCCAGCGTTCCCTACCCCGCCGGCCAGACTCTGTTCGCCGGCAACGCCAAGACCCTGCTGGAAACCGCCTCGCCGAAGTACAAAATCGGCCTCAACGGGCTCTACACCTTCGGCGATCTGACGGTGAACCTGACCGAGACCGTCTACGGCAAGTCCTCTTCCCTGGCAGACCCCGGTTCTGGCCCGCTGCAGAACACCAGCATCGGCACCACGGCGATCACCGACCTGGAAGTCTCCTACAAGTTCGTCGACGCCGTCACCGTCTCGATCGGCGCCAACAATCTGTTCAACAAGTACCCGGACAAGCTGTCGGCCGCCTTCCAGGCCGCCTGCGTCGCCTCCGGGGCCGGATGCGTGGGGGTCTATCCCAGCTACTCGCCCTTCGGCATCAACGGCGGCTACTACTACGGCCGCGTGACCTACACCTTCTAACCGAGGGTTCAGGAGAGCGTGGAAGGGCGGCCGTCACGGGCCGCCCTTTTTCGTGGGCGATCTTCGCCGATCAGGCGCGGGCCAACACCTTGCCCATGCGGATCAGCGGCACCTTGAATCCGCTGGAGGTGTCGGCCTCGAAGGGCTCGATGGTCTTGTAGCCGGTGGCGCGATAGAGCGGCTCGCCCGAGAGCGTCGCAGCCATCTCGCAGCGGCTGAAGCCCTCGGCGGAGGCTGCGGCCTCGCAGGTGTCCAGGATCAGCTTGCCCACCCCGCGGCGGGCGAAGTCGGGATGGGTGTACATGGCCCGGATGCGGGCCGGCTCCGTCGCCGGATCCACCAGGGCGGCGTCACGTCCGGCGCTGTGGTCGCCCCCGAACAGGGTGGCGCGCCGGCTCCAGCCGCCGCAGCCGGCGATCTGGCCGTCGGCCTCCACCACGAAATAGGTGCCGTCGGCGATCAGCTGGGTGTCCAGGCCCATGATCTCGAAGGAGGCGGCCACCCCCTCCGGCGGCAGATAGGCCGCCAGGTGGATGCGGATCGCCTGCTCCATCAGGGCGCGCAGCGTCCCCACGTCGGCGGGCGTCGCGGGGCGGATGGCCAGCGCCCCGCGCGGCGCGGCCAGCACGGCGTGGGCGGCGTAGCGGCGGTTCAGCAGGGTCACCGCCACCCCATGTTCCAGCCGGTCCAGCATCCAGGCCGGCACGGTGACGGTGCGCTTGTCCGGCTGCCAGTCGAAGGCCTTGGCCTCGTGGGCGTCCCGCAGCAGCTTCAGCACATGGGCTCGCGACACCCCGTGGCGCCGGGCGAGGTCGGCGACCGAGACCGGCGCGGCCCCAGTCTCCGAGACCACCTGGGCGCCCACCAGGTCCGACAGGATCGCCAGCCCGGCGTCCCGCTGCGCGAACAGCAGCAGTTCAGGACCCAGGCCCGGATGGGTCAGGGGCGGGTTGACGCTGGCGCTGGCCAGGGTGCGGCGGATCAAATGGAAGAAGTCGGCGCCGTCCATCAGCGGCAACACCGCGGCGGACGGGGGATCGACCAGGGCCAGCGCCAGCAGGCCATGGCGCAGATAATCCCGATACCAGCTGACATAGTCCTCGCTGAAGCCGTAGCGGACCGAGAGGCCCGAGGTCTTCGCGAGGGGAATGAGCGCGCCGCGCTGACGCATGAGGGCGAGATAGCTCTCCACCCGGCCGGCGCTGCAGGTGCCCGACTCCACGCACATCCGGGTCAGGCGGCCCGCGGTCAGGCCCTCCTCGGTGTCGTAGAGGCACATGGCCAGCGTCCCGATGGTCTGGCTGCCGCGATCCTTGAACAGACTCCTCAGCGGCCCAAGGTTCAGGGCCGGCTGAGCCGTGCGTTCCGCGGCCAGGAAGGCGGCCCTGAAATTGGGATGGGCCCGCATCGCCGCGATCTCTTCGAGGCTCAGCCGCGGCGGCCATCCGCCCAGGTCGAATGGGTCCTCGAAGATATTGCTGGTCGCCATCCCCGCCCTCTCAACTCGCCTATGACGCGAAGCTCCACAACGCCAGCGAGCGAATCCCTTCCCAAAATTCGCCAATTGTCCGCAGCGAAGCCAAGCTGTTGAGTAACACGGTTAGATGTACCCGTCTTGGGGACTCCCCTTGGATGGCGTGTCGGGGATTTGCTTCATGTCGGAACGGACGCAGAAGCTGCTGCGCCTGGCGCAAGCGCTTGAGGGTCTGCGAGAACGCCTCCTGGCCGACGCCGCAGATCCGACGACCGCCGCTGCCTTGCACCGGCAATTTTCCGGAACGCTGGCCGAGCTTTCCAGCCTCCGCACCCTGGTGGGAGACAGCCCCGCCAGCGAGGCCACCCAGCGGCTCTATCTCGCCCTGGAGGCCCTGGAGCTCGCCGCCCGGAGCCTGCCGGCCGACAACGTAGTCGCCATCTCCCGCCCCGCCGCCCGCCGCGCGCGGCGCCTGGACGAGACTGCGCGCCGGCTGATCGCGCGCGCCGCAGCTGTGGCCCTGATCATCGAGGCCATCAGCCCGCTGTCGGCCGCCGCCGCGCCGGGGGTCAATCTCGACATCACCAACGCGACCCCCGCCACCGCCGCCAGCGGCCTGGTCGCCCAGTCCCGCGCCGTGACCTTCAACCGGGTCGGCGACCGCAACAACGCCCAGCGCCGCCTGGACTTCGGAACCAGCGCGCTCGCCGCGATCAACGGCGACACCAGCGCCACGGCGACCCAGTCGCTCTTCCTGTTCAACTGTCAGGTCAATCTGGGCGCCTGTCTGTTCGGCGGGCCGCCGGACAAGCAACGGCTCGCGCCCTACGTCCTGGGCTACATCGCCGTCCAGACCAACACCCTGACCTATCTCGACGCCGCGCCGCAGCCGGAAGAGATGCTCGACACCCTGACTGGGACCGTCCGGGCGATCAGCCAAGGCAGCGGAGCCTTCGGCGGCGGCGACGGCGAACCCGGCGGGACCGTAAGACTGACCAACACCGCCGCCGTCGGCTCCACCGGCGACTACTCGGCCGGCCTGTTGGCCAAGTCGGTGGGCGGGACCGGGGTCTGGAGCATCAACGTCGGGCTCTTCACGATCCCCATCTACACCAACGGCGGCGCGGCCGGCCCGGTGACCGTCGACAACCGCGCGGCGATCACCACGGGCGGCGTCAGCTCGCCGGCCATCGCCGCGCTCAGCATCGGCGGCCTTGGCGTCCAGGGCGGCCGTGGCGGCGATGTCTCCGTGACCACGACGGGGAACCTCACCACCGCCGGGTCCGGGGCCCACGGCGTGCTGGCCGAGAGCATCGGCGGCCGGTCGATCAACGACAGCCCCAATGTCACCGGCGGCGTCGCCGGACGCATCCTGGTCACCGTGAAGGCGGCCATCGTCACCACCGGCGCCAAGGCCTATGGCGTGCTCGCCCGCAGCCTGGGCGGCGAGGGGTCCCGGGGCGACAGCGCCTCCGGCGTCGATGACAGCTCCAACGCCGGCGGCCGCGGCGGCGATTCCGGCGCGGTGCGCGTCGACATCGCCTCGGGCGGCGCCATCACAACCTCGGGCGCGGGGGCGCATGCGGTGGCCGGATTCAGCCTCGGCGGCCAGGGCGGCCAGGGCGGCGGCGGCAACAACGCCTATGCCGGGGCCACCGGCGGCGACGGCGGCCTGACCGGCGACGTCACCCTCACCAACGCCGGCGTGCTCAAGACCTCCGGCGACCGCGCCTATGGCATGCTGGGCCAGTCCCTGGCCGGCAAGGGCGGCGATGGCGGCGACGGCGACTCGATCTTCGTGGGCCAGGGCGGCAAGGGCGGAGCCTCGGCCCCCGGCGGCGTCATCACCATGACCAACACCGGGACCATCGCCACCAAGGGCCTGGAATCCTACGGCATGTTCGGCCAGAGCCTGGGCGGGGTCGGCGGCGACGGCGGCTCCTCCGATGGGGTGTTCTATTCCGACGCCGGCAATGGCGGCACGGCCGAGTCGGCCCGCTGCCGCGTCTACTTCGTCTGCCCCAACGGCGGCGCGGTCACCCTCAGCAACATGGGGACCATCACCACCGAAGGCGCGCGGGCCCACGCCCTGTTCCTGGAAAGCATCGGCGGCGGCGGCGGCAATGGCGGATCGGCCGGCGGGTGGATCAGCGTCTCGGGCGGCTCGGGCGGCGACGCCGGCAATGGCGGCCTGGTCACCGCGATCAACGGCAAGGACGGCAGCCTTACGGTCTCAGGCCAGGGCGCCTCGGCGATCTTCGCCCAAAGCGTCGGCGGCGGCGGCGGCAACGGCGGCGACGCCTTCGGGGCCGGGGCCTTCGCCTCGGTGGCCGTGGGCGGCGCGGGCGGCGCCGGCGGCAAGGGCGGTCAGGTGGTCGTGCAGAACAATGGCCTGATCAAGAGCTCGGGCCTGGGCGCCGACGCCATCTTCGCCCAGTCCGTCGGCGGCGGCGGCGGCAAGGGCGGTTCGGCCACGGCCATCAGCGTCGGGGCCTTCGTCTCGGCCTCGGTGGCGGTGGGCGGCTCCGGCGGCTCCGGCGGCGACGCCTCCACGGTCAATGTGAAGAACACCGGCGCCGTCGAGGCGGCCGGCGACTTCGCCAACGCCATCTTCGCCCAGAGCGTCGGCGGCGGCGGCGGGGCCGGCGGCCAGGCGACCTCGGTGGCCATCGCCGGCGGCGACAAGGTGGCGGTCGCCATCTCGGTCTCCGTGGGCGGCTCCGGCGGCGACGGCGGGGCCGGCAAGCGGGTCGATGTCGCCAATACGGGCGCGCTGACCACCTACGACTTCAACGCCATGGGCGTCTTCGCCCAGAGCGTCGGCGGCGGCGGCGGGCGGGGCGGCGACGCCTCGGCCACGGCCATCACCGCGGCGGGCGGCAAGGGGACAGGGGTCAATGTCGCGGTCGCCGTGGGCGGCTCCGGCGGCAGGGGCGGGGCCGGCGACATCGTCAATGTCGACAATTCTGGCATAGTCCGAACCTACGGCGACGGCTCGACGGGGATCTTCGCCCAGAGCGTCGGCGGCGGCGGCGGGGCCGGCGGCGACGCCTCGGCCACCACGGCGGCCTTCAATGTCGGCGGCCAGGTGAAGAGCGCCGAGATCAAGGTGGCCGTCGGCGGCCACGGCGGGGCGGCCGGCGACGGGGCTCTGGTCAAGGTCGTCAACTCAGGCGCCATCGTCACCCTGGGCGCCAGCGCCAACGGCGTCACCGCCCAGAGCGTCGGTGGGGGCGGCGGCAATGGCGGCGCGGGCTCGATGGGCTCCCTGCTGGAGGGGATCGACATCCCCACCGTGCTGCCCGACGGCAAGAACGAGGACAACAACACCAGCCTGAAGAAGAAGGCGACCGACAAGTACGCCACCTTCAAGCGAGAGTTCTCCCGCATCCTCTCCAACCCCGGCTCCTTCGGGAAGAACCTGGCCCGCGACGTCGGCAAGAAGACCAGCAAGGCCCCCGACAGCATCGCCATCTCCATCGGGGTCGGCGGCTATGGCGGCGCGGCCGGCAAGGGCGGCGAGGTCGTGCTGAGCAACACCGGTGAGATCCTCACCGCCGGCTTCATGTCCTCGGGCGTCTTCGCCCAGAGCGTGGGCGGCGGCGGGGGCTCCGGCGGCGGCGGGGACGGCGGCGCCACGGGCGACATGAGCATCGGCGGCGGCCTGGGCGGGGCCGGCGGCGCCTCTGGCGCGGGCGGCTCGGTGACCGTCACGAACAAGGGCGTGATCTCCACCCTCGGCGACCTCTCCTACGGGGTCCTGGCCCAGAGCGTCGGCGGCGGCGGCGGCATCGGCGGCACCGGCGCCGGCGAGATCAGCGGCGGCTATTCCTTCTCGCTGTCTATCGGCGGCAAGGGCGGTTCGGTGGACAACGGTGGGGCGGTCAAGGTCGCCCAGGAGGGTGACGTGGTCACCTTCGGCGCCAGCTCGGCGGGTGTGCTCGCCCAGTCCATCGGAGGCGGCGGCGGCATCGGCAGCGCGGCCAATGCGTCCAACTATCTGAACGTCGCCCTAGGCGGCTCAGGGACTTCCGGCGGCAACGGCGGCGACGTCGAGGTCTCGGTCAAGGGCTCCATCGCCACCTCCGGCAAGGCGGCCTATGGCGTGCTCGCCCAAAGCGTGGGCGGCGGCGGGGGCCTGGGCGGCGGGGTGGTCCCGGCCACCCTGGTGTTCGGGGTCGACCCCCTGGGCCTGGTGAAGATCGACACCGGCATCCCCTATTCCGTGGCCAGCCTCGGCATGGGCGGTGGCGGCGGCAAGGGCGGGAACGGCGGCGCCATCAAGGTCACCACCAGCGGCGCCATCACCACCACCGGCGAGGGCGCGCACGGCATCTACGCCCAGTCGGTCGGCGGCGGCGGCGGCATCGGCGGCACGGGCGCCAACACCTTCCCGGCGGCCATCGCGCTCTCCGGCTCCAATGGCGACAAGGGGACGGCCGGCGCCATCACCATCATCCACACCGGCGACATCAAGGCCTTCGGCGACGGCGCCCACGGCATCCTGGCCCAGAGCGTCGGCGGCGCAGGCTCCAACGGCCGCGGCGGCGATATCAACATCACCGTGGGCGGCGCGATCCAGGGCGGCGCCAAGGGCGGGGCCGGGATTTTTCTATCCGGCGGGGCTGACAACCATCTGACCATCGGCGGCGGCGTGGTCAGCGCAAAGTCGTACCTGGCCATCCTCGGCTCCGACGGCGACGACGCGGTGGACAACTCCGGCCGGGTGATCGGCGAGATCGGCCTGGGCGGCGGCGCCAACAGCTTCACCAACCGGGCCGCCGGCGTGGTGGAAAGCGCCCGGGTCATCGCCCTGAATGGCGGGACCTTCGCCAACGCCGGCGTCGTCTCGCCCAATGGGACCGGCGTCCTGGCCACCACCGCCCTGCTGGGGACCTTCACCCAAGGCGCCACCGGCGCCCTGCAGATCGACGCCCGTTACAAGGCCGGGACCTCCGACCGCATCAACGTCTCGGGGTCCGCGGCCCTGGCCGGCCAGGTGCTGCTTGAGCCCTACCACGTGCTGGACCTGATCCCCGGCAAGTTCCTCACGGTGCTGTCGGCCGCCTCCCTGACCAACAACGGGATCACCGCCAACAACAGCGACACCCTGGTGATCGACTACGGCCTGCGGGCCACGGCCACCGAGCTGCAGGTGGGGACCGACAAGGTCGACTTCGTATTGGCGGGCCTCAGCCCCAACCAGGTGGCGATCACCCGGCACATTCAGGCCAGCTGGGCCGCCGGCGGCACGCCCGCCCAGGAGCCGCTGCTGGACGAGCTGGCCTATCAGAAGAACCGCCCGGCCTATGTTTCGCGGGTCAACATCCTCGATCCCGGCGCGGCGCCGACCCAGGGGGTCACCCCGCTGATGTCGTCGCTGACCTTCGTCGGCGGCCTGATGAGCTGCCCCGGCGGCGAGGGCGCCACCGATGTCCTGCACGAAGGCGCCTGCTACTGGGCCAAGGCCGGCGGCGGCTCCAGCCGGATGGAGTCCAGCGCCACCGAACCCGGCTACCAGCAGCATGCCATGCGCCTGCAGGCCGGCGGCCAGTTCGCACTCAGCCAGCCCGGCTGGTTCGGCGGCCTGTCCCTCGGCCTGGAGGACAGCCACTTCGATAGCGTCGCTCCGGCCCACTCCCGGGCCCGCCGCGTCCAGGCCGGCGGTGTCATCAAACGCGAGATGGGTCCCCTGCTGCTGGCCGCCGCCGCCAGCTACCAGTACAGCCGCGCCGACCTGTCGCGGACGGTGAACTTCCCGATCGCCTTGGTCTCGGCCAACAGCAAGCCCGTGACGGACCTGGCGTCCCTGCGCCTGCGCGCGGCCTATACCGCCCAGGGCCAGAGCTTCTATGTGCGGCCCTCCATCGAGGGCGAGGCCTATCACCTGGGCCTCAAGGGCTACCGGGAAAGCGGCGCGCCCGGCCTGAACCTGATCGTCAGGGACGGAGACCAATCCTTCACCTCCGGCACGGCCAACCTGGAGATCGGCGCGACCCATGTGACGGCCAAGGGCGTCGTGTTGCGGCCCTACGCCAATGTCGGGGTCACCCGCTTCTCCGAGAACACCTGGGACGTCACCGCGCGACTGGAAAGCGCACCGGCCGCCGCGCCCGACTTCACCGTGAAGACCGAGCTGCCGAAACAGCTCAACCGCGCCGCCATCGGCCTGGAAGCCGACTTCGACCAGGGCGCGATCCGCGTCGAGTACGAAACCCGCCAGGGCGACCGCTACCGCGACGACACCGCCGCCCTCAAGCTGCGCATGCAGTTCTAGCTCTTGATGAAGGGGGCCGCTTGGGGACAGTCTCTCCCCATGAGCCTGCCGCCCCTGCCCACCCAGCCTGCCGGAACCCCGTGGCCGACGGAGGAGTGGCCGCTTGGCCTGTTCCCGCCCGGCTTCGACCGCCTGCGCCTCGACGACCTGATGGCCGAGCAGTTCGACCAGCTGGCTTTCGGCGAGGCCCACGCCGTGGTGATCGTCAAGGAAGGCCGGCTGATCTTCGAGCGCTATGGCGAGGGCTACGGCCCCGACAAGACCTGTATGTCCTGGTCCAAGGCCAAGAGCATCACCCACGCCCTGGCAGGCCTGCTGGTGGGCGACGGTAAGCTGGACATCCACGCCCCGGCCGATGTGCCCGAGTGGCGCGACGGCGGCGACCCGCGCGGGGCCATCACCCTGGACCACCTGCTGCGCATGTCCTCGGGGCTCGAGTTCTCCGAGGTCTATGAACCGGACCAGCCGTCGGACACCATCGCCATGCTTTGGGGCGTCGGGAAGGACGATGTCGCCCACTACGCCGCCGACAAGCCGCTGCTCTATGCGCCCGACCGCCACTGGTCCTATTCCAGCGGGACCACCAACATCGTCGCCCGGGTCCTGGCCAGGACGCTGGACGCCTACGGTCCCGACTTCGAGGCCTTCATGCGTGAGCGGCTCTTCAAGCCGCTCGGCATGACCAGCCCGATCCCCAAGTTCGATCCGGCCGGAACCTTCATCGGCTCGTCCTTCTGTTTCGCCACCGCCCAGGACTTCGCCCGCTTCGGCCTGCTCTATCTGCGCGGCGGGGTCTGGGAGAACCAGCGCCTGCTGCCCGAGGGCTGGGCCGACTATGCGCGCACCCCGACCTTCCAGCAGGAGGGTGTCACCGAAGGCGCTTACGGCGCTCACTGGTGGCTGGGGCTGGGTGGCGACGGCTCCTTCTCCGCCAACGGCCATGAGGGTCAGTTCACCCTGGTGGTCCCCGAGCTCGACCTGGTGGTGGTCCGCCACGGCAAGACACCGGCGGAACAACGCGACGGCCTCAAGGCCTGGCTGGCCGAGCTGGTGGACTGCTTCCGGCCGTGATCCTCGATCTCGCCGCCGTCCTGCTGGTTCTCGCGGTCGCGGCGTTCCTGGTGGTCCGCGGCCGTCTGAACGACGGCGCCGTGCCGGTCGCCGCCAGCCTGCTGGTTCCCGGCGCGCCCAAGACCGTCATGGCGATCTGGGCCCACCCCGACGACGAGATCACCAGCGCCGGGACCTTCGCCAGCTTGGCCCGCGAGGGCGCCCAGGTCGTCCTGATCTACCTGACCCGGGGTGAGGCCGCCCGCGACACAGGCTACAGCCGCGACGTGCTCGCCGAGGTCCGCCGCCTGGAGGCCCAGGCCGCCGGCGCCGCGCTCGGCGCCCATGCGGTGGAGGTGTTTGAATGGCCCGATGGCGGCCTGGCGACCGCCGACGGCGAGGCCGTCAAGGCCGTGCTCCGTGAACGGATCGCCCACTGGAACCCCAGCGTCCTGATCAGCTTCGATGAGACGGTCGGCTATTACGGCCATCCCGACCACGTGGCCGCCGGCCGCTGGGCCCGTGAGCTGGCGCAGGAAGAAAACTCCGTACGCCGGCTTTACCAGGCGACCCTGCCCAAGGCCCTGATCAAGCTGGCCCTCAAGCTGGTGGCCGCCTTCCGCGACAACTATCCGAGCGACCCGCGGGCCGGCCTCCCCGCCCCCACGCTCGCCGTGCCCATCGCCCGCTTCGCCGCCGCCAAGCGCCGCCTGCTGGACGTCCACCTAAGCCAGGCCAAGGTCATCGCCGACGTCCAGCCCGGTTACGACAAGCTGCCCGCCTGGCTCTACTATCGCCTGTTCGACCGTGAGTATTTCACGCTGGCGGTGAGCCGGTGAACCAGCCCCTTCCCCACGGTGAGAGCGGCTAAGCCTCGGCCGACAGCCGCGCCGGGTCGACCGAATAGGTGCTGGAGCAGTACTCACAGGTCACCTTGATCAGCCCGTCGTCCTCGACCATGTCGGCGCGCTCCTGAGCCGAGAACGAGGTCAGGACGCTCTCGATGCGGTCCTGCGAGCAGCGGCAGAAGGCCCGCAGCGGCTTGGCCTCGAAGACGCGGACGCCGTCCTCATGGAACAGGCGGAACAGCAGGGTCTCGGCCGAGATGGTGGGGTCGAGCAATTCGTCCTCGCCGATGGTCTCGAAGAAGGCCTGGGTGCGGACCCAGGCCTCGGCGGTGGGCCCGCGGTTCTCGTCCTCGGCGATGTTCTGGATCAGCATGCCGCCCGCCCGCCAGGCCAGGCCGTCACCGAGGTCGGCCTGGCCGACGGCGAGGCGCACCCGGGTGGGGGTCTGTTCCGACTGGGCGAAATACTGCTCGGCGCAAAGGGCGAGCGTCTCGCCCTCGATGGTGGTGATGCCCTGGTAGCGGTCCATGTCGACGCCCTGGTCGACGGTCATGATGAAGACCCCGTCCCCCAGCAGCGTCTTGGCGCCCGGCCGCACGAAGCCGCTGGCCGCCTTGGCCACGGCGTCGGGGTCATAGCGGCAGTAGCCGCGCAGGGCGCCGTCGGTGTCGTAATCCACCACGACGTAGCGCACCGGCCCGTCGCCCTGGGCCTGGACGATCAGCCGGCCGTCGAACTTCAGGGCCGAGCCTACCAGGGCGGCCAGCGCGCAGGCCTCGCCCAGCAGGTTGGCCACGGGCTCGGGATAGTCGTGGGCCGCCAGGATCTCGTCGACAGCAGCGCCCAGCCGGGCCAGACGGCCGCGCACGGGCTCACCCTCGATCTGGAACGGGGCGACGAGATCGTCGGGGGCGGTGGCGGTTTCGATGCTCATGGGCGGGCCATATAGGGGGACTGGGGCAAGGTTGCGAGCTTCACCCCTCAATGCCCGGAACTCAGATCTTGCCGAAGCACCAGGCCAGGATCGACTTCTGGGCGTGGACGCGGTTCTCCGCTTCGTCCCAGGCCAGCGATCGGGGGCCGTCCAGAACCTCGCCGGTGACCTCCTCGCCGCGGTGGGCGGGCAGGTCATGCATGAAGACGGCGCCGGGATTGGCCTTCTCCATCAGGGCCTCGGTGACCTGGTAGGGGCCGAGCGCCGCCAGACGGTCGTCGCGGTCGGTGTCGCCCATGGAGACCCAGGTGTCGGTGATCACGCAGTCGGCGCCGGCGACGGCCTCCAGCGGGCTGTCGGTCACCTCGATGCGGGCCTGCAGGTCGGCGGCGCGGGCGAGGTCGACGCGGTCGGGGTGGTACTTGGCGGGGCTGGCGATCTTCAGCTTGAACCCGAAGACTGGCGCCGCATGGATGAAGGTCGAGCACACATTGTTGCCGTCGCCGATCCAGGCCAGCGTCTTGCCCTCCACGGACCCGCAACGCTCCTCGAAGGCCAGCAGGTCGGCGAGGATCTGGCAGGGGTGGCTCTTGTCCGACAGGCCATTGATCAGCGGCACGGTGGCCACCGAGGCGAAGGTTTCCAGGTCCGAGTGTCGGTTGGCGCGGATCATCACCGCGTCGACCATGCGCGAGAGCACCATGGCGGTGTCCTCGATGGTCTCGCCGCGGCCGAGCTGCATGTCGCTGGCCGTGGAGATGATCACGTCGCCGCCCAGCTGGCGCATGGCCGCGTCGAAGGAGAAGCGGGTGCGGGTGGAGTTCTTCTCGAAGATCATGGCCAGCGTCCGCTCGGCGCCCGGGGCGTCGGCGTCCACCCGGCCTTGCGTCCAGCCCTTGCGCGCGGCCTTGCGGGCCTTGGCGTCGGCCAGGATGGCGCGCAGGTCGGCGGGGGGAATCCGCCATAGATCGAGGAAGTGTCTGACTTGGGTCATGGGGATCCCCCAAATCCCGCTCACCCCGGGCAAGGCCGGGGCCCAGGTTCAGCCTGAGAGCGGGAAGTCCTATCTGGGCCCCGGCCTTCGCCGGGATGAGCGGAGTTAAGTTAGGCTGCGGCTTTCGCCTGGGTTCGCGCCGCTTCGCAGGACGCTTCCAGTTTCGAGACCGCTTCCTGGGCTTCTTCCAGGGTGAGGTTGAGCGGCGGCAGCAGACGCACGCAGTTGTCGCCGCCGCCGGCGATCAGCATGTGCTGATCCCGCGCATGCTGCATGAACTCGCGGTTGGGCGTCTTCAGCTTGATGCCGATCAGCAGGCCCTTGCCGCGGATGTCCTCCACCACATCGGGGAAGCGTTCCTGCAGGCCCGAGAGCTGCTGCACGAAATAGCCGGCGACCTCGCGGACGTGGGCCAGCAGCTCGGGGCTGTTGAGCTCCTCCATGGCCGCCAGACCCACGGCCATGGCCAGGGGGTTGCCGCCGTAGGTGGAGCCGTGGGAGCCGACGGTCATGCCGCGACCGGCTTCCGCCGTGGCCAGGCACGCGCCGACCGGGAAGCCGCCGCCCAGCGCCTTGGCCACCGCCATGATGTCGGGGGCGGCGTCGGCGGCCCACTCATGGGCGAACAGCTTGCCGGTGCGGCCCAGGCCGCACTGGATCTCGTCATAGATCAGCAGGATGCCGTGCTCGTCGCACAGCTGGCGCAGGCCGCGCATGCAGACCTCCGGCAGGGCGCGGGCGCCGCCCTCCCCCTGCACGGGCTCAATGAGGATGGCCGCCGTGGTGGGGCCGATGGCCGCCTTCAGCGCCTCGTGGTCGCCGTAGGGCAGGTGGACGAAGCCCGGCATCGGCGGACCGAAGCCTTCCAGGTAGGACTTGTTTCCCGAAGCGTTCACCGCCGCCAGGGTCCGTCCGTGGAAGGAGCCCTCGAAGCCGATGATGTCGATCCGCTCCGGGTTTCCCTTGGCCCAGTGATACTTGCGCGCCGTCTTGATGGCGCACTCGATCGCCTCGGCGCCGGAGTTGGTGAAGAACACCTCGTCGGCGAAGGTGGCGTCGGTCAGCACCTTGGCGAGCTTTTCCTGACCCGGGATCGTGAAGATGTTGGATACGTGCCAGAGCTTCTCGGCCTGGTCCTTCACCGCCGCCACCAGCTTAGGATTGGCGTGGCCCAGCGCGTTGACGGCGATGCCCGCCATGCAGTCGAGGTAGGCCTCCCCATCAGTGGTGAAAAGTCGCGCGCCCTCGCCTCGCTCGAACGCCAGCGGGGTGCGGTTGTACACGCCCATGATGTGATCGCTGGGGACGGGCGCGGCTTGCGTCGCGGTCTTTTCAGTCACTGGGGATACCTCCCAAAAGAGAAGCGTCCCCGGCGCTGGGCGGCGGGGACAGGAAGGCTCGACGTTTTCGTCTTCGAACCCTGTCCTGTCAATATTCTTGGGGAGCAACGGGGATGTGACGGGGCACAGTTACGCGGACCCGCAGACCTTGGCCTTCGGAACCGAAGTCCAGTGTCGCCCCCACCTGCCGGCTCAGCGCCCGGATCAACCGAAAGCCCAGGCCGCCATCGGTCGCGGGGTTGAAGCCCGGCGGAAGACCCGGCCCGTCATCCACCACGTCGATCTGGGCCCCGCCCGCCTTGCACCCGCCGCATCGCACCAGGACGACCCCGGCCCGCCCGTCGGCATGGGCGTATTTGAAGGCGTTGGTGACCAGCTCGGAGACGATCTGGCTTAGCGGCAGGACTTGATCGGCCCGCACCGGGCACACGGTGGCGATGTCCTGAATCAGCGTGGCGGCGCCGGCCAATCCCGTGGCGAAGGGGGCGCAGATCGCCCGGAGGTGTTCGCTGAGGTCCACCGCGCCATGCTGGCCATGGGTGGCCAAGGCCCGATGCAGCCGGCTCACGGCGTCAACCTGGGCGCCGATGGTCTCCAGCAGCAGCCGACCCTCGCCGCTCACGCCCGCCGCCTTCAGGCGCACATAGCCGCCCAACATGGCCAGGTGATTGGCGATGCGATGGTCGGCCTCCACCAGCAGGCTGCAGTCTTCGCAGACCGAAGCGCTGACGCCGTCCTCTCGCGGTGACTGGTCTGCCTGCACGACGTTCATCCCATCCGCGATAAAGTGCATGTCACCCCCAGACCTGAGCCGATTCAACCTACGGGCATTGATGGAGATCAATTTCGCACGGATGGGGAACCGCGTACGGCCGCGCTTCAGAGATCTCTGCCTACTTCGCAGAGCAGGTCGTGCATCCAGGCGATGGCGGGGTCGGCGAGGCGGTCGCGCAGGGTAAGCAGGGAGAGCTCGATGGGCGGGGCCGGATAGGGTGGCTCCACCAGCTGGATGAAGCCGCGCTGGGCCGAGAGCATGGCCAGCCGGCGCGGGATCAGGGCGGCCATGTCGGAGCGAGCGACGATGCCCAGCGCCGAATAGGTATCGGGCACCACCACGCCCACGCGCCGCGTGCGGCCAGCGTCCTTGAGCGCCGCGTCGAAGGCGCCCAGGTCCTCCCAGCTGGCATGCATCAGCAGACCGGGCTGCATATCGGTGAGCTGGGGCTGCTTGGCGATCACCACGTGTTGCAGGGACAGCAGTTCGTCCAGGCCGATGGGGGCGCCCGAGAGCGGGCTCTGGGCGCGCACCGTCCAGACCAGGCTGTCGGTCAGCAAGGGCGAGACCGAGAGCCGCGCGGGACCGGCCACCACCGCGCCCACCACGAAGTCGGCGCGCCGGGCGTCCAGCTGCTCCAGCACGTCGACCGCGGCGTCGGCCACCACCAGCTCCACGTTCGGCGCTTCCTCCGCCAGGCGCGAGACCAGGGGCGGGATCAACACGGCGCAGGCATAGGCGCCGGCCACCACCGTAAACCGCCGCTCCGTGGTCGCCGGGTCGAAGTCGCGCGGCGCGAAGGCGGCCTGGAGCTGAGAGAGGGCCGCGTGGACTTGGGGTCCCAGTTCCTGGGCCCGGGCGGTGGGCGTCATGCCCATGGGGCCGCGCACGAACAGCTCGTCGTCGAGGGCGTAGCGCAGGCGATTCAAGGCGTGGGACACCGCCGACTGGCTCAAACCCAGCCGCGTTCCCGCCCGGGTGACGCTACGTTCGGTCAGCAGGGTGTCGAAGACCCTGAGCAGATTCAGATCGATAGCTGTCATATGCAGACCATTCATTCGTCCTGTGACGACATATCATTTTGCTCATCCGACCGCCGCCCCTATCTGCACGTGTCGAAAGCGCACTCGGGGCTTAGGGAGCCCGAGCGCGTTGTCGTCTCCGAATGAATTTGCAGAAGGACGCGCCCATTGAGCGACGCCGAAGGCTATCAAGCGATCGCAGACGCCGAAGTCGAGGCGGCCGGCGCCGGTACGCGCGACAGCTGGCTGCGGCGCTGGCGCTGGCCTCTGATCATCGGCGGTCCGGCGATCATCCTGGTCGTCGCGCTCTATTTTGTTCTCACCGGCGGGCACTACCAGACCACTGACAACGCCTATGTGCAGATCGCCAAGGCGCCGGTGTCCTCCAGCGTCGGGGGCCGGGTCGTCGAGGTCTATGTCAAGGAGAACCAGGCCGTGCGCCGGGGCCAGCCCCTGTTCCGGCTCGATCCCCGCGACTTCCAGGCCAACACCCAACAGGCCGTGGCGGAACTGGCCCAGGCCGAGGTCCAGGTCCGCGCCCTGCGCGCCAACTATGAGCAACAGCAGGCCGCGCTCTCTTCGGCAAACGAGACTCTCGACTTCACCACCCGGGAAGCCCTGCGCCAGAAGGCCATGGTCGAGGCCGGCGTCGCCTCGCGCCAGTCCTATGACGAGGCCGTCCACTCCGCCCAGCAGGCCCGCCAGCAGATCGCCGTCGCCCGCCAGCAGGTGGCCGCCGCGCTCGCCAACCTCAACGGCGACCCCGGCATGTCGGTGGATCGCCAGCCCGCCGTCCTGGCCGCCCGCGCCCAATTGCAGCGCGCCCAGCTGAACCAGTCCTATGGCCAGGTGACCGCCCCCACCGACGGGACCGTCACCCGCGTCGAACAGCTACAGCCCGGCGCCTACGTGAACCCGTCCCAGACGGTGTTCTGGCTGATCACCGGCCAGCCCTGGGTCGAGGCCAACTTCAAGGAAGACCAGCTTGAGAACATGAAGGTCGGCCAGCCGGTGACCATCAAGATCGACGCCGACCCCAAGCACCCGCTGCAGGGCCATGTGGCGAGCTTCAGCCCTGGCACCGGCTCGGTGTTCTCCGCCCTGCCGGCCCAAAACGCGACGGGCAACTGGGTGAAGGTGACCCAGCGCCTGCCGGTGCGGATCGCCTTCGACAAGGTCCCGCCGGAAACCGCCGGCCGCGCCGGCCTGTCGGCCCACGTGAAGGTCGACGTCCGCGCCCCAGGCAAGAAGCCCGCCTGAGGCGCAGCCCCATGATCAGCAAGCACGACGCCGCCAACCGCTGGCCGATCACCATCTCGATCATGCTGGCGACGGTGATGAACTCGCTGGACACGACGATCGCCAACGTCGCCCTGCCCCACATCCAGGGCAGCGTGTCGGCCTCGCCCGAGCAGATCACCTGGGTCCTGACCTCCTATATCGTCTCGGCGGCGATCATGACGCCGATGAGCGGCTGGCTGGCCGACAAGATCGGCCGCAAGCCGCTGTTCATCATCTCCATCGCCGGCTTCACCATCGCCTCGATGCTGTGCGGCGTCTCCAACAGCCTGGTTGAGATCGTGCTGTTCCGCCTGCTGCAGGGGGTGTTCGGCGCGGCCCTGATCCCGTTGTCCCAGGCCGTGCTGCTGGATATCAACCCGCCGGAGAAGCACGGCCAGGCCATGGCCATCTGGGGCGCCGGCGCGATCCTGGGGCCTATCCTGGGCCCCGCGCTCGGCGGCTATCTCACCGAGCACCTCTCCTGGCGCTGGGTGTTCTTCATCAACCTGCCCATCGGCATCATGGCGCTGCTGGGGGTCTGGATCTTCATCTCTCCAGACAAGGGCGGGCGGGCCAAGAAGTTCGACTTCCTGGGCTTCGGGACCCTGGTGCTGTTCATCGGCGCCATCCAGCTGATGCTGGACCGCGGCCCCAGCCTGGACTGGTTCTCTTCCGACGAGGTCTGGATCGAACTGCTGCTGGCGATCGTGGGGCTGTGGATCTTCGTGGTCCACACCATGACCGCCAGGAACCCCTTCTTCGACCGCGCACTGGTGCGAGACCGCAACTTCCTGACAGCCAGCGTCTTCGGCTTCTTCATCGGCATCCTGCTGTTCTCCACCATGGCCCTGCTGCCGCCGATGATGCAGGGGCTGATGGGCTATCCGGTGCTGACCTCGGGCCTGGTCTCCATGCCCCGCGGCCTGGGCTCCTTCGTGGCCATGTTCCTGGTGGGACAACTGATCGGCCGCATCGACACCCGCGCCATCCTGATGACCGGGCTGTCGCTGAACGCCGTCGCGCTGTGGATGATGATGGGCTTCGACCTGAGCATGAACTCCAACCTGATCATGATCTCCGGCATCATCCAGGGCCTGGGGATCGGGCTGATCTTCGTGCCGCTCTCGACGCTCGCCTTCGCCACCGTCGCGCCCTCCCTGCGGGCGGAGGGGTCGGGGGTCTACACCCTGATCCGCAACCTGGGCTCCGGGGTCGGGATCTCGATCATGAACGCCCTGGTGGTCTCCAACACACAGACCATGCACGCGTCGCTGGCCGACAAGGTCAATCCCACCGACCCGGTGATCGCCTCGAGCATGGCCGGCCATTTTGACCTAACCACCGTCCAGGGCCTCTTGTCGCTCAACGGCGAGATCACCCGGCAGGCGACGATGGTGGCCTATGTCGACGACTTCAAACTGATGCTGATCATCACCATCGCCTGCATGCCCATGCTGCTGCTGATGCGAAAGCCCAAGGGCCCAGCCGGAGGCGCTCCCCATGTCGAAGTTGATTGATCGCAAGGTGCGCGCCGGTCTCACCGGCGTCAGCCTGCTAGCCCTGACCGCCTGCACCACGCTGGGGCCCAACTTCAAGCAACCCGCCGCCCCGACCGCACCCGGATACGCCATGGCCGGTGATCGCGCCGCGCGCGTCGTCGTCCTGTCGCCGGAGGCCCGGGTGTCTGGTCCCTGGTGGACCGCCTTCGGCTCGGCGCAGCTGGACCAGACCGTCCGCCTGGCCCTGGCCGGCAGCCCCACCATCGCCGAGGCCGATGCGACGCTTGCCCGCGCCCAGGCCAGTGCGCTGGCCCAGCAGGCCGTGGGCAATCCCAAGGTGGAGGGCGTCGCCAGCGCCCAGCGCGAGCGGATCAACACCCAGGCCTTCGGCTTCACCGGCTTCCCCAGCCCGACCATCAACCTCTATTCCCTGGGCGCCACGGTCACCTATGACCTGGACCTGTTCGGGGGCCAGCGGCGCAAGGTGGAGGCCGCTCAGGCGCGCGCGCAGGCCGAGGCCCGCCGCGCCGACGCCGCCTACCTGACCCTGACCGGCGACGTGGTGATGCAGGCCATGAAGATCGCCGTACTGCGCGCCCAGATCAATGCCGTCCAGGCGATGATCTCCGACGACCAGAAGACCGTGGACATGGTCCGGCGCGCCCAACAGGCCGGCGGCCAGGCGCCGTCGGCCATCACCGGCGGCCTGGCGCAGCAGGCCCAGGACGAGGCGCTGCTGCCGCCCCTGCAACGCCAGCTCGACGCCGCCCGCCACCGCCTGGCCCTGCTGGTGGGCAAGTCGCCCGCCAAATGGACGGCCCCAGACTTCGACGTCGCCGATTTCCAGGCGCCGGGCGCGGTTCCGGTCAGCCTGCCGTCGGCCCTGGTGCGCCAGCGGCCCGACATCCTGGCGGCCGAGGCCGAGTTCCATGCGGCCACCGCCGACATCGGCGTGGCCCAGGCCGCCCGCTATCCTGACATCCGCCTGACCGCCGGCCTGACCCAGGCGACGATCGCGCCGGAGAACATCTTCAGCAAGGACTCCAGCGGCTGGAACCTGATGGCCGGACTGATCGGCCCCATCGTGCCGAGCAAACAGCTAAAGTCCCGCCAGCGCGCCGCCGAGGCCGAGGCCCTGGCCGCCCAGGCCCGCTACAACGCGACCGTCCTGCGGGCCTTCGTCCAGGTGTCGGACGTGATGAGCAACCTGGCCAACGACCAGGCGGCCCTGACCGCCCAGACCAAGGCTCAACACGCGGCCGAAGCCACCCTGCGCGACGAGCGCAAGGCCATGGAGCTTGGCGGCGGGACTCTGTTGGCGGTGGTGGATGCTCAGCGGCAGGTGAACCTGGCGCGCCGCAACACCGTCGCGGTGCAGGGGCAGGGCCTGAGCGACACGGCCGAACTGTTCACGGCGACGGCGGCGGACTGGCGGGTAGGATCATAGGTATCCTTCTCCCCTTGCGGGAGAAGGAAAACGGTTCTCAGGTCTTCAGCTTGTAGCCCGTCTCGAACATCCAGAGGCAGATGCAGGTGAAGGCGATCACCAGGCCGGCGGTCATGCCCATGCCGGCGATCAGCGAGCCTTCGGCGTGGCCGATGAAGCCGTAGCGGAACCCGTCGATCAGATAGAAGAACGGATTGTAGTGGCTGGCAGAGCGGAACGGCTCGGGCAGGCGCTCCACCAGGTAGAAGGTGCCCGACAGGAAGGTCATGGGCATGATGACGAAGTTGGTCACCGCCGACATGTGGTCGAACTTCTCCGACCAAAGACCGGCCATGATCCCCAGCAGGCCCAGGATCATCGAGGCGCCGGCCCCGAAATAGAGGATCGCCCAGAGGTGGCTGATCGGCAGGTGGGCGAAGGGCAGGACGGCGACCCAGGTCACCGCGCCCACCACGATGCCGCGGGTGGCGGCGCCCAGCGCGAAACCGGCCACATGCTCCAGCGGCGTCAGGGGCGGGGTGAGGAAGTCGCCGGTCAGGCCGTTCATCTTGGCCTGCAATAGGCTCGAGGACGAGTTGGCGAAGGCGTTGTTGAGGATCTGCATCATGATCAGCCCGGGCGCCACGAAGGTGGCGAAGGCCACGCCGTGGACCGGGACGCGGGCGCCCTGGGCGGCCACCACGAAGACCATCATGTAGAGCAGGGCCGTGACCACCGGAGCGGCCAGGGTCTGCATCCCCACCTTCCAGAACCGGCGGATCTCGCGGAGATAGAGGGTCTTGAGGCCGGCCCAGTTGACCCCGTGATAGTCGCGGGGCTGGGGCGGCATGACGGCGGCGGAAGCGGGCATATCCTTCATGCCCGCTCATGTGCGCCACGCCCGCGGGAAGCGCAAGGGTGCGGCCTTCCGACGCTATATGTGGTTCCTGTGGATGAAGACAGGGGCGCCTATTGTGGGTCTTAAGGATCTGTTTACGATATCTGGTAGTTGGTGATGTCGTGAGTAGCGCGCTGCCACAACATATTGATCCTGGGTCTGCCGCGCGGGGCTGATGGAACCAGGACACGCGGAGCAAGACCATGGGTTGGACGGACGAACGCGTCGAAAATCTCAAGAAGCTCTGGCAGGACGGCCTGTCCGCCAGCCAGATCGCCAAGCAGCTTGGCGGCGTCACCCGCAACGCGGTGATCGGCAAGGTTCACCGGCTAGGCCTGTCGGGCCGCGCCACCCCCTCCAAGCCGGCCCGTCCGGTCTTCAAGGCGCCGCGTCCGCAACGCGCCGTGGCCCAGCCGGCCGCGCCGCGCCGCATCGCCGAGCCCCTGGTGGCCCAGGCCCCCGTGCCCGCCCCCGTTCGCTACATCGATGAAGCCCCCGGCTCGGCCACCGTGCTGACCCTCGGCGCCCACATGTGCAAGTGGCCGATCGGCGATCCCTCGACGGACGGCTTCACCTTCTGCGGCCGCCGCCAGGATGACGGCCCCTATTGCGCCGAACACGCCCGGGTCGCCTATCAGCCGGCCCAGGCCAAGAAGCGCTCGGGCCCCAACGAACTGGCCCGTTCGCTGCGCCGTTACATCTAGATTAACGCTTGGAGAGCGGGCGAGGGTTTGGGTTTCGATCCAGCCCTCGCTAATCTCCGGCCATGACCGATGTCCTGGCAGAGTCGTCCGACTCCAACGCCCAGCCCTACTCCGTCTCGGAACTTGCGTTCGCGCTCAAGCGCACGCTTGAGGACGCCTACGGCTTCGTCCGTCTGCGCGCCGAGCTTTCCAAGGTCACCCACCACGGCAACGGCCACGTCTATCTGACGCTGAAGGACGAGCGCGCCGCCATCGACGGGGTGGTGTGGAAGGGCTCGGTGAAGAACCTGTCGGTCCGGCCCGAGCAGGGGCTGGAGGTGATCGTCACCGGCAAGATCACCACCTACCCCGCCGGCTCCCGGTATCAGATCGTCATCGAGACCATGGAGGCCGCCGGGGTCGGCGCCCTGCTGGCCCAGCTGGAGCGGCTGAAGGCCAAACTGCAGGCCGAGGGTCTGTTCGAGACCTCGCGCAAACAGCCCCTGCCCGCCATGCCGATGGTGGTGGGGGTGATCACCAGCCCGACCGGTGCGGTGATCCGCGACATCCTGCACCGTATACGCGACCGCTGGCCCTGCCGGGTGATCGTCTGGCCGGTGGTGGTCCAGGGCGACGCCGCCGCGGCCCAGGTCAGCAACGCCATTCAGCGGTTCAACGCCCTGACCCCAGGCGGCCCCGTGCCGCGCCCCGACGTGCTGATCGTGGCGCGCGGCGGCGGTTCGGTGGAGGACCTCTGGGCCTTCAACGACGAGGGGCTGGCCCGCGTGGTGGCCGCCGGAACCATTCCGTTGATCTCGGCGGTGGGCCACGAGACCGATACCACCCTGATCGACTTCGTCTCCGACCGCCGTGCGCCGACCCCGACCGCCGCCGCCGAGGTCGCCACCCCTGTGCTGGCCGAGCTGCGCGCCGCCATCGGTGACCTGACCTCCCGCCTGCATCGCCAGGGGGGCCGGATCGTCGAGGATCGCCGACAGCGGGTGGCCAACGCCGACCGGGCGCTGGCCCGAGTGCCCGACCTGGTGGAGATGGCCGCCCAGCGCTTCAACCTGGCCGCCAGCCGCCTGGCCGCCGCGCTGAACCGCAACATCACCGTCCATGACAGCCAGCTGATCCGAACCGCCTCGCGCCTGACGTCTGGCCTGCTGCAACGCCCGCAGCAGGTGCGCACCGAGCGGCTGGCCGGGGTGTCGTCGCGGCTGTCGGCGGGGCTCACGCGCAACATCGCCGTCCACCGCACAGAGCTGACCCGCCTCACCGCCCGCTTGGTCCCGGCCCTGCTGCGACGGCCGCAGGAACAGCAGGCGCAGGCGCTCTCCCGCACCGCGGTTCGCCTACAGCCGGCCCTGGCGCGGACCCTGGAGCGGATGACCGAGCGGCTGGCCTATCAGGCCAAGCTGCTCACGCCTTTGGACCCCAAGGCGCCACCCCGGCGCGGCTTCGCCAAGGTGATCCGCGCTGACGGGTCGCTGGCCCTGGATGGCGCGTCCCTGCGCAGTGGCGAGGGCGTGTCCCTGGTCTTCGCCGACATCACCCGCGAGGCCACCATCGACGGGACGCCGGCAGCCGCGCCTGAACCCCCGCCGGCGCCCGCGCGTCCGGTCCGCGCGACCAAGCCGCCCTCGACATCTTCCGCGCAGGGCGATCTGTTCTGAGCGGCCTGCCTCGTTTAGGATGGCCCCCATGAACGCCCATGACCTTTCCGGATCCACCGCCGACCTGGCTGTCGTCCACTATGGCGACGGCGAGTTCGTCGTCCTGAAGCCGGGCCGCTACGTGGTCTGCGCCGTCTCCGGCGTAAAGGTGCCGCTGGAGGCCCTGCGCTACTGGAGCGCGCCGCTGCAGGAAGCCTATGCCGGCCCGGCCGAGAGCCTGGCCCGCTGGCAGGCGACAAACCGCTGAACCGGCGCGGCGCCCTGCTGGGCCTGGGGGCTCTTGGCCTTTGGACCCCGGCGCGCGCCGCCCCGCCGGGCCTCTCGCTCACCGGCCGCTACCAGCAGGGCGGCTTCGCGCTGGGAAGGACCAGTTCCCGCGCCCAGATCTTCGTCGACGGCCAGCCCGAGGGCGTGGCCTCCGAAGCTGGCTACTTCGTGGTCGGCTTCGACCGCGACGCCCAGCCCCAGGCCATCATCCGGGTGATCAACGACGATGGCGAGGCCACCCACATCGCCCAGATCGCGCCGGGGAATTTCGACATCCAGCGGATCAACGGCCTGGCCAATGACCAGGTGAACCCCAGCGGCGACGCCCTGCTGGCCCGCATCAAGGCAGAGGCCGCCCGCAAGGCCGAGGGCTTCGCCAGCCGCGCCGACTTGGACGGCTTCAAGGGCGGCTTCATCCGGCCGCTGGAGAAGTACCGGGTCAGCGGCCGGTTCGGCGGCCAGCGCATCCTGAACGGCGAGCCCCGCACGCCTCACTACGGCGCCGATCTCGCCGCCCCCACCGGGACCCCGATCCGCGCGCCCGCCTCGGGCCTCGTCGCCTTCGCCGAGACCGGCATGCACTTCGAGGGCGGCCTGACCATGATCGACCACGGCCAGGGCCTGATCAGTCTCTACCTGCACCAGTCCCGCGTGGACGTGCGGCGCGGCCAGATGGTGACCCAGGGCCAGGTGATCGGCGCCGTGGGCAAGGAGGGCCGGGCGACGGGTCCCCACCTCTGCTGGCGCATGAAGTGGCATGGGCGGAACCTGGACCCCACCCTGATGGTGGGCGCGCGGACGCCGGCCTAGAGGGCCGCGATCCAGTCGCACACCACCGCGACCACGCTCGGGTCGAGGCTCGTCTCGATCTCCCGGTATTCGGACGGCGCCCCGGTGACCGCAGGCTGCAGCAGGTGGTTGAGGCCCGGCAGGGTCACCATCGTCGCCGCCGGGTTAGCCGTCTTCAGCACCGCCGCGTGCGCCCTCGGCGGCGTCTGGAGGTCTTTTCCCGCCAGCACCACCAGGGCCGGGCAGGTCAGGCGGCGCAGGCCGGCGGTGTGGTCATGGGTGGCCCAGTAACGCTGCCACGGCGCGGCGGCGATAGCAGCGCGCATCTCCAGATGCTCAGACGGAAAGGCCTCAGCGGCGAGGATGGCGCGGGCCCGCGCCAGGGTCTCCGCCGCGGTGGGCGCCTTTGACGCCTCCCCCAGCGCGCGCACGATACGGACTGCACGTTGAAGGTCGCGAGGCGCCCCACCGACGGCCCGCGCGGCCGCGAACATGTGGGTCTCCAGGATGTCGTCGTCGGGGAGGCCAGCCGGCGTCATCATCACGCAGAAGGCGATGGCGGGGTCGGCGGCGGCGACATCGGCGGAGATGTGGCCACCCTCGCTGTGGCCCAGCAGGCCGACGGCGCCAAGGTCGGGCGGAGTCCGCAGGAACGCCACCGCGCAGGCGAGATCGGCGGCGAAGTCCCCGGTGGATGCGGTATCGAACCTGCCCTCAGAAATCCCCGTCCCACGTTTGTCGTAGCGCAGGGTAGCGAACCCGCGGCGGGTGAGGTGGTCGGCCCATAGGGCAAAGGGTTTGTGCCCGGCCACCGTCTGGTCGCGGTCGACTTGGCCTTGCCAGGTGGACAGAACGATCACGCGGTGCGGTCCCGGACCCGGCGGGCGGGTCAGGGTTCCCGATAGCCTTGAGCCGTCGGCGCCGATGAAGGCGACCGCCTCGGCCTCGTACGGAAAGGGCGGCGCGAGCGTCTGCGGGCGAGCCGCGTGGACGGCCGGCGGCGCCACGCCCCGCGCGAGGCGCACCGGGAAATCCACGCTACTGTGGAAGCAGCTCCCCTCCAGCCAGTCGCCGACCGGGCGCAGGTCGAAGGCCAGGTCGACGGGCAAAAGCTCAAAGGCGACGCCTCCGCCATCGCGGCGCAGCGGCAGAGGGTCCACCGCGCCCGATCGCCGGTTCATCCACGCGGTGTCGCCCTCAAACCGGATGCCGAGCTTCACCTTCGCCGCGCCGGTGTCGAGAACACCGTGCCAGTCGCCTGAGATATCTGGGGTCATGGCCGGAAAATCGGCGAGGTCCGGGCGGCCTGGCAAAGCACAATAGGTTGGCTTGATCTGGTCGTCGCCGCCTGCCACCCTGACACCGTCAGAGGATCCGGGAGCTCCACAGATAGCGCCGCCGCCGGACGTCCAGCCCCTCCGGTCCCGCATGCCTTTCCATCACCGCCTCCAGCGCCGGCAGGGCGCTTTCCAACGGCTGGGCGCGCAGGCCCAGGCCGTGGAACTGGTTCCAGGCCAGGTAGGCGTAGAGCTGACGGGCGTCGGTGAAATACTCCGGAACGTCGAAGGCCCAGCTGGAATGCAGAGCGAGGCCTGCCTGCGCCAGTAGCCCGCAGATATGGCCCGCCATGTCGAAGTCGCGGGCCGGCTCGGACCGCAGGTCCTCCGGCAATTCGTCGTCCCAGGCATAGCGCGGCGACGGCATGGGATTGAGCTGGATCAGCCAGCCTCCCGGTCGCACCACCCGGGGCGCATCGAGGATGAAGTTGGTGGGCCCGCGCCGCGAGACGATCATGTCGACGCTGGCGTCGGGCATCGGGATGCGCGGCCGGCCGTCATTGGCGCCTGCGCTGGAGTTGGAGCAGATCAGCTCGACATTGGTGAGGCCCGCCGCCGCCGCGCGCGCGCCGGCGATGCGCACGAAGCCCTCCGAGAAGTCGTAGCCCCCATAGCGGGCGACCTGGGGCGCGAAGCGCAGGACGTCGGGGCCATGGCCGCAGCCGGCCTCCAGCACGCTCAGGTCCGGCGACAGGTGGCGCTCCACCAGCGCCGTGTAGGCGTCCTCGCCATCGTCAGCGCCGAGGGTCGAGGTCCAGGGATAGAAGAAGCCGCCCTGCCCCTCCGCCAGGGCGTCCATGCGCTCGACGGCGTTCAGGGCGACGCTCACTTGCGCGACCGTTTGTAGATTTCGTTGGGCCAGCGCTTGTGGACCCAGAACCACTCGGTGGGCCGGTCGCGGACGCGGTCCTCGATGAAGGCGTTCACCTTGCGCACGCCTGCGGCGATGTCCTCACTTCGGTTTCCGGTATTGGCCAGCCGGATCGGGTCGTGCACCACCACCTTGAAGCGGGCCTTGTGGGTGCGCTGCACCGACATCGGCTGCAGGGGCGCGTCGAAGCGCAGGGCGAAGCTGGAGGGGCCCGGCGCTGTGTAGCAGGTGACGCCGAACAGCGGCGCGGCCACCCCGCCGTTGAACTTCTGGTCGTTCATCAGGGCGACGCATTCGCCGCGCGCCAGGGCGCGGATCAGCTCCCGCGCGCTCTCGGTCCCCTTGGGCGCGAACAGCCGCACGCCATAGCGGAACCGGCTGCGGCGGAAGCTCGCGTCCACATAGGGATTGTTCATCGCCCGATAGGTGATCTGGCAGGTGATCCCGGCATGGACGATGGCCGCGGGCATCACCTCCATCGAGGAGAAGTGGCCAGAGATGAACACCACGGACTCACCGGTGTCGGCGATCTGCTTCAGCCGCTCGCCGTTCACCACCTGCACCCGGGTTGGGTCGCCGATGATCTTGTCGAGGATCGGGAATTCCAGGGCCACCCGCCCCGCCTCGGCCCAGCTCTCGTCGGTCAGGCGGGCGATCTCGGTTTCGTCGGCCTGGGGGAAGGCGATGCGCAGGTTGGTCTGCACCACGTTGTGGGTGCTGGTGAGCGGGCCCAGCCGGCGGAACAGCCAGGCGCCGAAATCCGACACCGCGTCGATCGGAAACAGCCGCGCCAGACCGGTGACCAGGTCATAGGCCAGGGCCTCGAGCCGCCACACGACGTGCTGGGCCAGGGAGGGTCGCGTCTCCGCCATGGCCCTCTCCTAACCGCCCCCCCTGATCCGCGCAACGCGAGCCGGAGTCTCCTGGCGCGCGACTTGCCCATTTCAGGCCAGACCGTCTCGCTTTGGGACGGGCGCCAACAGATACGAAGAAGGGGGCGGTGCATCCCATGGGTAACGACATCGACGTTCATCTCGGTAAGCGCCTTCGCCGGCGCCGCCGTCTTCTGGGTCTGACCCAGCAACAACTGGCCGGCGCCTGCGGCGTGCGGTTCCAGCAGATCCAAAAGTACGAGTGCGGCGCGAACCGCATCTCGGCCGCTCGGCTCTGGCAGCTCTCCGAAGCCCTCGAAGTGCCGGTCGGCTACTTCTATGACGGCCTCTCGGAACTGGCCCAGCGCGAACCGGCCAACGAAGGCGACGGCGGGGGCGAGATGTTCGCCCGCAAGGAAACCCTCGACCTGATCCGCGCCTACTACCAGCTGGGGGAGCGTCCGCGCCGCCGTCTGCTGGACCTCGCCAAGTCGCTCAACGGCGAACACGAGGCCGTCTAAAGCCCCCGCTTCAGTATCTGGGGGGATATCGCGAGGGCGAGCGGCGGGATAAAGCGAGTGCATGCTCGCTCCCGACCGTCTCGCTGCTCTCGATAGCTTTCTGATCGACCTGAACCGCGCCTCCGCCGCCGCCATCGCCCCGTTGTTCCGGGCCGATCACGGGCTCGAGGACAAGGGCACCGCCACCTGGTTTGATCCCGTCACCGCCGCCGACAAGGGTGCGGAGGCGGCTATCCGCCAGCTCATCACCGAACACTATCCGGAGCACGGGGTGATCGGTGAGGAGTACGGCGAGGATCGTCCGGACGCGGAATTTGTCTGGGTTCTGGACCCCGTCGACGGCACGCGGGCGTTCATCGCCGGCCTGCCGGTCTGGACCACCCTGATCGCGCTTCGGCACAATGGCCGCCCGGTGCTGGGCTCCATCGGCCAGCCCTATATCGGCGAGCTCTATATCGGCCATGCCGGGGGCTCGCGCCTGCTGGCCCGCGGCCAGGAAAAGGCGCTGAAGGTTCGCGCCTGCCCGAAACTGACCGACGCCATCATCGCCACCACCGATCCCGAGGGCTGCTTCACGGGCGCCGAGCTGGGCGCCTGGACCCAGGTCCGTGCGGCCGCCAAGCTCGCCCGGCTCGGCTGCGACGCTTATGCCTACGCCATGGTGGCGGCAGGCACGATGGACATGGTCATCGAGGCGGGGCTGAAGTCCTGGGACATCGAGAGCGCCATCCCCCTGATCGAGGGGGCGGGCGGCATTGTCACCGATTGGCGCGGCGATCCCGTGGGCCAGCACGGCGGACAGATCGTCATCGCCGGCGACCGGGCCTGCCTCGACGAGGCCCTGGTCGCCCTCAAGCGGTCAGCCAATAACTAGCATCCGCTCATCCCGGCGCAGGCCGGGACCCAGTTCGTAAAGCGATGCGCGCCCCGATAGATCGCCAGAGCCTGCCCGGAAGCTCAGAGCCCTAGAATCTGGGGCCCGGCCTTCGCCGGGGTGAGCGGTGGGTGGGTCAGCTCTTCTTCGGCGCGGCAGGCTTCTTGGCCGCCGCGGGCGCCTTTGCGGCCGCAGGCTTGGCGGCCGGCTTGGCCGCAGGCTTCGCAGCCGGTTTCGCAGCGGGCTTGGCGGCCGCCTTGGGTGCTGCCTTCGCAGCAGCGGGCTTGGCGGCCGGCTTCGGCGCGGCGGCTTTCGGAGCCGCCTTGGGCGCAGCGGCCTTGGGCGTCGGTTTGGCGGCGGCGGGATTCGCAGCGGCCTTTGCCGGAGCCTTGGCGGCGGCGGGCTTGGCGGCGGGCTTCGGCGCAGCCTTGGAGGGAGCCGCTGCTTTCGCCGCGGACTTGGCGGGCGCCTTGGCCGGAGCAGCCTTCGCGGCGGGCTTCGCAGCCGACTTGGCGGCGGCCTTCGGGGCGGCGGCCTTGGCCGGAGCGGCAGCCTTGGCGGCCGGCTTCGCAGCAGGCGTCTTAGCCGCGGGCTTGGCGGCGGCTTTCGGCGCGGCGGCAGGCTTGGGCGGGGCGACCGGAGCAGCCGGCTTCGGCGCGGCGGCGACGGGGGCCGGCTTGGGGGCCGGAGCCGGGGTCGGCGCGGGGGCCGGAGCCGCGGCGGCGGGCTTGGCCGGGGCGGGCTTGGCCGGGGCGGGCTTGGCGCCGGTGATCTTGCCAATCAGAGAGTCGAAGGCGGCCCAGAAACCGGAGCGCTTGTTGTTCGTTTCCATAAGAATCTCATGATAGGAGCCGGCCACGCTGACGAATTCGCCCGCTGGCAGGTGTGATGCGACCGATCGTTGTGCGTCGTCGAGGACAAGCTTGTCGTCTTCGGCCGAAACGATGACCACGGGGATCTTCACGCTCCGCAGGTTTGCGGGATTGGCCAGGTAGGCGGTGGCGCGGAACGCGAAATCGAGCCAGCCCCAGGTGGGGCTGCCCAGCGCCAGGTCCCGATTGGCCGCCACCTGCGCCCGGGTACGGGCAAAGCGGACGGGATCGTGGGTGAGGACATTGCCCTCGAACACTTCATTGAACGGATCGGAGGGCGGGCCTTGCACGTATTGGCCGCCGCGGCCGGTCAGGCTCTTCCAGGCGGCCATCAGCTTGGCTTGGTAGAGCGGCGTGTTTCCAGTCCGCACGCCCAGCATCGGCGCGCAGAGCACGGCGCCGGCGAAGCGCGGCGACCCGCCCTTGGCGAGCGCCAGCAGGGTCAGGCAGCCGCCCATCGAATGGCCCACGGCGATCCAGGGCCTGGGCAGGCGCGCCTCGAAGGCGGCCAGGATAGCGCGGTAATCGTCGACGAAGGTCTGGTAGCCGTAGGCGTGGCCCTTCAGGCGGTCGGGCAGTTCGCGGTGGGACAGGCCCTGGCCGCGCCACTCCTGGACCAGGACCGTGAAGCCGCGATCCATCAGCTCTTGGACGACCTCGAAGTACTTCTCGATGTGTTCGGTGCGACCGGTGCTCAGCACCACCGAGCCGCGCGAGGCGCCCTTGGGCGCGAACAGGGCGACGCGCAATTTCGCACCGCCGGAGCTGACCACCCATTCGGCGCCGCCGCCGGTCGGCACGGGGGCGGCGGGAATGGCGACGAGGGGGGCGGCCTCACCCATGGTCGGCCACCATCTTTGAAAACAGCTGCTGGACCTGGGGCTGCAGGGACATGGCGAGACCCATGTCGGAGAGCCGCATCTTGCCGCGCATCACCGCGGTCATGGGATCGAGCTCGCGCTTGCCCATGGCCTTCATGTCATTTTGGCTGATGGTGATGGTCAGGTCGGCGGGCTTGTCGTCATTGCTGACGACCCCGCCGTCGATGTGGATGAAGCCTTCGCCCTTGAGGTCGAACTTCACGGACTTCCCCAGGCCGGAGTCGTCGCCAACTCCCGTCCGCACCCGTTCGGTCAGTTCCTGCAAGCTCGCCAAGGATTCGGCCCTTCCCGATGGATGAAAGGGGCACCTTCGCCTCTCGGGCGAATGATGTAAACGGCGGCGCTTTTCCTAGGGTTAGCGGGAGGTTTCCGCCGCCTTCGATCAGCCCGCCTTGACCGGTGCGGGACAGGCGTCGCCCAAGCGCCGCGCATCGGTGGTGAAGCGTCCCCCCAGCGGCAGGCCGGCATAGGTGGTGTCCACATCGGCCACCAGTTTGAAGGTGCTGGGGGAGTAGGTCCCGGCAGCCTCGATGGCGACCTGGCGGCCCTTCTTGGAGGCGCAGGTTCCCTTGAGCGTAATCTTGCCGTTCTGGAAGATGCGGGTCGGATAGGTGCAGCTGTAGTGGCGGTTGCTGGGACCCAGAGTGAACTTGGCCACCTCCGAGGGCGTGATGCAGCGCCGCTCCTTCTTGGTCTGGCTGATCACCGCCTGGACCTTGTTGGTCACCTCCCAATAGCCCGGCTGGATGGTGGATTCCTGGGCGAAGGCCGGCGCCGCGGCGGCCAAGGCGATCAGTCCAGCAGTAAGGATGCGCAACATGTTCCAGCTCTCGACCCGAATGATGCTGACAGAATAGCGCATCAAGGTGGCTCATTTCTGACCCGGTGCTTCGGGTCCCGTTCATCTTGCACATCGGGAACGCGGCACGCATAGTTGAGAACGCTTCGCAATACCGAGGACGCCATGAAGACGCTCGAACTCGCCGACCTGGACCAGATCTACCGCCCGCCGGGCAAGCTGGTGATCGACAAGTCGCTGTCCGCCATCGACAAGCACGGCAAGGCCTTCATCGCGCTCTCGCCCTTCTGCGTGGTGTCCTCGGCCGGCCCGGACGGCTCGATCGATGTGTCGCCGCGCGGCGGGGAGCCGGGCTTCGTGCATGTCAGCGACGACGGGCAGACCCTGTTCCTGCCCGACCGCCCCGGCAACAACCGCCTCGACACCCTCCGCAACCTGCTGGCGGGTCCCGGGCGCATCGGGTTCATGTTCATGATCCCCGGCTTCGACGACGTCTATCGGGTGAACGGCAAGGCCAGCGCCACCGCCGATCCCGACCTGCTGGCTCAGTTCGTGGCGTTCGGGAAAACACCGCGCCTGGTGCTGTCGGTCGCCGTGGAGGAGGCCTTCTTCCACTGCCCCAAGGCCATCATGCGCGGACGGCTTTGGGACGCTGACGCCCAGGTCGAGCGCTCGGCCCTGCCCACCCTGGCGGAGGTCATCTTTGATCAGCTGGACATGGGCAAGGTCCCCGTGTCCGAAGAGGTCATCCAGGCCGACTACCAGACCCAGCTCTAGGCCCGTAGCGCCTCGATCCCCGACTTCACCGCCCGCGCCATCGCCGCGTTGATGGCGGCGGTCCCGACGAAGGGCTGGTGCGCCTGCGTGAAGACGGCGAAAACGTAGCGCGCGCCGTCGGGCCAGGTGATGACGCCGATCTCGTTGCGCACGCGGCCGAACAGGCCGCCGCTCTTGGCCGCCAGCGATCCCCCATCCGGCATGGCGGGCTCAAGCCGCCGGGTGACCTGCTGACCCATCACATCGCGCAGGGTGGCGCAGGCGGGCGGCAGGGCGGCGGTGTCGTTCCAGACGGCGGCGAGCAAGGTGGTCATGTCGCGGGCCGTCGTTCGCGAACCCCGCGCGGGATCCAGCGCGGCGATGGCGGCGATGCGGGCAGGGTCGGTGCTGCCGGCCTGGGCGGCGGGTCCCAGCTTGCCGGCCTGGGCGTTCAGCAGTTCGGCGTAGGAGCGGAAGGCCAGATCCACCGCCATGGTGTCGAGCAGGGTCTTCAGGTCGCTGACGATCCGGGTCTCGCGGCAGCCGCACATCACGGCGCGCGCATTGATGGCGTCGAGGCCGACCCGGGCGATCAGCAGGTCGGTGGCGGCGTTGTCGCTGATCGTCAGCATCATCCGGGCGAGGTCGCGCAGGGAGAGCCGCACTGGGTCCTGGAAGTTGGAGATCCCCACCGGGCCGGGGGTCACCACCGCCGGGCGCAGGTCCACCTGCTTGGCCGGATCGATCTCGCCCTCAGCGGCGCGCGCGTAGAATTCCAGGGCCACCAGGACCTTGAACACCGAGGCCGGGACAACCGGACGGTCAGCCTCGAAGCCGACCTCGGCGCCGGTGGCCAGGTCGCGGATGTGCAGGGCGCCGTCGCAGCCGGCGGCGGCGAAGTCGGTCGAGGAGATGTCGATGGCGATGGGCCTTTAGGTTGGCTTGACGAAACGCAGGGTCATCCGGTCGCTCTCGCCGATGGCGTCGTACTTGGCGTGGTTGAAAGTCGGGTCGTCGGGCTGGCCGCGCGGCGAGGAGCGGCGCACCGGCGGCAGGGTCCAGACACCAAACGGATGGTCCTTGGTGTCCTTGGGGTTGGCGTTGATCTCGGAGGTCTTGTCGAGGATGAACCCCGCCTCCTTGGCCAGCGTGATGGCGTAGGCCTGCTGCACATAGCCGTCGCCGGCCAGCACGTCCTGCACAGCGCCGGCGTCAGCGCGGTGTTCCTCGACGCCCAGGACACCGCCAGGCTTGAGGGCCACGAAGGCGTCATGGAAGGCCTTCTCGGCGATGCCGGCGGCCATCCAGTTGTGCAGGTTGCGCAGGAAGAGAACCAGGTCCGCCGACCCGGCCGGCGCCACCGCGCCGCTGGTGGGACCAAAGGAGGTGATCACCACGTCGCCATAGAGCTTGGGCTTGGCCCGCAGCTTGCCACGATAGGCCGCGACGATCTCGGCGGCGGCCGGCTCCCCCGGATCGTTGGTCTGCAGATCGGCGGCGAACAGCTTACCGTCGGTGGCGGCCAGATAGGGCGCCAGGATGTCGGTGTACCAGCCGGCCCCCGGCCAGAACTCCACCACCGTCTGGCCCGGCGCCAGGCGGAAGAACTCCAGGGTCTCGACAGGATGGCGCCAGGGGTCACGGGCCTTGTCGGCGGGGTCGCGCCAAGCGCCGGCCACCACCTGTTCCAAGGTCATGGGACTGGTCTTGGCGGTGGGCGGCTTGTCGGCCTTCTTGCCGCAGGCGGCGAGCGCCAGGGTCGAACCGATCATCGCGCGCCGCGACAGCGAAACCCCTGAAAGCATGGCCGACCCCTCGAAGCGCCCCACCGCAGTAACCTCAGTCGGGCGCCCGGTCAAAACGCGCGGCCTTAGCGGGGTTTGACGAAGCGCAGGGTCATGCGGTCGCTCTCGCCAATGGCGTCGTACTTAGCGCGGTCGAAGGCGGGATCCTCGGTCTTGCCCCCCTGCGTGGTGTAGCGCGACGGCGGCAGGGTCCAGACGCCGAAGGGGTGGTCCTTGGTGTCCTTGGGATTGGCGTTGGCCTCGGACGAGGCGGCCAGCTTGAAGCCGGCTTTTTCGGCGGCGGCGACCACCGTGGCCGTGGCCACATAGCCGTCGCGGGCGTCGGCGTTCTGCGGCCGGGGATCTGCGCGGTGCTCCTCGACGGCCAGAACGCCGCCCGGCTTCAGCACCGCGTAGAAATCGGCCATGGCCTTGTCGAGCATCGGCGGCTGCCAGAGCCAGTTGTGGATGTTGCGGGCGGTGATGACCATGTCGGCTGAGGCCGGCGTCATGGGCTTGGACTGCGGGCCGAAATTGACGAAATTGACCTTCCCGAATTGTTCGACGTCGGCGTACTTGGCCTCAAAGGCGGCCCGGCCTTTGCGAGCTCCTTCCGAGAGCTTGGGATTGTCGAGGTCGGCGGCGCTGGCGATGTAGGTCCCGCCCGTAGCCTTGGCGTAAGGCCCCAGGATTTCGAGCCAGTAGCCGGTCCCCGGCGAGATCTCGATGATGGTCTGCTTGGGCTTCACACCCCAAAAGGTGAGGGTCTCGTAGGGATGGCGAGCCCCGTCGCGGGCCCTGTTGGCCTCCGTACGAGTGGGGTTGTCGATCCCGGCCATCAGCACCCCGTCCTCCGCGGCCTGGGCGGCGGGCGCCAGGCTGATGATGGCGAGGGCGGAAAGCAGGGCGAGCGAGCGGGCGGACATCGTGAACCTCAAGGTGTTGGGAAGGTGCGGCGACCCTAATGGCCAAGCCTTCCGTGGCAAGCCGCCACGCCATGACGTTTGCGTCAGAACAACCCCTTGCGGGCCGAAAACCGGTCCCTACCTAATCACTCGAAGGCGCTGGATTTCTGGGCCTTCCAGGCGGCGCGAGACTTCGGTGCGTGCTCAACCTGCATCCCTGACCTGCAACCTTGCTTAAGCCAAGAAGGATTGTGACCACATGCGTACTGTCGATTACTCCCCCCTCTATCGCTCCGTCGTCGGCTTCGACCGGCTCGCGGCCCTGCTCGAAACCGCCAGCGCGGACGCCGCCACCGGCTATCCGCCCTACAACATCGAGCGCACCGACGAGAACGCCTACCGCATCGAGATCGCGGTGGCCGGCTTCCGGTCCGACGAACTGAATATCGAGGTGAAGGAAAACCTCCTCACCGTCCAAGGCCGCAAGGCCGCCAATGACGACCAGCGCCGCTTCCTGCACCGCGGCCTCGCCGAGCGCGATTTCGAGCGCCGGTTCCAGCTGGCCGACTATGTGGTGGTGACCGAGGCCAAGCTCTCCGACGGTCTGCTGGCCATCTCCCTGGTGCGCGAACTCCCCGAGGCCCTCAAGCCCCGCCGGATCGACATCGCCACGGGCGAGACCGCCCCGCTGATCGAAGGCGAGAAGGCCGCCTAAGCCCCCCTCTTAGCACGGCCCTCCGGAAGGGCGGCGCGGCGACGCGCCGCCCTTTTCCGTGGGGGAAGACGGGTCAAAGATCGCTGTTGTATTGCGCGAGACGCAAGAGTTTCACAGATGAAACAGGATGAACCGAGGATGATCTTCCGCGTTCAACCTGGGCTCAGATCGATGAGTCCATAGGTGTGGGGCCCTCTTGGTTCCCAGGCGCGCCGACATCCGGAAGGACATCATGAAGAGCCTCGTTCTCGCCGCTCTCGCCACCGCCCTGCTGGCCGCCTGCGCGCCGAGGGCGGCCGAGAAGACCGTGGCGGCGATCGATCCGAAGACCTCGGCCATGGCCGACACAACCCCCGCCCGCCTTGCCAAGCCTCAGACCCTGAATCAGATGCTGGCCCGCGCCCGGGAGCGGTTCGCCGCCGCCGACCTGAACCAGGACGGCAAGGTGACCACCGAGGAACTCGAGCAGGCCCGCGCCGATCGCGACGTCTCCAATCCACGCTGGGGCGCCGGCGGACGGTTGATGCGCGCCGACACCGATACCGACGGCGAGATCACCCTGGCCGATGTCGAGACCCACACTCGCGACCGCTTCACCCGTCTGGACGCCGACAAGAGCGGCGTCGTGACCGGCGAGGAATTGCGCGCGGCCCGACCGAACTAGAACTTGCCGTGCCGGCCCTCGCCGGCCGCGAACCGCGCCGCGCCCTGCGCCGCCGAGCCTGACCGCAGGGTTTCGCGCCCGAGATCAGCCTCATTCGTCGTCGCCGCCTCCCAGTCCATCGACCATTGTGCGATCGCCGAGGCGCGGTCGCTGCGCAGGCAGGCCTGCGGGAAGGCGCTGAGCTGCTCGGCCAATTCCAGCGCGGCCGCCAGCGCTTGACCCCTGGGAACCAGACGATTGGCCAGGCCGATGGCATAGGCCTCCGCGGCCTCCACTGGGCGCCCCGTGAGGATCAAATCCATGGCGCGTGAGTGGCCGATGAGCCGCGGCAGCCGCACCGTGCCCAGGTCGATCAGCGGCACCCCAAACCGGCGGCAGAACACCCCGAAGATCGCCCCCTCGGCGGCGACCCGCAGATCGCACCAGGCCGCCACCTCGATGCCGCCGGCCACCGCGTGGCCCTCCACCGCTGCGATCACGGGCTTTGAAAGCGCCAACCGCGTGCAGCCCATGGGGCCGAGGTCGCCCTCGCGATGCACCGGATTACCCCGCCCCTCGCTGACCCCTTTGAGGTCCGCGCCGGCGCAGAAGGTTCCGCCGCGGCCCTGCAGGATGGCGACGTCCAGGTCCGGGTCGGCGTCGAAGGCTTTGAAGGCCTCGTAAAGCTGCTGGGCGGTGGGGGCGTCGACGGCGTTGCGGCTCTCCGGCCGCTCGATGGTGACGATGGCGATCCGGTCGCGGGTTTCCACACTGACGGTCTGCACGGGAGCCTCCTCTCAAGTTTGAGGAGCTGACGCTACGCCGCTGACGCCGCGTCAGCGAATGTCAGGCGGCCCGCGCCAGCTCGAAGCCGAGGGTGGCGTGCAGCTGCACGTCGCGGACACTGGCCCCCGACAGCCGGGCGTCGGTGAAATCACAACCCCGCAGGTCAGCCCCGTCCAGGATCGCGCCGGCCATGTCCGCGCCCTGAGCCAGACCATAGCGGAGGTTGGCGCCTTCGAAGCTGGCGGCGGTCTGCCGGGTGGCGCTGAGCGGCAGGGACGAGAAGACCGCGCCCCGCAGATCGGCCTTGGTGAGATTGGCGCCGGTCAGCCGCGCGCCGCGGGCGTCGGAATCGCGCATGCGGACGCCGCGCAGGTCCGCGCCGTCCATCTGGGCGCCCTGCAGGTGCGCGCCGGTGAGGTCGAGCCCAACCATGATCGCGCCCCTGGCGCTCATGGCGCTGAGCCGCAGGCCGCGCAGGCGATCGGCCAGGGGGCGCAGGTCTTCCTTGTCGAAATTGGCGGGCTTTCCTTCGCGGCCGCCGGTCTGACACCAGAGGTGGTTGGCCTGGGCGAGGGCGAACAATTCCTCCGCCCGCTCGATCACCGCCTCGCTGGGCGCGCTCATCGTGCCGGACATGTTGGCGCCGTAGGTGCGGGCCTGGGCGACGTCGACCCCGGTCATGGTGGCGAAGGAGAGGTTGGCGCCCTCGAAATTGGTGTTGGCCACGTCGGCACCGTCCAGCATGGCGCCCGACAGGTTGGCGTCCTTCAGGTTCGCGCCCGACATCTTGGCCCCCTTCAGGGAGCAGTCGGTGAAGTCCGAGGCGAAGACCGAGGCGTCGTTGAGTTGCGAGCCATCCAGGGTCGCCCCGGCGAAGTTAGCGTTGTCGAGCTGGCCCTCGCGCGTCTCGTGGACCACCGAGGCCAACCCCTTGGAGGGGTGCGGGATGGCCACGTGACCGACCCGGAAATCGGCCTGGGTGAGGTCGGCCTGGGAGAGGTTGGCGCCGCGCAGGCAGGCGCCGCGCAGGTCGGCGCGCACCAGCCGCGCGCCGCGCAGATCGGCCTTGCGCAGATCGCAGCCGAACAGGATGGCGCGCTCCAGATTGATGCCAGCCATCCTGGCGCCGTCGAAGATCGAGGCCGAGACGTCGGCGTCCGACAGGTTGCGACCGGCCAGGTCGGCGCCCGACAGGTCGACGAATTTTAGGATGGCGCGCTTGCCGCCCGGCTTGCGGGCGATGAACTTCTCGTGCGCCGAGACGATGATCTCGATCTCGCCTGGAGACAGCGTTCTTCGACCGGACAAGGTGATGCTGGACATGCGGCGGAGCTTTTGACGAACGGTGATCTCTGAGGCTTGTCTAGACCCCAGATGCAACCGAACCCTTAAGGTTTACGCAGGGTGATCAGATTGTCTCGCCCAGGCCCCGCGCCCCCCACTTCTGGGCGCCGGTGAGGTTGGCCTGGCGCAGCTGGGCGTTGGTGAAATTGGCGCGGCTCAGGTCGGCGTCGACCAGCAGCACGTGGCGCAGGTCGGCGCGGGCCAGGTCGGCGTTCTTCAGGCTGGCGCCGGTCAGGTTGCACGGCAGGATGCGGTCGCCGCCGAGCAGCAGCGGCCCCATCTGGGCGTCGCGAAGGTCGGCGCTGGCGAGCTTGGCGCCCGTCATCCGCGCCCCGCGAAGGTCGGCGCGGCGCAGGTTGCAGGCCCGCAGGTCGGCGCCCTCCAGATTGGCGCCCTGGAGCTGCACCCCCTCCATGTCGAGACCGTAGAACACCGCCCCCTTGGCCGAGAGCGCCGTCAGGTTGAAGCCGCGGACCGTCTCCAGCGCCCGCAGATCGGCGTTGTCGAACACGCTGGGGGCGCCCTCCGCGCCGCCGGTCTCGCACCAGCGGGCGTGATCGCGGATCATGGTCTTGTAGGGCAGGTCGGAGACCGCCTTGCCCGAGGGCTGGTCGGTGAGCGCGCCCCGCATATCGGCCTGGCTGACATTCCATGAGAAGGTCTTAGCCCCCACCAGGATGCAGTCTCGCAGGTCGGCGCCGGCCAGGTCCGCGCCGGAGAGATCGGCGCCGGCCATGTTGGCCCCGGTCATGGTGCACTGCTTGAGATTGGCGCGCACCAGCTTGGCGTCCTTGAGCACCGCGTCGGTGAAGTCGGCCCGCACGGCCATGACGCCCGACAGCCGCGACCGCTCCAGGTTGGCGCCGGCCAGTATGGCGCCCTGCATCTCGCCCACCCGGTTCTGGTGCTCCATGACCTTGAGGCCCTGGACGCGGTCCACCGAGGCGATGGAGCCCTCGCGCAGGTCGCACTCAAAGAGGTCGGCGCCGGTGAGGTTGGCGTTGCGCAGGCAGGCGCCGCGCAGGTCGGCCCGCCGCATGGAGGCGTCCGTCAGATTGGCGTTCTGCAGGTCGGCGCCGAACAGGTTGGCGTGGTCGAGCCGGGCGCCCTGCAGCTGGCAGTCGGCAAGGATCGCCCCGGTGAAATCGCCGTCGCACAGATTGCGCCCGCGCAGGTCCAGGCCGGTGAGATTCTTCCAGGCGAACACCGCCCGGGCGCCGCCGGGCTTGGAGGTCCAGAGCCGGTCATGCTTGGCGCAGATGGCGTCGGCCTCAGCCTGGCTGAGGGGGTGGAGATCCTGAATGGTTGCGGTTTGAAGCGACATGGGAGGCTGGGGGACCCTGAACTTACTATCCCCAGAATAGGTTCTCGTAATTAACACGCTGTTTCCGCAGCTTAGCAAAAAACAGAGTGAAGAATCGCTAAGCTTGCGGCGGTTCGTAGTCGGCGTAGAGGCTCCCAGCCTCGGCTTGAAGCAGGCCAAGCTCCACCGTAATCCCTGCGACCCGCAACCGATCCGTGCCCCGCCCTGACGCATAGGTTGAGGGGTCCTCGCAGGCGATGACGACCCGCGCCACCCCAGACGCCACCAGCCGTTGCGAGCAGGAGGCGGCGCCCGTCGACCGCTGGCCGCAGGGCTCCAGGGTGACATAGGCAGTCGCTCCAACCGCAGCGTCGCCGGCCTGATCCAGGGCCTGTTCCTCGGCGTGGGGACGCCCCCCCGCCTGGGTCACGCCCTGCCCCACCACCGCGCCGTGAGCCACGATCACGCAGCCCACCGACGGGTTAACGCCGGTCTTCCCGAGGTTGGTCCGGGCGAGCGCGACGGCGGCGCGCATGTGGTCTTCGTCGGTCATGTCCGGGTTGTGACGCGCCCACCGCCCTTCCCGCAACCCCGCGTGGTTGAGCGGGCCTCCCCTCTCGCCCATAGTCAGGCCGGAACGGGAGAGCTTCGTGACCGACGCATTGGTGATCAGGGGCCTTGCCAAGACCTTCCGGGCGCCCGCCGTGGACGACCTGAACCTGACGGTCCGGTCGGGGGAACTTTACGCCCTGCTGGGTCCCAACGGCGCGGGCAAGACCACCACCCTGCGGATGGTGGCCGGCCTGCTGAAGCCCGACACCGGATCCATCAGCGTGTTCGGCGTCGATGCCCTCGCCGACCCCCTGGCGGCCAAGCGGCTGATCGCCTGGGCTCCGGACGAGCCGATGCTCTACGACCGGCTGACGCCCCTGGAATATCTGGAGTTCGTCGCCGGACTCTGGGGCGTGGAGGCCAAGGCCGCCAGCGCGCGATCGGAAGATCTGCTTCGGATGCTGGGCCTGTGGGAGGAACGCGGCCGCCGCTGCGAGGGCTTCTCCCGCGGCATGAAGCAGAAGACCGCCCTGGCCGGAGCCCTGATCCACGATCCGAAACTGCTGATCCTCGACGAGCCGCTCACTGGCCTGGACGCCGGGGCCGCGCGCCAGGTGAAGGATCTGCTCACCGCCCGCACCCGGGCCGGCGCCACGGTGATCCTCACCACCCACATCCTGGAGGTGGCCGAACGGATGGCCGACCGCATCGGCATCATCCAGCACGGCCGGCTGCTGACTGAGGGCCGCCTCGACGAACTGCGGGCCCAGGCCGGCGACGGCGACGCCAGCCTGGAGGACCTGTTCCTCGACCTGACCGGCCAAACCGAGGCCACGCCCGCGTGATCGCCGCGCCGGGATCGACCCTGTGGCTGCTGGTCCACGAGATGCGCCTGGGCTGGCGCACCCTGCTGGCGCGGCGCGGTGAGAATCGGCGCGGTGGCTGGATCGCGCTGATCAGCGTCGGGCTTGTCGCCCTTTTCGGGGGCGTGCCAATCGGCCTGATGCTGCGCCGGGTGGAGGTGGGGATCAGCCCCACCGGCATCCTGTTGGCCGACGCCGTCCTGGCGGTGATCTTCAGCCTGATGCTGTCCCAGACCCTCTCGGCGGCGGCCGACGTCCTCTACGACCGCGGCGACCTGGACCTGCTGTTCTCCTCGCCCATCGACCCGCGAAAGGTGCTGACCGTGCGGTTCGCGGCCATCGCCCTGAACCTGTTCCTGGTGTTCTCGGCTTTCCTGGGTCCGTTCCTGATCCCCATCGCCCTGATCGGCCATCCGCCCTGGCTGTCGGCCTTCCTGGTCCTGGCCAGCGTGGCCATCGCGGCCACCGCCTGCGGCCTGGTGGTGGCCATGGCCATGTTCGCCGCCATCGGTCCCCGGCGGACCCGGACCATCGCCCAGGTCGCCTCGGCCCTGATCGGGGCGGGATTCTTCCTGGTGACCCAGGCGCGCAATATCTTTGGCCAGGCTGCGGGCTCGATCTGGACCGACCTGATGGCCGCCGCCGCCGACCCGCGCTTCGCCCCGCCCGCCGCCGCCGCCTTGCCCCTGCGCGCCTTGCTGGGCGATCCGGTCGCGGTGCTGATCCTCCTGGCCGTGGCCCTCGCGATGTTCGCCGGTGTGAACCTCTGGCTGGGGGCCCGGTTCGCCGCCGATTCCGCCGCCGCCGGCGGGGCAGAGGCCAGCGCGGTCAAGGCCAGCACCCGGCGGGTGGCCTTCACCGGCGGCGCCTTCGCCGCCACCATACGCAAGGAGCTGCGGCTGATGAGCCGCGACGCAGCCCTGATGTCCCAGGTGATGCTGCGGGTGCTGTACCTGCTGCCCCTGGCCTTCCTGCTGGTGCGCAACGCCGGCAGCCACATGCTCGTCGCCCTGCCGGGCGGGGCCGCGGCCCTGACCTTCGTGGCCGGACAGGTGGCCGCAAGCCTGGCCTGGATCACGGTCTCGGCGGAGGATGCGCCAGACCTGATCGCGTGTGCTCCCACCCCCATCGCTACCGCGCGCCAGGCCAAGCTGACGGCGGCCTTCATCCCGGTGGCGATCCTGCTGGCGCCGATCCTGGTGGTCCTGACAGCGCTGGAGCCCGGGGTCGGCCTGGCGGCTGCCGCCGGCTGCACCGCCGCGACCCTCGCCAACGGACTGATCAACATCTGGTACCAGCGCCCGGCCAAGCGTTCGGAGTTCCGCCGCCGCCGAGGCTCGAGCTGGTTCTCCACCCTGGCCGAGCTGGTGGTGGGCGCCAGCCTCGCCGGCGCCACCGGCCTGGCCGCCGCCGGTCAGCCCTGGGCGGTGATCCCAGCCCTGGTGGCCGCGATTCTGCTGCTCGCCATACGCCGCACCGACGCCCAGATCGCCCAGGCGCTGCGCGTCGCCGCCCGCTAGTCCTAGGCCCCGTAGGTCGGCAGCTTCGTCGCGCGGCTTTCGTCCAGATAGCGGGCCGAGATCGGCTTCAGCGCGGCGTCCAGCTCGATCAGCAGCGGATTGCCGGTGGGCACCTCCACATCGATGATCGCCTCGGACGACAGGGCGTAGAGCAGCTTGACGATAGCCCGCAGGGAATTGCCGTGGGCGGCCACCAGCACGGTCTCGCCGGCCGCCAGCTTCGGGGCGATCTCCGCGGTCCAGTAGGGCTCCACGCGGTCGAGCGTGGTCTTCAGGCTCTCGGTGTCGGGCAGGGTCGCGCCGGCGTAGCGGCGGTCCTTGGCGAAGTCGAACTCGCCGCCCGGCGCCAGCGGCGGCGGCGGCACGTCATACGACCGGCGCCAGATCTTCACCTGGTCCTCGCCGTGCTTGGCGGCGGTCTCGGTCTTGTTGAGACCCGTCAGCCCGCCGTAGTGGCGTTCGTTCAGCCGCCAGTCCTTGGTCTCCGGCACGAAGACCTGGCCCGCCGCGGTGAGCGCCAGCCAGCAGGTGCGGATGGCGCGGGTGAGCACCGAGGTGAAGGCGCGGTCGATCTGCAGGCCCGCGGCCTTGATCAGCTCCCCGCCCTTGGTCGCCTGGGCCTCGCCCTCCGGCGTCAGGTCCACATCCACCCAGCCGGTGAAGCGGTCTTCGAGGTTCCAGCGGCTCTGGCCATGGCGCAGCAGGATCAGGGTGGGCACTGGGAAACCTCCATTCAAACCGGCGGGCGCGAGCGCATTCAGGCGAAGTGGCCGCCGGTTCGCCGCCAGAATGCGCGACCAAGGAAAAGACCTAGGCGCCGCTCCGATCTGATCGGAGCGGTCAGCGCCTAGGGGTCGAAGGCGGAGAGGTCAAGGGTTCGCTGGCTAGGGGCGTTTCGAGCCGCTATATCGGCTCGACCATGCGCGACCGCCTGTTTTTCCCCGTCATCGCCCTCACCGCCCTGGCCATGGTGGTGATCGCCCTTGTCTGGCCCCAGGGCCTGGGGGACCGTTCCCCGGGGCCCTTCGGCCATGTCCCCACCCAGCGGACGCCCGCTGTCCAGGCGGCCATGCAGCGTGAAACCAAGGCCGCCAACCAGCGCGTCAACCAGGCCCGGCAGGCGGTTTCCGACCTGCAGAGCCAAGCCATAGCGCCGACCCAATGAGCGACTTCGACGCCGTGGCCGTGGGCCGCCGGGTGCTGGCCGCCGAGGCCGACGCCCTGACTCAGCAGGCCGACGGCCTGGGCGAGGCCTTCGCCAGGGCCGTCGACATCCTGCACGCCGCCAAGGGCAAGATCGTCTGTTCCGGCATCGGCAAGTCGGGCCATGTTGCGCGCAAGATCGCCGCGACCTTCGCCTCGACCGGCGCACCGGCCTTCTTCGTCCACGCCAACGAGGCCAGCCACGGCGACCTGGGCATGATCGCCGAGGGCGACGTGGTGCTCTGCCTGTCCAAGTCCGGCGAAGTGAAGGAGCTGGCCGACGTGCTGGCCTATTCCCGGCGCTTCCACATCCCGCTGATCGCCCTGACCGCCGACCCGCTGAGCGCGCTGGGCAAGGCCGCCGACGTGGTGCTCCAGCTGGCCGACGCCGCCGAGGCGACCGCCGAGGTCAAGGCCCCCACCACCTCCACCACCCTGCAGATCGCACTGGGGGACGCCCTGGCCGTCGCCTTGCTGGAACGTCGCGGCTTCACGGCCAAGGATTTCAAGACCTTCCACCCCGGCGGCAAGCTGGGCGCCATGCTACAGACGGTGGGCGACCTGATGCACGGAGCGGCCGAACTGCCTCTGGTGTCCCTCGACGCCCCCATGGCCCAGACTCTGCTGGTGATGACGGAAAAGGCCTTCGGCATCGTCGGCGTCACCGGCCCGGACGGCGCCCTGCGCGGCGTGATCACCGACGGCGATCTGCGCCGCCACATCGACGGCCTGATGAGCCACACCGCCGGCGAGGTGATGACGCCAGGCCCCAAGAAGACCGCCCCGCCCGGCATGCTGGCTGGCGAGGCGCTCGCCCTGATGAGCGATCCCCTGCCGATGGTCACCGTACTGTTCGTGGTCGAGGGCGGAAAGCCTGTCGGAATCTTACGCGTTCACGATCTGGTCCGCGCAGGCGTCTAGCAATCGTCACGAAACACAAGTTCAACGCTCGCGTTTGCATGGTCTTAAGGTCTCAAGACCTCTAAGACCCCTGCCGAAGACATACGATGGAGTCCTGATGCTTCCCGTTCCGCGCGCCGACCTCGTTCCCAACACCCTCGATTACGAAATCTATCCGTTGGTGAAGGCCACCGGTTTCCGGGAATACGACGCGCGCTGGCTATTGGGGCCTGACATCAACCTGCTGGGCATAGAGGCCCTGGGCCTGGGCCTGGGGACCTACATCCAGGAACTGGGCCAGACCAAGATCGTCATCGGCCACGACTTCCGCTCCTACTCCATCAGCGTGAAGCAGGCGCTCACCGTGGGCCTGCTGGCCGCCGGCTGCGAGGTGGTGGACATCGGCCTGGCCCTGTCGCCCATCGCCTATTTCGCTCAGTTCGACCAGGACGCCCCCTGTGTGGCCATGGTCACCGCCAGCCACAACGAGAATGGCTGGACCGGCGTGAAGATGGGCGCTCAGCGGCCCCTGACCTTTGGCCCGGTGGAGATGGGCCGTCTGAAGGAAATCGTCCTGGGCGGACTCTCCAAGATGAAGCCCGGCGGTTCGCTGACCCACGTCACTGGGGTGCCGGAACGCTACGTCGCCGACATCGTGCGTCGCGTGGCCGTGAAGCGCCCGCTGAAGGTGGTCTGCGCCTGCGGCAACGGCACCGCCGGCGCCTTCGCGCCGGAGGCTCTGCGCCGCATGGGCGTCGAGGTCATTGAGATGGACTGCGAGCTCGACTGGACGTTCCCGCGCTACAATCCCAATCCTGAAGACCACGAGATGCTGCAGGAGATGGCCAAGGCGGTGCGCGAGCACGGCGCGGACCTGGCGCTGGGCTTCGACGGCGACGGCGACCGCTGCGGCGTGGTGGACGACACCGGCGAGGAGATCTTCGCCGACAAGATCGGCCTGATGCTGGCCCGCGATCTGTCGGTCCTGCACAAGAACGCCACCTTCGTGGTCGACGTGAAGTCCACCGGCCTCTACGCCACCGATCCGGTCCTGGCCGCCAACGGCGCCAAAACTGTCTACTGGAAGACCGGCCACTCCTACATCAAGCGCAAGACCGCCGAGCTGGGCGCCCTGGCCGGCTTCGAGAAGAGCGGCCACTTCTTCTTCAACGATCCCCTGGGACGCGGCTACGACTGCGGCCTGACGGCGGCGGCCGCCATCCTGGCGATGATGGACCGCAATCCGGACAAGAAGCTCTCCGACCTGAAAGACGCCCTTCCGGTCGCCTACACCTCGCTGACCATGTCACCCCACTGCGGCGACGAGGTGAAGTACGGCGTCGTGGACGACGTGGTGGCCGAGTACGAAGCCCTGGCCAAGGCCGGCGGGACGATCCTCGGCCGCAGGATTGTCGAGGTCATCACCGTCAACGGTGTCCGCGTCGCGCTGGAGGACGGTTCCTGGGTCCTGGTGCGCGCCTCCTCCAACAAGCCGGAGATCGTCGTCGTGGTGGAGAGCACCCAGTCCGACGCCGACATGCGCGCCCTGTTCCGCGAGGAGGTGAAGCCCCGCCTCGCCAAGCGGCCTGAGGTCGGCGCCTACAACCAGGAAGTCTGATCGCGCGGCGCCACTTTTGCTGCGCTGCAAAAAGATGTACCGGCCTGGATCAGGTCAGCACGAAGTCGGGGATAGACGATGCACGTTACGATGATTGGCACGGGCTATGTGGGCCTGGTGAGCGGGGCCTGCTTCGCCGACTTCGGCCATGATGTGATCTGCATCGACAAGGATGCGAGCAAGATTGAGCGCCTGAAGTCCGGCGGGATCCCGATCTACGAACCGGGCCTCGACCTGCTGGTGGCCCAGAACGTCAAGGCCGGCCGCCTGTCGTTCGACACCGAGGCCGCCGCGGCGGTGAAGAAGGCCGACGCGGTGTTCATCGCCGTCGGCACCCCCTCGCGCCGCGGCGACGGACACGCCGACCTCTCCTACGTCTACGCCGCCGCCGAGGAGATCGCCGGCCTCTTGGACGGCTTCACCGTCATCGTCACCAAGTCCACCGTCCCGGTCGGCACCGGCGACGAGATCGAACGCATCATCAAGGCCAAGCGCCCCGACGCGCAGTTCGCCGTGGTCTCCAACCCCGAGTTCCTGCGCGAAGGCGCGGCCATCGAGGACTTCAAGCGTCCCGACCGCGTGGTGGTGGGGCTGGAGGACGAGCGCGCCCGTCCGGTGATGACCGAGCTCTATCGCCCGCTCTATCTGAACGAGACCCCGATCGTCTTCACCAGCCGCCGCACCAGCGAGCTGATCAAGTACGCCGCCAACGCCTTCCTGGCCCTGAAGATCACCTACATCAACGAGATCGCCGACCTCTGCGAGGCGCTGGGCGCCGACGTGCAGCAGGTGGCCAAGGGCATCGGCCTGGACAAGCGGATCGGCGGCAAGTTCCTCAACGCCGGCCCCGGCTACGGCGGCTCCTGCTTCCCGAAGGACACGCTGGCCCTGGTGCGCACCGCCACCGACGCCGGCAGCCCGGTGCGGCTGATCGAGACCACGGTGGAGATCAACGACGCCCGCAAGAAGGCCATGTCGGCCAAGGTGGCCAAGGCGTTGGACGGCGATCTGGCCGGCAAGACGGTGGGCGTGCTGGGCCTGACCTTCAAACCCAATACCGACGACATGCGCGACGCCCCGGCCCTGGACATCATCCCGGCGCTGCAAAAGCTGGGCGCCAAGGTCCAGGCCTACGACCCCGAGGGGGAAGAGGCCAAGCACATGCTGACGGATGTGGACTTCAAGGCCGACGCCTATGAGGCGGCCACAGGCGCCGATGTCCTGGTGATCATCACCGAATGGGATCAGTTCCGGGCGCTGGACCTCGACCGCGTGAAGAGCTTGATGATCTCCCCGACGCTGGTGGACCTGCGCAACATCTACAAGCCCGAGGACCTGCGCTCGCGGGGCTTCAAGTACGCCTCCATCGGGCGGGCGTAGATTTCAGGACGAAGGCGAGCGACGCCCGGTCGGGCGTTGCTCGGACGACTCAACCAACCTGCGGCGGTCTAGGTCAGCAGGTTGAAGAGTTCGGTTCCGATCCAGAGCGCGCCGGCCCAGAAGGCGACGGCGAGGAGCGCGACGAAGGCGAGGCAGGCGATCGAGCTGGTCGCCCGGATCGGTCCTCGCGTCACGCCCGCAATGACGGGGTTACGCTGCATGTGTCCTCCCAGAACTCTTTTCTTCGTCCGGGCCGGTCGAGCGGCACCAACATTACGAAGCTGACATGAATTCTGGGGCTTGAACACCCGAGAAAACCCTCGGGTTCAGCTTGCCGCGCGGCATCGGCCTTCACATACGTGTGTAGACCAGGGCGACTTGCGGCTCAGGCGGCGGCCTTCTTCACCGCGCCGACGATCTCCTTGACCACGTCGCGGACCAGCTTCTCGTCGTCGCCCTCGGCCATGACCCGAATCAGGGGCTCGGTGCCCGAGGCGCGGACCACCAGGCGTCCGACGCCGGCCAAGCGGAGCTCGGCGGCGGCCAGGACCTTCTTGACCTGGTCGTCCTCTAATGGCTTGCCGCCGGCGAAGCGCACGTTCTGCAGCAGTTGCGGCACCGGCTCGAACTGGTGGGCCAGTTCGCTCATCGGCTTGTCTCCCAGCTTCAACACCGCCAGCACCTGCAGGGCCGCCAACAGGCCGTCGCCGGTGGTGGAGAAGTCAGACATGATCATGTGGCCCGACTGCTCGCCGCCCAGGTTGAAGCCGCCCTCGCGCATGCGGACCATCACCGCGCGGTCGCCCACGGCGGTGCGTTCCAGCTTCAGGTCGCGGGCCGCCAGGAAGCGCTCCAGGCCGAGGTTCGACATCACCGTGGCCACCACCCCGCCGCCGCTCAGACGGTCGCGCTTGGCCCAGTTGTCGGCGATCAGGGCCATGATCTGATCGCCATCGACCACGTGGCCCTTCTCGTCACAGATCAGTAGCCGGTCGGCGTCGCCGTCGAGGGCGATGCCGATATCGGCGCGGTATTCCTTCACCGCCCGGACCATGGCCTCGGGATGGGTGGAGCCGCATTCCTCGTTGATGTTGGTGCCGTCGGGATCGACCCCGATCTTGATGACCTCGGCGCCCAGTTCATACAGCACCACCGGCGCGACCTTGTAGGCCGCCCCATGGGCGCAATCGATCACCACCCGCAGGCCCGCCAGACTCATGCGGCGCGGGAAGGTGGCCTTGGCGATCTCGACATAGCGCGCCTGGCTGTCGTCCACGCGAGAGACCCGGCCCAGCGCCGTCGGCGCCGCCAGGCCGTCGGCCAACCCCTGGTCCATCAGGGCCTCGATCTCCAGCTCGCGCTCGTCCGAGAGCTTATAGCCATCAGGGCCGAACAGCTTGATGCCGTTGTCGATGAAGGCGTTGTGCGAGGCCGAGATCATCACCCCCAGGTCGGCGCGCAGGGAGCGGGTCATCATCGCCACGCCGGGCGTCGGCATCGGCCCCAGCAGGCGAACGTCCATGCCAACACTGGCGAACCCCGCCACCAGGGCCGGCTCCACCATGTAGCCCGACAACCGCGTGTCCTTGCCGATCACAACCATGTGCCGGCGGTCGTCCTGGGACATGAAGAGCTTGCCCGCCGCCAGTCCGACGCGCAGAGCCACCTCGGCGGTCATCGGATGGCTGTTGGCCTGACCGCGGATGCCGTCGGTGCCGAAATAGGCTCGCTTGGTCATGGGGCGCGGCTCTCGAAACGAAACGAAACTGAGATTTAGTCGACGCCGCGTTTGCGAATGCTAAAGGCGGCGCGGGCTTGAAGATTATTCCGGCCTCGGCTTACGGCAAAAGGAACTCCACTTCCATGTGCGGGATCATCGGCATTGTCGGGACGGCCCCGGTTCAGGACCGCCTCGTGGAGAGCCTCAAGCGGCTGGAATATCGCGGCTACGACTCGGCCGGGATCGCCGGCCAGGTGGACGGCAAGCTTCAGCGCCGCCGCGCGCCCGGCAAGCTGCGGGAACTGGAGGCCGTGCTGGTCGCCGATCCGCTGCGCGCCACGACCGGCATCGGCCACACCCGCTGGGCCACTCACGGCGCGCCGACCGAGCGCAACGCCCACCCCCACATCGCCGGCAATGTCGCGGTGGTCCACAACGGCATCATCGAGAACTTCGCCGAACTGCGCGCGGAGATGCAGGCCAAGGGCCGGGTCTTCTCCAGCGACACCGACAGCGAAGTGGTCGCCCACCTGATCGATCAGGCGATGACCGAGGGCCTGGCGCCCCTGGCGGCCTTCGAGGCGACAATCGCGCGCCTGCGCGGCGCCTATGCCCTGGCCGTCCTGGTGGGCGGCGAGCGCGAGGTGATCATGGGCGCCCGCAACGGGCCACCGCTGGCCGTGGGCTATGGCGACGGCGAGATGTTCATCGGCTCCGACGGCATGGCGCTGGGCCCCTTCACCAATCGCGTCGCCTATCTCTCGGACGGCGACTACGTGGTCATCGACCACAATTCCGCGCGCATCTTCGACGAGGCGGGCCTGCCGGCCATCCGCCCCATCAAGGTCCTGGCCGCCTCCAGCGCGATCATGGAGAAGGGCAACTACCGCCACTTCATGGAGAAGGAGATCCATGACCAGCCGGAGGGCTGCCAGCGCACCATCGCGGCCTATGTGGACACCCTGGCCGAACGCACCGCCGTGCCCGGCGACATCGACTTCGCCACCCTGCAGCGCATCCAGATCGTCGCCTGCGGCACCGCCTATATCGCCGGCCTGATCGGCAAGTACCTGATCGAACAGCTGGCCGACCTGCCGGTGGACGTCGAGGTGGCCTCGGAATTCCGCTATCGTGAGCCTGCCCTCAACGCCGGGTCCCTGGCAATCGCCATCTCCCAGTCCGGCGAGACCGCCGACACCCTGGCGGCGCTGCGCTACTGCCAGGCCAAGGGGATGAAGAGCGCCGCTGTGGTCAACGCGGTGGACTCCACCATCGCCCGCGAAGTCGACGTGGTCTGGCCGATCCACTGCGGACCGGAGATTGGCGTCGCCTCCACCAAGGCCTTCACCTCCCAGGTCAGCGTGCTCACCACCCTGGCCGTCGCCATCGCCCGCGCCCGGGGCAAGATCGACGCGGCCGAGGAACGCCGCCTGGTCCGCGTGCTGCTGGAGGCGCCGCGGCTGATCGCCGAGTCGATCAATCTGGAAGAGGCGGTCCGCGGCGTCGCCCTGGAGGTCTCCAAGGCCCGCGACGTGCTCTATCTGGGCCGCGGCCCCATGTATCCGCTGGCCCTGGAAGGCGCCCTGAAGCTGAAGGAGATCAGCTACATCCACGCCGAGGGCTACGCAGCCGGCGAGCTGAAGCACGGGCCGATCGCCCTGGTGGACGAGCACACGCCGATCGTCATCCTCGCGCCCTTCGACAGCTACTTCGAGAAGTCGGCCTCCAACATGAGCGAGGTCATGGCCCGGGGGGGTCAGGTGGTCTTCATCACCGATCCGGAGGGCGAGCGTCACGCCCCACCCGGCGCCCGGGTGGTGGTGACCGCGCCGCGGTGCGACCCACTGATCGCGCCCCTCGTGATGTCGGCGCCCATCCAGCTGCTGGCCTACCACGTGGCCGTGCTCAAGGGGGCCGACGTCGACCAGCCTCGCAACCTCGCAAAGTCCGTCACCGTCGAGTAGTCGGCGGGCAGTCGCAGGTTTCGCCACCGCTCGTCATCAGGCGGTAATGGATTTCGTGCGTTGGCTCCTCTAGGCAGAGTTGGACGGAGGACTGCATGACGAAACCTGTGCGCAAGGCTGTGCTTCCCGTGGCGGGTCTGGGGACCCGGGTGCTCCCGGGCGCCAAGACCACGCCGAAGAACATGCTGAACATCTTCGACCGGCCGATCCTGTCCTATGTGGTCGAGGAAGCGCGCGCCGCGGGGATCGAGCACATCGTCTTCGTCACCGGCCGCGGCCAGGGCGCCATTGAGGACTATTTCGACGCCAATCCCGAGATCGAGAACGCCCTGGAAGCCAAGGGCAAGACCGACATCCTGGCCGAGGTGCGCGCCGACCTGCCCATCCCCGGCGGCATGAGTTTCGTGCGCCAGATGGCCCCGCTGGGTCTCGGCCATGCCGTCTGGTGCGCCCGCCACATCATCGGCGACGAGCCCTTCGCCGTCATGTTGCCCGACATGCTGATGGCCGCCGATACGCCTGCCCTGGCCCAGGCCGTGGCGTCCTACGAAAAGGTTGGCGGCAATATCATCGCGGTCGAGCCCTGCCCGGACGGCGAGGCCCACAAGTACGGCATCGTCGCCCTCGACGGCCAGGACGGCCGGCTGAACCGCATGACCGGCATGGTGGAGAAGCCCGCCCCCGGGACCGAGCCCTCGAACCTGTTCATCTCGGGCCGCTACATCCTGCAGCCGGAAATCTTCGATCTGCTGGAGCGCCAGGGCAAGGGCGCGGGCGGCGAGATCCAGCTGACTGACGGCATGGTGCAGCTGATGAAGAGCCAGACCTTCCACGCCCTGGAATATGAGGGAATCACCTACGACTGCGGCGACAAGATCGGCCTGCTGCGGGCCAATGTGGCCTTCGCCCTGCGCCGCCCAGAGTTCGCCGACGCCGCCCGGGCCGCGATCCAGGCCCTGCTCTAGGAGGCGGGAGCCTTGCGCCTCTTCGTCTTCGGTTACGGCTTTTCGGCCCGCGCCCTGGCGAGGCGCCTGGTCCCGCAGGGCTGGACCGTGGCCGCCACCTTCCGCGATGAGGGCGGCGCGGCGCGCCTGGCGGCCGAGGGGATCGAGCCGGTCCCGGTCGCCGACCCCGACGCGATCGCCGCCGAGATGGGTCGGGCCCAGGCCATCCTGACCACCGCCCCGCCAACCGACCAGGGCTGCCCGGCCCTGCCCGCCCTGGTGCGGCCGATGGCGCGGGCCGGCGCCTTCCCCGATTGGATCGGCTATCTCTCCACCACCGGGGTCTATGGCGACCGGCGCGGCGGCTGGGTGTTTGAACAGAGCCGGCTGGCCGCCCAGTCCACCGAGGGTGCGCGCCGGGTCGCCGCTGAGCGCGACTGGCTGGAAGTCGGTCGCGGCATGGGCCTGACCGTCACCATCCACCGTTTACCCGGCATCTACGGCCCCGGCCGCTGCGCCTTCGACCGCCTGCGCGAGGGCCGCGCCCGCCGTGTCGCCGCCCCGGGCCAGGTGTTCAGCCGCATCCATGTGGACGACCTGGCCGCGGGCCTGGAGGCCTCCATCGCCCGGCCCCGCGCCGGCGGGATCTACAATCTCTGTGACGACGAGCCAGCGCCCAACAGCCAGGTGGTGGCCTACGCGGCGCGCCTGCTGGGGATGGCGCCGCCGCCGGAAGAGGCCCTCGACCTCGACGCCCTGACCCCCGCGGCGCGGCGCTTCTACGCCGAGACCAAGCGGGTCTCCAACGCCCGCGTCAAGGCCGAACTCGGCTGGCGGCCACAGTACCCCACCTACCGCGAGGGCCTGGCCGCGATCCTGGCGGGCGGTGGGTAGCCCCCTCGAAATGATCATGGCAAACCACCTCTGCCATGAACGCTTCCATAAAAATCAGCCGCGACGATGTGGTGCGGGATATCCGGGAGCTGGCCGCCATCACAGGCCAAACCCTCACGGAAGCGGTGGCGATAGCCGTGCGCACTGAACTTCTGGATGCCCATCATCGAAACGAAATCGACAGGCGGCGAAGGGCAGTCGATGAGATTTTGCGGCGCTTTCGCGAAGCTCCGGTTATCGGCCCTGTGCTGACGGATGACGACTTCTACGATGAGGACGGGCTACCGAAATAAACGAACGAGAGCGGGTAGCTCGGCTGTTCGGACACCTTTTTCCTGTCACACGGGCGCGAGATAGGCTTGGCTATCGTCGCGACAGCCTCTGAAGACGCACATCATGACCGAGCCGAGACGACTGAAGAAAAGCGAATCCCTGGAGATTCGGATTCCGTATCCGACCAAGGAAGCCTTCATGGCCCGTTGCCGGGCCGACGGCCGCTCGGCCAGCGAGGCCCTGCGCGCCTTCATCGACCAGCAGCTGGAGGCGCCCGCCAAGCCGCGCGTCTCCCGCAAGACCTGGCGCCTGATCGCCGGCGCCGCCATCGCCGCGGCGGTGGGAGCCGCGGCCCTGCCGTCGCTGGCCCGCCCCAGCATGGCCGCCGCCCAGTTCGACCACATCGACATCGACCATGACGGCCAGATCAGCCGAGCCGAGTTCACCGCCCGCTAGAGCGCGTCAGGGTTAAGTGGCAGCCGGTTAACCCGTCCGACGCGCTCTACACTTTTGAATCTAGAGCCTTTTTGAACAGGTCAGATGATTCCATCTGGCCCTAAAAGGCTCTAGTTCAGCGGGTGGAAGGCGCGGCTCACGTCGAAGCGGGTCACCCAGGTCCAGGGCTTGAAGATCGAGGCCCCGCCCTTCCAGGACACCAGGATGATGCGCGCCTTGCCCACCAGGTTTTCGGCGGGCACATAGCCGACCCCGAGCTCCTGCGGCCAGCGGCTGTCGAGCGAGTTGTCGCGGTTGTCGCCCATCATGAAGTACTCGCCCTCCGGCACCACATAGACGTCGGTGTTGTCGCCGTCATGGTCGGGCGCGCGGTCGAAGGTGACGTAGCTGCGTCCGTTCGGCTTGGTCTCGGCGTACTGCATCACCTGCACCCCGCGATCGCCGGGGTCCTCGGTGACCCCCAGCGGCTTGCGCGCGATCGCCTTGCCGTTGACGAAGACCTGGCCGCCCACCACCCGGATGCGGTCGCCGGGCAGGCCGATCAGCCGCTTGATGTAGGTGATGGATTTGTCGCGCGGCAGGTGGAAGACCACCACGTCACCCCGAGTGGGCAGCTTGTTCATGATCCGTCCGTGGAAGATCGGCGGACTGAACGGGATGGAGTGCGCACTCCACCCGTAGTCATACTTGGAGACGATGATGTAGTCGCCCTTCAGCAGGGCGGGCTCCATCGACTCCGAGGGGATCGTGAAGGGCTGGAAGAAGATGATCCGCAGCACCAGGGCGATCAGCAGGGCGTAGCCGACCGTCTTGATGATCTCGATCATCTCGTCCTTGGCGGACTTGGAGGTGTGTTCAGTTGTCATAGCCAAGGTCTCGCCCAGACCTCGGCGCGCGGCAACCAAAGTCCTGTCCGGACACGCCGGTTTGTCAGTCCAGACAGACCTCGTCGAGCGCCACCAGCAGCCGCGCGATGTCCGCCGGCCGCGATAGCCGGTGATCGCCGTCCTTGATCAGGTTGAACACCACGTCGTCGCTGTTGAGCGCCTGGGCCAGCTCCAGAGCATGGCGCCACGGCACGTCGGGATCGGCCCCGCCCTGCAGGATGCGCACCGGCGCCTCGATGGGCACGGGGCCGGGCAGGATCGACCAGCGGGCGCCGTCCTCCAGCAGATTGGCGGTGATCGGATAGGGGTCGCCATAGTCGCTGGACCGCAGCCAGACACCGTCGCGGGCCAGCGCCTCGCGTCCCGCCGCATCGATCTCCGGGGCCATCAGCTTCTCGGTGAAGTCCGGCGCCGGCGCGATCAACACCATGGCCTGGATGCGTTCGGCACGCACGGCGGCGGCCAGGCAGCTGATCCAGCCGCCCATGGACGAGCCCACCAGAACCAGCGGCCCCTCGGTCAATTCGTCGAGAACCGCGAGCGAATCCTCTCGCCAGCGAGTGATGGTCCCCTGGGTGAAGTCGCCGCTGGACTCGCCATGACCGAAATAGTCGAAGCGGACATAGGCCCGCCCACGCTCGGCGGCCCACCGCGCGATCGCCTCCGCCTTGGTCCCGGCCATGTCGGAGCGGAAGCCCCCAAGCCAGACCACCGTCGGGCCCGAGCCCGCCACGCGGCGCCACGCCAGCCGCTCGCCGTCCGGTCGCGCCAGGAAACCCGTCTCTTCGCTCATCCCTGATCAATAGCCCGTGCGCGGAGGTCCGTCAGCGTGCGACGGGCTTTACGCGCCCCCGCAGTGCGTTATGCAGATGGCCGTGACACTGCCTCCCAACTTCACATTGCTGCAGGTCGTCCCCGAGCTTGAGACCGGCGGCGCCGAACAGACCACGATCGATGTGGCCAACGCCGTCGTGCGCGTCGGCGGCAAGGCCCTGGTGGCCACCCGCGGTGGCCGCATGACCGCGCGCCTGGAAGCCGACGGCGGCCGCCTGGCCCAGATGCCGGTACAGTCGAAGAACCCTCTGGTGATGCTGGGCAACGCCGCCCGACTGGTGGATTTGATCCGTAAGGAGAACGTCTCCCTCGTCCATGCCCGCAGCCGCGCGCCAGCCTTTTCCGCATTGTGGGCGGCTCAGGTCACCGGGACGCCCTTCGTGGCCACCTATCACGGCATCTACAACGCCAAGACCAAGCTGAAGCGCTGGTACAATGCGGTGATGACCCGCGGCGACCTGGTGATCGCCAATTCCGACTATACCCGCGATCACGTCCGGAGAGAGCACGACCTGCCGCCGGAAAAGATCGTCACCATCCCGCGCGGCGTGGACCTGGACCGCTTCAACCCGGCCTGGGTGACCCGCGAGCGGATCGAGGCTCTGCGCGAGGCCTGGTGCGTAGCTTCCGACGACAACCGGGTGAAGATTCTGCTGGGCGGACGCCTGACCCGCATCAAGGGGCATCCCACCATCATCGCGGCGGCCGCCCGCATGAAGGCCGCCGGGCAGTCGAATTTCCTGATCATCTTCGCCGGCGACGACCAGGGCCGCACCGACTACCGCGAGGAGCTTGAGGCCTCAATCCGCGACCAGGGCCTCTCGGCCGAGATCAAGCTGGTGGGCCACTGCGACGACATGCCGGCCGCCTGCCTGGTCTGCGATCTCGCCATCCTGCCGACCACCGTCCCGGAATCCTTCGGCCGCACCGCCGTGGAGCCCCAGGCCATGGGCCGCCCGGTGATCGCGTCCAGCCACGGCGGCGCCACCGAGACCGTGCTGGACGGCAAGTCCGGCTGGCTGGTCGCCCCCGGCGACGCCCCGGCCTGGGCCGCCGCCATGACCCACGCCATCGAGCTTGGGCCCGTCGAACTTCGCAAGATGGGGGAGCTGGCGCAGACCCGCGCCCGCCAACTCTATTCCGCCGAGGCCATGTGCGCGGCCACAATGGAAGCCTATGAACGCGTGCTGACGGCGAGGGCCCATGGCGCGTGAGATCAAGAAGATCCTGGTGATCAAGCTGTCGGCCCTGGGCGATTTCGTCCTGGCGCTGGCGGCCATGAAGAAAATCCGCGAGGCGCACAAGCGCGCCCACATCACCCTGCTGACCACGCCGCCGTTCGAGGGGCTGGCCAAGAGCTCGCCCTACTTCAACGCCGTGGAGACCGACGGCAAGCCCAACGGCCCCGGCGAGTGGCTGGCCCTGCGGGCGCGGATCAAGAAGGCCAAGTACGACCGGGTCTACGACCTGCAGACCTCCTCGGCGTCCAACCGCATCTTCCAGATGCTGCGGCCCTTCCCGCCGGAATGGTCGGGGATCGCGCTCGGCTGCGCCCTGCCGCACAAAAACCCCCGCCGCAATTCCATGCACACCCTGGAGCGCCAGGCCGACCAGCTGAAGTCTGCCGGCATCTGGCCTGACGCCCCCACCGAGCCCGGCAGCGCCCCGCCGCCGGACCTGTCCTGGGTGCTGCGCAAGGCGCCGCAGGAGCGCCCCGTGGCCGGCGGCGTGATGCCCAGGCCCTATGTGCTGTTCATTCCCGGCGGCTCGGCCCACCGGCTGGACAAGCGTTGGCCCGTCGACCGCTACGGCGAGCTGGGCAAGATCCTCTACGACCGCGGCTTCGACATCGTCATCCTGGGCGGCCCCCAGGAGAGCGCCGAGGCCCGCCAGATCCAACGCTATGTGGGCAAGGCGCGCGACCTCACCGGGCGCACCGACTTCGCCCGCATCGCCATCCTGGGGGCCAAGGCCGCCCTGGTGGTGGGAAACGATACCGGTCCCCTGCATCTGGCCGCCGCCACCGGCGCGCCCACCATCGTGCTGTTCTCGCGGGCCTCGGACCCCAACCTGTCGGCCCCGCGTGGCCATGTGGCGGTCCTGCAGGCCGACAATCTGGGCGATTTGGCTGTGGCGAGCGTCGCACAGGCGGCGAATGCTTTGGCCCCAGCCCCCGGCGGCGCTTGATCGCGGGGAGCCGCAGGGTCATATACTAGCTGAACACCCCGGAGCGCTCCCGCGCGGCCGGTGCGTTCGCCTTGAAATAGCTCACGGAGCAAAAGCCTATTCGCCGCCCCATGCAGGCGCCGCCCGTCAAAGACGGACCGCGCATCAATGACGACATCCGCGTCCCAAAAGTTCTGCTCATCGATCAGCACGGTGAGAAGCAGGGCGTGATGCCGACCTCTTCCGCTCTGGAGGCCGCTGAAGAAGCTGGCCTCGACCTGGTCGAGATCGTGCCGAATGCTGATCCCCCTGTCTGCAAGATCCTGGACTACGGCAAGTTCAAGTTCCAGGAGCAGAAGAAGAAGAACGAGGCGCGCAAGCGCCAGAAGGTGGTGGAGATCAAGGAGATCAAACTCCGTCCCAACATCGACATCCACGACTACGAAGTCAAAGCGCGCTCCATGCACCGCTTCTTCGAAGAGGGCGACAAGGTAAAGGTCACCCTGCGCTTTCGTGGCCGCGAACTCGCCCACCCTGAACTTGGCATGAAGCTTCTCCAGCAGGTGAAGGCCGACTTCGAGCCGGTGGCCAAGGTCGAGTACGAGCCCCGCATGGAAGGCCGTCAGATGATCATGATCCTGGCCCCGCGCTAGGCGTCATTCTCCAAGCGAATCAAGGCGGCCGTCCCTCAGGGGCGGCCGCTTTTTCGTGGGTCGGGCGCCCCCGCGACAACCAAGCGTCACGCTAGGTCTTTACGCCCCGGACAGGGCAGCCTAACACCGGTCCATTATGTCTGAATCCGAGCCGTATAAGGCCCCGGCGCCGCGTTTTGCGGCGGCGTCGCTGATCGCCGTTATCTTCATCAACATGCTGGGCTTCGGGATCATCGTCCCGTTGTTGCCCTTCTACGCCAAGTCCTTCGACGCGGCGCCCTGGCAGATCGGGTTGATCTTCGGAGCCTATTCGGTGGGCGCCTTCTTCGGCGAACCCCTGTGGGGCCGGCTGTCGGACAAGTACGGCCGCAAGCCGCTGCTGATCTCCACCATCACGGGCAACTGCCTCTGCTACCTGGCGCTGGCCTTCGCCCCCAACATCTGGGTGGCCTTCGCCATCCGCCTGGTGGGCGGGCTCGCAGCCGGCAACGGGGCGGTGGTGCAGGGCTATATCGCCGACGTCACCCCGCCGGAGAAACGCGCCCGCCAGATGAGCTACCAGGGCGCGGCCTGGAACGTCGGCCTGATCATCGGCCCGTCGGTGGGGGGCTTCTTCGCCCACACCGGCATGGGCCCAGCCGGCTTCCGCATTCCGCTGTTCATCGCCTCGGGCCTGGCGGCCCTTTGCGTTATCGCCATCGCCATCGTCATCAAGGAAAGCCGCGTTCGCGAGGAGGGCATCAGCCATCGCCCCAGCCGCTGGTCGGCCATCGGCGAGGCCGTGGGTCACCCCGTGATCGGCCGCATGATGCTGCTGACCTTCCTGGTGGGCTTCGCCTTCACCGGCATCGAAAGCCAGTTCGGCCTCTGGTCCCAGGCCCGCTTCGGCTGGGGTCCGCGTGACATCGCCGTCTGCTTCGCCTTCACCGGCGCGACGGCCTTCTTCTTCCAGACCATGATCACCGGCCGCATGTCGGAAAAGTACGGCGAAGGCGTGATGCTGGCCGTCGGCATGGGCATGACAGCCGTCGCCGCGGCCCTGCAGATCTTCTCCATCAACGGCTACATGACCATCGCCCTGATGTGCCTGACGGCGGCGGGCCAGTCTGTGGCCTTCCCCAATGTCGGCGCGATCATCTCGCGCACCGCCGATCCGCATAAGCAGGGTCAGATCATGGGCCTCAACAACGCCACCGGGGCGCTCGCCCGGGTGACCGGCCCGATCTGCGCCGGTTTGATGGTGCCGCTGCTGCGGGACGGCCCCTTCATCCTGGGCGCCCTGGTGGTGACGCCGGCCATCCTGCTGGCCCTGTCGGCGACCCGGCGGGCCATCGCCATGGGCAAGCTCAACGAGACGGCCCCGTGACGCCCTCCGCTGAGAAGCAGGACCTCCGCGCGCTGGTGATCCTGCTCTCGGTGGTGTTCCTCAACATCGCCGGCTTCGGGGTGGTGATCCCGCTGCTGCCCTTCTTCGGCAAGGCGTTCAACGCGCCGGCCTGGCAGATCGCCCTGCTGTTTTCGATGTTCTCGGCCGGTCAGTTCCTGGGCGAACCCTTCTGGGGCCGGCTCTCGGACCGGGTCGGCCGCCGCCCGGTGCTCATCGTCACCATCGCGGTCAGCGCGCTCTGCTACGTGGCGCTGGCCTTCTCCCCCAACATCCTGGTGGCCTTCGTCGCGAGGTTCGCCGGCGGCTTCTTCGCGGGCAATATCTCGACCCTGCAGGGCTGCATGGCCGACATCACCCCTCCGGAGAAGCGCGCCGGCCGCATGGGGGTGATGGGCTCGGCCTTCTCCCTGGGCTTCATGACCGGCCCGGCCCTGGGCGGTCTGCTGGCCCATCCGAACCTCGGCCCCATCGGCTTCCAGCTGCCGCTGTTCGCCGCCGCCGCGCTTGGACTGGCCTCGGCGCTGGGCGTCCTGTTCTTCGTGCGCGAGACCCGGCCGGGCACTCCCGATGTCCGCCCCCGCGGCCGTCAGGCGGCCCTGCGCGACGCCTTCGCCGATCCCGTCGTCTCCCGCATCCTGATCATCTCCTTCGTCATTGTCTCGGGCTTCGCCGGCATCGAGGCCACCTACGGCCTGTGGACGTCCGCCAAGTTCGGCTGGGGCCCGCAGCAGATTGGTCTCGCCTTCATGGTCATCGGCGTCATCGGCGCCTTCAGCCAGGGCATCGCCACCGGCTGGCTGGTGGCCCGCTTCGGCGAGCCCCGGGTGCTGATCGCGGGCCTTTGCCTGATGTTCGTCGGCATGCTGGTGCAGTTCACCTCGCAGGTGCCCGCCCAAGCCGTGCTGGGCCTGGCCATCGTCGGCTTTGGCCAGTCGATCTGCTTCCCCAACCTGGTGGGCCTGATCTCCAAGGCCACCCCACCCGACCGCCAGGGCGAGATGCTGGGCCTCAACATGTCCAACAACGCGCTCGCCCGTATCGGCGGCCCGATCTATGCGGGCCAGCTGTTCAGCCTGGTCTCCCCCGGCGCCCCCTTCGCGCTCACCGCCATCCTCATCGTGCCGGCCATGATCCTGGCCCTGCAGGTGATCAAGCGCGTTCCACACATCCAGCCAACCAGCTAGTCCCCGCCGAACAAGCCCGCCAGCAGGTTGATGGTCAGGGCCAGCACCACGGTGTTGAAGGTGAAGGCGACGATCCCGTGGATGGTCCCAATGCGCCGCAGCGGCTTGGACGTGAACGCGATGTCGGCCGTCTGCGACGCCACCCCGATCACCGTGGAGAAGTGCAGGAAGTCCCAGTAGTCGGGGTCTTCGCCCCCAGGGAAGAGCAGTCCCCCCACCACCTTGCCCGCCGCTGGCGGTTCGTCGGGCGCGTAGTATTCATGGGCGTAGTGGAGGGCGAAGATCAGGTGGACCATGAACCAGGACGCGGCCACCGTCCCGAAGGCCAGGGCCACCCGCCAGGCCTTCTCCAGGCCGTGATCGGCCTTGGCGATGGACAGTTCGAACCCCACCGTCGCCACGCTGAACGCTGCGGCCAGGATCACGACCGCCAGGATCATCACCTGCCCCTGGTCCTGGGTCGACGCCTGGGTGCGAATCTGGTCCGCCGACTTTGCGACCATGAACTGGATGATGGCGGCGATGAACACCAGGGCGCAGGCGTCCCAGCCGAGGATGGCGCTGGTGCTCCAATGGAACTTGGTCAGGTGAGCGCAGGCGACCCACACCACAAGGCCGACACTGAACGCGGCCAGCAGCCTGGGCCGGGCCAGGAACGCCCCGATCACCATGGGCCGGTTCTTGCGAGGCTTGAGTGCGGGAGGTTTGGTGGCTTTACGGGCCATAAGGGCTTCTCTCCGGCGTTTCCGAAGACCTAGGACCATCCGCCGACTCGGGGAAGCCGGTCAGGCTGCCGGCGCCGCATCGACGTAGGCGAAGAAGATCATGACCCGCACACCCCGGCCCGGCGAGGACTGCACGTCGATCGCCGCCTTGGCGTTCTGCAGCAACGATTTCACGATCAGCGCCGAGAGCTTGCCCTGGGTCGGCCAGACCGTCCCCTCCGGCAGGCCGACGCCGTCGTCGGCCACGATGACCCGGCAGCCGGTGGAGTCGGTGACACACTGGACCGTGATCGCGCCGCCATCCCGCCCCTTGAAGGCGTGCTTCAGCGCATTGGTCAGCAGTTCGTTGACCACCAGGCCTGCGGGCATGGCGACGTTGAGGGACACCGGCCAGGTATCGACCTGCAGGTTCAGATGGATGCCTTCCACGGCATGGGCGCGCATCACCGCCGAGGCGATCTGGCTGACATAGATACCCAGGTCCACGGCTTCGCTCGGCGCGGCCTCGGTCAGCGTGTTGTAGAGCAGGCCAAGCGCCTCCACACGACCCGCCAGTCGATCAAACCCCTCACCGGCCCCCGCGTCCTTGGGCAGGGCGCGCGACTCGACGCGGATCAGCGCCGTGATCATCTGCAGATTGTTCTTCACCCGGTGCTGCAGTTCCCGCAGCAGCGTGTCCTTGGCGACGATCTGCTCTTCAAGATCTGCAGCCTCGGAGCTTTCCTTCGAAAGGCGCTCCACCAGGGCCACAAGGCGGAACCTGGGCTTGCCGTCGTCGTCCGCGATGAGGTTGGACCAGGCGTCGACTTCGGTTGTCTCACCGTCGTGCTGGATGGTGAAGGCGCCGATGTGGTCCCTCTCGTCAGTGATCACCAGACCCAGGGCGCGCGCGTCGTCCGCGCCGCTGGCCACGCCGGGCAGCTGATCCCAGGCCACCCCGACGATCTTGTCAGCGGTCTCGCCGGTCAGCCGCTCGAACTCCAGGTTGGCGTAGATGATGTGCTCGTTGGGCTTAAGTTCCGCGACGGCGATCGCGACCGGCACCTGATCGAGGAACTGCTTGAACTGATCGCTGTCGAGAGCGGCGGCGAGTTCGGTCGTGTCGAGAAGCCGGTCTAGCGGGCCTTCGGTCATAGGAATGCCCTGGGGAAACCGGCCAGACGCGCTGTCGCGGCCACCGGTGCCTGTGACTAGCACGGATCACCTCCGAATCCGGCGCGCTAAACACGCCAGCCACTGTTGGCGACTCCCAAACCCTTGCTTTCCCGCACCCTTTCGCGTATTCGCCCTCCCCTTCGGAACCGTCTGGCCAATGGCATGCCAGGACGGTTCATCAATACGCCAGAGGACGGGGCTCACGCTCCGCAGAGAAATGCCGAAACTGAAGACCAAGTCAGGCGCCAAAAAGCGCTTCAAAATCACTGCGTCCGGTTTGATCAAGGCCGGCGTCGCGGGCAAGCGCCACCGGCTGATGAGCCACAGCGCCAAGTACATCCGTCAGAACCGTGGCACGAAGGTCATGTCGTCGTCCGACGTCAAGACCATCAAGTCCTACCTGCCCTACGGCCTTTGATCGGAGCACTGACAGATGGCACGCGTTAAAAGGGGCGTCACCGCCCACGCCCGTCACAAGAAGGTTCTTGAGCAGGCCAAGGGTTTCTATGGCCGTCGCAAGAACACCATCCGCACGGCCAAGGCTGCGGTGGACAAGGCCGGCCAGTACGCCTACCGCGACCGCAAGGTCCGCAAGCGTAACTTCCGCTCGCTCTGGATCCAGCGCATCAACGCCGCGGCTCGCATCGAAGGCCTGACCTACGCGACCTTCATCCACGGCCTCGACCTGGCCGGGATCGAGATCGACCGAAAGGTCCTCGCCGACATCGCCGGCAACGACCCGGTCGCGTTTACGGCCATCGCTGAGAAGGTTCGCGCCGCTCTGGCTTGAGGCCCGGGAGCTATCGGCTCCTAAAGCATTCAAAGCCCTTCGGCCGAACCGCCGGAGGGCTTTTTGCTGTCCTCTTCCCGCGCCCTGTCACCCCCTCTAAGAACGCCGTGTCATGACCGCCAAACTCGAAGCCGACCTCACCGCCGCCATCGCGGCCGCCGCCGACCTTACCGCCCTCGAGGCCGTCCGGGTCTCGGCCCTGGGCAAGTCCGGGGCGATCTCCGACCTGCTCAAGTCGCTGGGGGGCATGAGCCCCGACGAGCGCCGCGAACAGGGCCCGCTGATCAACGGCCTGCGCGACCGCGTCGCCGCCGCCATCGCCGCGCGCAAGGCCACCCTGGAAGCCGCCGAGCTGGACGCCCGCCTGGCCTCCGAAGGCGTCGATCTCTCCCTGCCGGCGCCGCCGCGCCGCAAGGGCGGGGTCCATCCCACCATGCAGGTGATGGACGAGATGATCGCCATCTTCGCCGAGATGGGCTTCTCGCTCGCCGAAGGGCCGGACATCGAAACCGACTTCAACAACTTCACCGCGCTCAACTTCCCGCCCAAGCACCCGGCGCGCGAGATGCACGACACCTTCTTCCTGCCGGAGGACGAGAACGGCGAGCGCAAGGTGCTGCGCACCCACACCAGCCCGGTGCAGGTGCGCGTCATGAACCGCACCAACCAGAAGCCGGCCGCCCCGTGGATCGCCTCAGGGCAAGAGCCGCCGATCCGCGTCATCGTGCCGGGCCGCACGTTCCGGAAGGACAGCGACCAGACCCACACGCCGATGTTCCACCAGATCGAGGGTCTGGTGATCGACAAGGCCATCCACATGGGCCACCTGAAGTGGACCCTGGAGACCTTCCTCGGCCGGTTCTTCGAGACCCCGGACGTGGTCACCCGCTTCCGTCCCCACCACTTCCCCTTCACCGAGCCCAGCGCCGAGATGGACGTCCAGTGCGACCGCTCCGGCGGCGAGGTGAAGATCGGCCAGGGGACCGACTGGCTGGAGATCCTCGGCTGCGGGATGGTCCACCCCAATGTGCTGCGCAACTGCGGCCTGGACCCCGACATCTGGCAGGGCTTCGCCTTCGGCTGCGGCGTCGACCGGCTGGGCGTCCTGAAATACGGCATGCCCGACCTGCGCGACATGTTCGCCACCGACGTCCGCTGGCTGCAGCACTACGGCTTCTCGCCCTTCGCCGCCCCCAACCCGGCGACGGGGCTGTCGTGATGGTCGAGACCCAGGACTGGCGCTCGCTCGAAAGCTTCAGCTTCGGCGACAGCCCCGAAATGGCCGACCGGCTGCTGGCCTTCGTGCTCTCCGGCGCGAAGACCGCCACCTGCTGGTCGATCGCCGATGGCCAGCAGACTCAGGCCGGCAAGCGCTGGGTGGTCAAGGACGGCCAGGGCCGTTCCCGCGCGGTCATAGAAACCTTGGCCCTCGACCAGCGCCGATTCGATGAGATCGACCTGGCTTTCGCCGTCGCCGAGGGTGAGGGCGACGAGACCCTGGACGACTGGCGCGAAGGCCACCGCGCCTATTTCACCCGCAACGGCGGATACGCCCCGGACATGATGCTCTGGTGTGAGCGCTTCCGGCTGATCGAGAGTCTCGGCGAAGGAGCCGACCAATGAAGTTCACACTCTCCTGGCTGCGCGAGCACCTCGACACCACCGCCACCGCCGCCGAACTGGTGGACGCCATGACCATGGCGGGCCTTGAGGTCGAGCACGTCGCCGACCCAGCCGCCAAGCTCGCCGCCTTCACCGTCGCCAAGATCGTCGAGGCGGTGCAGCACCCCAACGCCGACCGCCTGCGGGTCTGCCAGGTGGACACCGTCGATGGCCGCAAGGAAATCGTCTGCGGCGCCCCCAATGCGCGGGCCGGCCTGACCACCATCTACGCCCCCATCGGCGCCTATGTGCCGGGCCTGGGCGTCACCCTGGTGGAAAAGCCCGTGCGCGGCGTGGTCTCCAACGGCATGCTGTGCTCGGCCTCCGAGCTGGAGGCCGCCAGCGAGTCCGACGGCATCATGGAGCTGCCGGACAATCTTGCCGTCGGCACGCCCGCCGCCCAGGCCCTGGGCCTGGAATCGGTGATCGACTTCGAGGTCACCCCCAACCGCCCCGACTGGCTGGGCGTCGTCGGTATCGCCCGCGACATGGCCGCCGCCGGCCTCGGGACCCTGAAGGACGTAGCCGTCGCACCCGTTCCCGGGACCTCCCCCAACCCCATCGAGATCCGCCTGCCCGCGCCCGACGCCTGCCCGGCCTTCGCCGGCCGCCTGATCCGCGGCGTGAAGAACGGGCCGTCGCCGCAATGGCTTGCCCAGCGCCTGACCTCCATTGGCCTGCGCTCCATCAACACGCTCGTCGATATCACCAACCTGATCACCTACGACCGCGCCCGGCCCCTGCACGTCTATGACGCCGCCAAGCTGACCGGCGGCTTCATCGAGGCCCGCATGGGCGCGGTGGGCGAAGAGATCCCGGCCCTGGACGGCAAGACCTACGCCGTCACCCCCGACATCTGCGTCATCGCTGATGCCTCAGGCGCCATCGGCCTGGGCGGCGTCATGGGCGGCGAGAGCACCGGCTGTTCGGAGACCACCACCGACGTCTTCGTGGAAAGCGCCTGGTTCGACCCGATCCTGACGGCCCAGACCGGCCGCTCGACCGGGATCAATTCCGACGCCCAGTACCGCTTCGCCCGCACCGTCGACCCGCAGTCCCTGGTCCCCGGCCTGGAGCTGGCGACGAAGCTGATTCTGGAACTCTGCGGGGGCGAGGCCTCCGAGGTGACCCTGGCCGGCGAGGCGCCCGCCCCGCCCGTGGCCATGAGCTTCGACCGGACCTATGTGAAGCAGCTGTCGGGCCTGGATATCGGAAACTCCCGGATCGACGAGATTCTCACCAAGCTGGGCTTCGCGATCGCCGGCGACCAGGTCACCCCGCCGTCCTGGCGTCGCGACGTGGAAGGCAAGGCCGACCTCGTCGAGGAGGTCGCCCGTATCCAGGGCTACGACGCCCTGCCCGCCACCCCGCTGCCGCAGATCGCGCCCCCAGCCGGCGGCGTGCTCACCGTCCGCCAGGGCCGCGTCCGCGTGGCGCGGCGCGCCATGGCCGCCCGCGGCTATGCCGAGACCATCACCTGGAGCTTCACGGCCCAGGCGACGGCGAAACTGTTCGGCGGCGGCGACGCCAGGCTGGTGCTCACCAATCCTATTGCCTCGGACCTGGACTGCATGCGTCCGTCCATCCTGCCCAACCTGATCGAGGCGGCAGGCCGCAACGCCCGGCGCGGCTTCCCTGACCTGGCGACCTTCGAGATCGGCCCGCTCTATCGGGGCGACGAACCGCAGGACCAGATCACCGTACTGGCCGCCCTGATGGCCCCGCACCCGCCCCGGCGCTGGGACGGCGCAAAGTCCGACCCGCTGTTCGACCTCAAGGCCGACCTGATGGCCATCCTGGAGGAGATCGGCGCGCCGAACCTGCAGCTGGTCCAGGGGTCGACCTCCGACTGGTGGCATCCGGGCCGCTCGGCCCGCCTGCAACTTGGCCCCAAGACCGTGGTGGCCGAGTTCGGCGAACTGCACCCGCGCATCCTCAAGGCGCTGGACGCAGACGGCCCGCTGGTAGCCTTCGAGCTGAACCTCGATGCCCTCCCCGAGGGCAAGAAGAAGGCGACCAAGTCCCGCCCCGCCCTGGAGCTGTCGGCCCTCATGCCGCTCAGCCGCGACTTCGCCTTCGTGGTGGGGGCCGAGGTGGCGGCCGGCGACCTGGTCCGCCCAATCCTCGGCGCCGACAAGGCCCTGATCGCCGACGCCCGCGTCTTCGACGTCTATTCGGGTCCTGGCGTGCCGGAGGGCTCCAAGTCGGTAGCGATCGAGGTCCTGGTCCAGCCCCGCGAAAAGACGCTGACCGAGCCGGAGATCGAGGCCCTCTCGGCCAGGATCGTGGCGGCGGCGGAAAAGGCGGTGGGCGCCAAGCTGCGGGGCTAGGGCTCCGCGGGGCGCCGGACCCTGCAACGTCCGGGCGACGTGTCCAGGCTGAAAGACAGTCAGACTGGCGCATGCGCGAAAAACAGCCGATCCACACCTGCGGGTGTGTCCCGATCACGGTGTCCCGTTCAATAGACTTGCCGGTTAGAGTAGCGTGGCGTCCAAAGGGGCGAGACGACTTTCGCCTTACCGCTGCACCGAGCCCGTATAGGTTGAGCTAGTATGCGTCTTGGATCAGCACATCCGCCCCGCCCCTGGTGGACGACCGCCATCTGTCGCTGGCCAACCCTGTGCGCCCTGGTCGCCCTGGGCTTCTTCCTGGCCACCATCCTTGGAAAACGCCACTCGGGCGGCCTCTATATTGAGGACGACGCCTACTACTACCTCATCGTGGCCAGGAATTTCGCGGCCACCGGCGCGAGCACCTTCGATCACCAGTCCCTGACCAATGGCTATCACCCCCTGTGGTTGGCCGCGCTGGTTATGCAGCACCTCACGATTGGAACCTCGCTGTTCGCCATCTTGGTCCTGCAGGCGCTGATGCTGGCCGGCGCGCTCTATCTGCTCCTGCGGCTGGCCCCCCGCGAGCATGGCTTGGCGCAAGTCGGATTCACCGGGGTTTTCGCCCTGTTGATCGGCAGCATCGGCCTGAAAGGCATGGAAGTCGCACTCTGGTCCCTCTGCTTCGCGGTGCTGCTCACGGTGGCCGCGTGGGCCGCGCCCGAGCCCAGGCGTGGGGTCTGGATCGGCCTCGCGGCCGCAGTCTGCATCGGAGCGCGTATAGATTCGGCATTCTTCGTGGTTCCCCTGGTCGTTGCTCTGCCGACCGGACGCCCGGCGCGCGCCTCCGCGTTCGCTGTGCTGAGCGTCCTGGGCTTGGCTTACGCCCTCTACAACCTGAAGACCTTTGGGGTGGCCATGCCGATCTCGAGCTCGATCAAGTCCTTGGGCGGCCTGCAGATCAACCACCCGATGCTGGCCCAATTGTCGCCCTTTGATCCGCGCCAGCATGCCCGGTTCTACGGACTGACCCTTCTGGCGCTCCTCGCTTCTCCCTTGCTGGTGGCCCTATCCAGACCGGGGACGATCGGCCGGGCCCTGGCGATCGCCTCCACGCTCGGCGGGGCGCTCTACCTGGCCAAGCTGCTGTTCCTGTCGTCGTGGATCCTCTGGCCCTGGTACAATTTCGCGATCCTGTTGCCGATGGCCGCCGGCCTGTTGATCCTGCCCCCTTACATGGACGCGGCGGCGATACGCCTGTCGAGCCATGTCACAAGGGCGGGGTTGGAGCGGGCCGGCCTCGCCTTGGCGATCGGCGGGCTTGGCCTGCTAGCCCTGGGGTCCATCGCGGCCTATCTCAAGCCGTTCCGCCACGACAACGACTTTGCGGCGTCGAGCCATCAGGCGGTTCAGTTGTACGGCGGTCTGCTGAAGGGCGCCCGGGTGGCGATGGGGGACCGGGCCGGCTCGTTCGCCGCAGAGTACCAGGGACCCGTCACCCAGCTGGAGGGGCTGGTCGGTGACAAGGCCTATCTCGAGGTTCTGCTGGGTGAAGCCGACCCTCGGACTCTGCTGTGCCGCCGCGGCGTCAGCTACATCATCAGCTATGAGCACGATATCGGAGTCTATCAGCAGCGGGCCATCGCCCTGTTGCGGCCGAACCTGACGCAATATCGCGCTGCGCCCCTGACCGTCTGGCGCCAGGACGAGGTCGCCCACTTGCCCTATCGCAAGCCTTCGACGGCGACGCCGCTCCTGCCTGAGGATGAGCGCGACCTCTATATCTGGCGTCTGCGCTGCGGGGACCCCGACGGCAAGGGCGGGCGCTGAACCCGCGGAGCTCCCTGCAAACCCCTGCCGCCAGGTGAATCTTGGCGGCGGCTGGAAACGGTTGTGGGGTCCGGCGAAGTCGCGCATCGGACGGAACCAGGCCATGAAACCCGACAGCAGCATTTCCGCCGTGATCACCGGCGGCGCTTCCGGCCTGGGCGCGCCGACGGCCCGCTGGTGGCCTTCGAGCTCAACCTCGACGCCCTCCCAGAGGGCAAGAAGAAGTCCACCAAGACCAAGCCGGCCCTGGAGCTATCAGCCCTGATGCCGCTTCGCCGCGACTTCGCCTTCGTGGTGGGGGCCGAGGTGGCGGCCGGGGCCAAGCTGCGCAGCAAGGCCTCGGGCGGGGTGACACAGGAGGATTGCTTGAAACCCCTCCTGCGCCGCCCCATAAAACAGGCATGAGCACGCCCGTCCCGAACCCCGCCAAACCGCACGCCCCCAAGCCCGTCCTGGAACGCTGGCTGGAGACCGGACTGTTCCGGTCCCGCTGGCTGATGGCGCCCTTCTATGTGGGTCTGGTCCTGGCGCTGGCCGGGCTGGTGGTGGTGTTCTTCAACGAGGCCTGGCACGAGCTCAGCCACATCGGCGGGATGAACCCCGAGCAGGCCATCCTCATGGTCCTGTCGCTCATCGACCTGTCCCTGGCGGGTAACCTGCTGCTGATCGTGATCTTCTCGGGCTACGAGAACTTCGTCTCGAAGATCGACACCGGCGACGACGAGGACCGCCCCGCTTGGATGGGCACGGTGGACTTCTCGGGCCTGAAGATGAAGCTGATCGCCTCCATCGTGGCGATCTCCGGCATCGCCCTGCTGCGGGCCTTCATGCGGCTGTCCGAGGGCGAACCGATCGGCGACCGCACGCTCGGCTGGATGGTAGGCATCCATCTGACCTTCGTGGTCTCCGGCGTCATGCTGGCCCTGATGGACCTGCTGGCGTCCAAGACCGACAAGCACTAGGCGGCTGGGCCAACGCGGGCCGATCAGCAAGATCGTCTTCCTCGGGCTTGTCCCGAGGATCCATGATCTCCGCCTGTCCGGAAGTCACGCGAACCTCTCCGCGGAAGGCCGTCTTCGTCACGGTGTTTATGGATCCTCGGGACAAGCCCGAGGATGACGGACAGGGAGAGTTCAGTCCGAACCGAGGACCGCCCCTAGAACGGCCAGGCCCTGCGCTTCCGGCTGAAGCCGAGATAGCCGATATTGGCCCCCAGGCGCAGGCCGACGCCGGCGCGGATCGGGGCCAGGATCACCTCGTCGGACTGCAGGTAGTTCACCCCCACGCCGCCCACCAGATAGGCCGAACCCTCGACCCCCGGGAAGCGCTGGAAGAGGATCTCCGGGTACTGGAGATTGTAGCAGAGAGTGAAGACGCGCGACGCGTTGCCGCCCAGGTCCCAGCCCACCGAGGGGCCCTGCCAGAAGACCTCCATCGGCTCGCGGTTCTTCATATAGAGCAGGCCCTTGCCGTAGCGGGCGCCGATCGAGATCGCGCCTGAGGCCTCCTGGCCGGCGATATAGGCGGTGGGACGGCCGTTGTCGCGGAACACCCGCTCGATGGCGCCGCCGGCGGCTTCCGCCGTCACGCCCAGGAAGTCGGAGACGTTGTTGACCATCTCCTCGCGGGTGAAGGGCTCGGCCGGAGGGGGCTGGCCCGGATAGTTGGGGTTTTGACCCTGAGAGTTGGGGTTCTGGCCCTGATAAGGCGGCGGCGCGGCCGGATAGTTCGGCGTCTGGTACGGCCCCGGCTGGCCCTGCGGCTGGGCCTTGGCGGCCTCGGCGGCGCCCAGCGCGGCGAGTCCCGAAACGATCAGTGTGCGGCGGTCCATGGAACGTCCCCGAATGAAGGCGAAAGCAGCCTCCCATCCCCTGGCGCCATCAATGCGGCGGTCCGGCTTAACGTCCGATTAAGCATGATGGCCGGGGGACCCTCGCAGGCGCGCCGGAATGTGCTAGACGCTGCGCCACCATGAGCACGCCTCTTTCCCACATCCGCAACTTCTCCATCGTCGCCCACATCGACCACGGCAAGTCGACCCTGTCCGATCGCCTGATCCAGGAGACCGGTGGCCTCACCAAGCGTGAGATGACCGAGCAGGTGCTGGACAACATGGAGATCGAGCGCGAACGAGGCATCACCATCAAGGCCCAGACCGTCCGCCTGGAATACAAGGCCCGCGACGGCGAGACCTATGTCCTGAACCTGATGGACACGCCGGGCCACGTCGACTTCGCCTATGAGGTCAGCCGCAGCCTGGCCGCCTGCGAGGGCTCGATCCTGGTGGTCGATAGCAGCCAGGGCGTCGAGGCCCAGACGCTGGCCAACGTCTACCAGGCGATCGACAACGATCACGAGATCGTCCCGGTCCTCAACAAGATCGACCTGCCCGCCGCCGAGCCCGAGCGCGTGCGCCAGCAGATCGAGGACGTCATCGGCATCGACGCGTCGGACGCCGTGCTCTGCTCGGCCAAGACCGGCGAAGGCATCGCCGACGTCCTGGAGGCCGTGGTCACCCGCCTGCCGGCGCCCAAGGGCGACCGCGACGCCCCGCTGAAGGCCCTGCTGGTGGACGCCTGGTACGACCCCTATCTGGGCGTCGTCGTGCTGGTCCGCGTCCTCGACGGGGTGCTGAAGGCCGGGATGAAGGTGCGCATGATGAATGCGGGCGTCACCCACCAGATCGACCGCATCGGCGTCTTCACCCCCAAGCAGACCGAGACCAGCGAGCTTGGCCCCGGCGAGATCGGCTACATCACCGCCCAGATCAAGCAGGTGGCCGACGCCGCCGTCGGCGACACCATCACCGACGAGAAGCGCCAGACGGCCACGGCCCTGCCCGGCTTCCGCGTCGCCCAGTCGGTGGTGTTCTGCGGCCTCTTCCCGGTGGACGCCGCCGACTTCGAGGACCTGCGCGCCGCCATCGGCCGCCTGCGCCTGAACGACGCCTCCTTCACCTACGAGATGGAGACCAGCGCCGCGCTCGGCTTTGGCTTCCGCTGCGGGTTCTTGGGGCTTCTCCACCTGGAGATCATCCAGGAGCGCCTGTCGCGCGAGTTCGACCTCGACCTGATCGCGACCGCGCCGTCCGTGGTCTACAAGATCGGCCTCAACGACGGCTCGGAGATGGAGCTGCATAACCCGGCCGACCTGCCCGATCCGGTGAAGATCGCCACCATCGCCGAACCCTGGATCAAGGCCACCATCCTGACGCCCGACGAGTATCTCGGCTCGGTGATCAAGCTCTGCCAGGACCGCCGCGGCGAGCAGCGGGAGCTGAGCTACGTCGGCAGCCGCGCCCTGGTGGTCTACGACCTGCCCCTCAACGAGGTGGTCTTCGACTTCTATGACCGGCTGAAGAGCGTCTCCAAGGGCTACGCCTCCTTCGACTACGCCATCGAGGACTACCGGGTCGGCAACCTGGTGAAGATGTCGATCCTCGTGAACTCCGAGCCCGTCGACGCGCTCTCCATGCTGGTCCACGCCGACCGCGCCGAGGCCCGGGGCCGCGGCATGGTGGAGAAGATGAAGGACCTCATCAGTCCCCACATGTTCCAAATCCCGATCCAGGCGGCCATCGGCGGCCGCATCATCGCCCGGGAAACCGTGCGCGCCCTGCGCAAGGACGTCACCGCCAAGTGCTACGGCGGCGACATGAGCCGCAAGCGCAAGCTGCTGGACAAGCAGAAGGCCGGCAAGAAGCGCATGCGCCAGTTCGGCAAGGTCGAGATCCCGCAGGAAGCCTTCATCGCCGCGCTGAAGATGGACGCGGACTAGGGCTCAAACCACTCATCCCGGCGAAGGCCGGGACCCAGATACATCTGCCGCTCTCGGGTTCCTGGTTGAGGTCGGGACCTACGATCTGGATCCCGGCCTTCGCCGGGACGAGCGGTGGGTGGTGGGCCTATCCATCCAGCTGCGCACCGCCACATGCCAGCCCCTTGCCGGGGGCCCGCGCCCTCGCCTAGAAATCGCCCTCAAGCTTGGCTATGACGCCGGTCTGTCCTTGAGGAGTTCTCCAATGCGCAAGACCCTGGTTCTCGCCATCGCCGCCGCCGCGATGCTCACCGCCGCCTGCAACACCATCTCCGGCGCGGGCCGTGACGTCTCGGCCGCCGGCCGCGCGGTCAGCGGCGCCGCTGACGACGCCAAGCGCTAGGCGGAAGGTCAGGCGTCCTCCTCCCGGGAGGCCGCCTCCGCGATCTTGGCCTTGTCCCCCGGTGGCGCGGCCGCCGGGCCGGCGTCGCGCATCTTGTCCTCGGCCAGGGTGGTGGGGCCGGTATGGCCGTGGACCGGTTTGCCGGAGGCCGCCGTGTCAGGCGCCGGCTTGCCGGGGACGGGCGTGGCAGGATCGGAATTCATGAATCTTCTCCGGGTCTTCTCATCAATGGGTTGCGCGGGGGATACGTTCCCGTAGGCGCGGTGGGACCTAACGACGCGCCCTGCCTGGGGAACTCCAAGCCCCGCCTGGGATTTCGAAGACCATGTTCCCTATGCGACCGCCCGTCACCTTGGACTCCCAAGGCCCCGATACCCATATGTCGATCATGTCTCGTCATGAACGTCCCACCCTCGTCCAGGCCATGATCCGCGGTCTCCGCGGGCGCTGCCCCAATTGCGATCGGGGCTCGCTCTATTGGAAGTACCTGAAGGTCGAGCCGCGCTGCCAGGTCTGCGGCCACGACATCGCCCAGTACCCCGCCGACGACGGCCCGGCCTATTTCACCATCCTGATCGTCGGCCACCTGCTGGTGGCGCCGCTGCTGTTCTTCCCGATCATCTGGCAGGCCCCGGCGGCGATCATGCTGCCCGCCACCCTGATCCCCCTGGCGGTGGCGACGCTGGTCATCCTGCCCCGGGTGAAGGGCGCCTTCATCGGCCTGCTCTACGCGCTCAAGGTGAAGGCTTCGGACGCCCACCTGCACACCGCCGACATGGCCGACTAGGGCAGGTAGCGTGACAGCCTGAAGTGGCTACCGGTTCAGGCGGCCGTCACGCGACCACCAATAACTAAGAGACTTTTCCTCATGGGAAAGGTCTCGCGCAACCTTCCCCTGCGACGCTCGTTTTCCGGCCTTAACGCCTGGCAGATCGTCGGGCTCAAGGGAGGCTAACCCATGTCGCTCGGCTTGATTCTGCTGATCATCCTCGTCCTCGCCCTCGTGGGCGCCCTGCCCACCTGGGGCCACTCGCGCTCCTGGGGCTACCTGCCTTCCGGCGGCCTGGGCCTGGTCCTGGTGATCGTCCTGATCCTGGTCCTGATGGGCCGGATATAGCGCAAGCGCCCTTCGCGTAAGGGCCAAGACCCTTTAGCATCCCCCCGAATATCGTTCGGGGGGATGCATGACGGTTACGGAAAGCGGCGGCGAACTTCCGCCCGAGGCGGTGAAACCCGGCCTCACCCCGATCCAGCGCGCCAAGGCCATCCTGGGCGGGTCGGCCGGCAACTTCGTCGAATGGTACGACTGGTTCGCCTACTCCTCCTTCACCCTCTATTTCGCCAAGCACTTCTTCCCCAAGGGCGATGAGACCGCCCAGTTGCTGCAGGCCGCCGCGGTGTTCGCCGTGGGCTTCCTGGCCCGCCCCATCGGGGCCTGGTTCATGGGCCTCTACGCCGACCGCGCCGGCCGCAAGAAGGCCCTGACCGTCTCGGTCTCGATGATGTGCGCCGGCTCCTTCGCCATCGCCATCATCCCCGACTACGGCATGATCGGGTCCGCGGCTCCGGTGGCCCTGGTCCTCGCCCGTCTGGTCCAGGGCCTCTCCCTCGGCGGCGAGTACGGCGCCAGCGCCACCTACATGTCCGAGATGTCCGGCAAGCAGCGCCGCGGCTTCTGGTCCAGCTTCCTGTTCGTGACCCTGATCCTCGGCCAGCTCACGGCACTGGGGGTGCTCATCCTGTTGCAGAACGTGCTGTCCCAGGCCGACCTCGAGGAATGGGGCTGGCGGATTCCCTTCGCCATCGGCGGGGTCCTGGCCATCGTGGTGTTCTGGATCCGCACCGGCCTGGAGGAGAGCCAGTCCTACCTGACCGCCCAGGCCGAGGGCGCCGAGCGCTCCCGGACCATGCTGCTGTTCGCCAAGTTCCCCAGGGAGACGGCGACCATCTTCGCCCTGACCTCGGCGGGCTCCTTGGCCTTCTACGCCTACACGACCTACATGCAGAAGTTCCTGGTCAACACCTCGGGCTTCACCAAGGACTCGGCCACCGCCATCACCGCCGCGGCGCTGGGGGTCTACATGTTCGCCCAGCCGCTGTTTGGTCTGCTGTCGGACAAGGTGGGCCGCAAGACCACCCTGACCCTGGCCTTCCTGCTGGGGACCATCTTCACCTATCCGATCTTCAGCCAAATCGCGGTGACCAAGGACCCGATGATGGCCTTCGCCCTGATGTGCGCCCTGGTCCTCATCCTGTCGGGCTACACCGCCGTCAACGCGGTGCTGAAGGCCGAGCTGTTCCCGGCCCACGTCCGCGCCCTGGGGGTCGCCCTGCCCTACGCCACCGCCAACGCGGTCTTCGGCGGCACGGCGGAATACGTCGCCCTGTGGTTCAAGAAGGAGGGCATGGAGAGCGGCTTCTACGTCTATGTCGCCACGGCCATGGGCCTGGCCTTCCTGGTGGCGCTCACCCTGCGCAACACCAACAAGCACAGCCTGATCACGGAGGACTAGAGCATGTCAGGCGCAAGTGGGATCCGGTTCGCCGCCCGGACATGCTCTAAGCTGGAAAGGGTCTAGCTTGCGCCTGCTGCTCTCGCCCCTGGACCTGGCGGCCCTCGTCGTCTTCCTGCTGGTGTGGCTGGCCTATGAGCCGCTGCTGAAGGCCGCCGCCTGGGGCAAGGGCGCCATCAATACCGACATGACCGTCATCCGGCTGGCCTGGATGAAGAACATGGCCGGCCGCGAGAACAAGTTCATGGACGGCCAGCTGTTCGGCCACGTGCTGAACTCCGCCTCCTTCTTCGCCTCCTCCAACCTGATCCTGATCGCCGGCGCGGCCAGCGTGCTGTTCGGCGGCGAGAGCACCTTTCGCTCGGCCTCCAGCCTGGTGGTGATCAAGACCTCCACCCGCATCCTGTTCGAGTTCCAGATCGCGCTCGTCCTGATCGCGCTGGCCCGCGGCCTGCTGGATTTCATCTGGGCCATCCGCCAGATGAACTACTGCATCGCCGTGGTGGGCGCGGCGCCCGACACCGAAGACCAGGCCTTCAAGGACCGCTACGGCGCGGCGGCCGCGAAGCTGCTGAACCCGGCGCTCTCGGCCTTCAACGCCGGGGTGCGGGGCTACTACTTCTCGCTCGCGGCGGCAGCCTGGCTGTTCGGGCCCATCCCCTTCCTGGTCACCACGCTTGGCGCCGTCAGCCTGCTGATCTGGCGCCAGCGCCACTCCAAGGCCGCCGGCGCGATCCGCGACATCCGCGCGCTGCTGGGCGGCTAGCCTCCTCAAATTCCTCCCCCAGGCCACAGGCCGTTTCGGGGGAGGTGGATCGCAGGCAGCGCCTGCGAGACGGAGGGGGCTAAGCCCGTTGGATTGGATACGCCCAAGCCCCCTCCACCGCTACGCGGTCCCCCTCCCCCGGAAGGGGGAGGAATTCTAGAGCCCCAGCTCGGCCCTCTGCTTCCGCGTCAGCTTGGCGGCGATCAGGCCGTGGGCGGTCTTCAGCCAATCGACCACCTCATCGGGGTCCAGCGCCGCCGGGTCGTCGAAGGAAACCCACTTGGCGCGCGCCAGATAGGGCGCCGGCCTGGCCATCCCGCTCTGCGTCATCACCTCGTAGGCCAGGTCCGTGACCTTGAACATCAGGCCGCCCGCCAGACCCGCGATGGCGAAGATCCTGCCGCCCACCTTGTAGACCTCGCTGCCGCCCCACTGCACGACCTTGGTCGCGCCCGTCAGGGCCAGGCAGGCGGTGTCGATCTCTCCGGGGGTCATGAGGGTCCTTGTCGCTGCGGACCTCAACATACGGTGAGCGCGCGCCCTTTGCCCACCAGACCCGCTGACGCCGGACGCGAAGCATGACAATGTTACGCCAAACGTCAGGGAGGCGATGATGGGTGACAGACTGCGCGGGACGCTGCTCCTGGGGGCGATGCTCAGCCTCACCCTCACGGGCGCGGCCTGGAGTTCCGGCGGCGGTGGAGGCGGCGGCGGCGACATGCCGTCGATGTCGGCTCCGTCATACGATCCGGCCGCCGAATATGTGAAGGCGATCCAGGCCCTCAACGACAAGGACTACAAGGCCGCCGAGCGCGCCCTGGTCCACGTGGTCGACGCCGTGCCCAAGAACGCCGAGGCCTGGCGCCTGCTGGGGACCGCCAACGCCGGCCAGAACGACCTGAAGGGCGCCAAGCGCGCCTACGACAAGGCCGTGAAGCTCGAACCCGACAACATCGAGGCCCACCGCGGCCTGGGCGTGGCGCTGGGCGGCCTGAAGGACGCCAAGGCGCAAGAGCAGCTGGACTGGCTCAAGGCCCGCGCCACCGCCTGCGGAACCTGCGGCGACGCCCCGGCCCTGGCCACGGCGGTCAAGGCCGTCGAGAGCGCCATCGCCGGATCGGCGGTCGCCGCCTCGGGCCCGCTGCTGTTCGCCGGCCCCGCCGCCGGAGACCGCGCCTATGTCGCCGCCGTCAGCCTGATCAACGAGCACCGTTATGACGAGGCCCTGACCTCGCTGGCCGCCGCCCGCGAGGCGCTCGGCCCCCACCCCGACATCCTCACCTACCAGGGCTACACCTGGCGCAAGAAGGGTCAGTTCGACCGGGCCGAGACCTACTACCGCCAGGCCCTGGTCATCGCGCCCGAGCATCGCGGCGCGACCGAATACTACGGCGAGCTGAAGGTGGAGCGCGGCGACCTGAAGGGCGCCCGGGTCATGCTGGCGAGGCTTGACCGCATCTGCGCCTATGGCTGCGCCGAGGCCGAGGAGCTGCGCCGTTGGGTCGACGCCGGCCACGAACCGTCCAGCTAGCGGTCGCTTTCGCCCTGCTCGGGATCGCGGCGGCGCCGGCCGCCGACGCGCCCCTGCGCGCCCAGCGCTGGCTGGCGCCCCAGGCCGACGTGGTGCGCGTGCTCACCACCGCCCCGACGGAATGCCTGTCGCCGCAGCCCGACCCGCACGCCCGTCTGTCGGTCGAGATCGGCCGCGCCGCCTTCCGCACGCCGACCGTGCTGGGGGGCCAGGCGGCCCGCGCCGGGGTCGCCTGCGAGACCTGCCACCGCTCGGGGCGGAGTAATCCCGACTTCCTGTTCCCCGGCGTCTCCGGGCCGCCGGGCAGCGCCGACGTCACCTCGTCCCTGTTCAGCTCCCACCGTGGCGACGGCATCGACGACCCGGTCCCCATCCCCGACCTGAGCGGCCCCCGCGCCGGCCTCAAGGTCGCCCCCGCCGACCTGCCCCCCTTCATCCACGGCCTGGTCACCCAGGAGTTCGATGGACCCGAGCCGCCGCCCGCCGTGCTGGCGGGCCTGATCGACTATGTTCGCGCCCTGTCGCCCACCGCCTGCCCCCGCGCGGGCGCCGAACCCGTCACCGTCAAGGCCCTGATGTCCGACGCCCGCCGGGCCCTGGCCGCCGCCGACGCCCTGGCCGCCCGCGGCGACCGTCCCGCCGCCGGGGTCATGATCGCCGCCGCCCGCGCCCGGCTGGGCCTGATCGACGAGCGCTACGCCGCCCTGCGTGGTGACCGCCACCGCCTGCGCGCCGCCGACACCCGCCTCGCCGGGATCGCCCAGGCCCTGCGCGAGGACCGCCCCGACGCGCGGGAAAACCTCGCCAGATGGTCCGCCGACAGCATGAAACTGGAGGCCGCCCTCACCCGCCGCGAGGCCCGCTCCCTGTTCGATCCCAACCATCTTGCCGCGGCGGCCGGACACCGCTTGCCCCGCCAACCTTCCTGAGTATATTGCGCGCCTTCGCGAACGGCCTCCGGGCGGTTCGCGACGGCCGGTGAGGTGGCGGAGTGGTCGATCGCGCACGCTTGGAAAGCGTGTTTGGGTGAAAGCCCAACGAGGGTTCGAATCCCTCTCTCACCGCCAATATCCCTGATTTTATTGGAAAAATTCCACTTTCAGCATTTCGGCCCCACCTTCGGCCCTCCCGCTGGGCTTCGGTGCGAGCTTGAATTGGCCGAAAGCAGGCTAGTCGCGGGGGCGCATTCGGGACGGCGTTTCCCGCTGAGCGTGACGACGGTTTGGCCGCGACGGGTCGCGTGCAGAGGCGCATGGCCTGTTCCGCAACGTCGCGCCGCCCGTCATCTGCCCGCCGATCTGACGATCTGTAACCTCACGCGAGAACAGCGCCGAAAGGTCGGCTGGAGACCGCCTGCGGCAAACATAAAATAACAGACGATATGGCAGAGTCGCTGCGCTGGACTCCCGGGCTGTAGCCCACCATCTTGGCGCCCTGAACTGCCGGGCGTTGCCATGCTGCGACTGACCAAAGTGTTCATCACCGCCGCCGTGCTTGCCCTGCGCCTCTGTGGGGTGGCATGGGCCGGTCCGGCTGAGGACGCGGACGACGCGTTCGCTCGCGGCGACTATATGACAGCGCTTCAGCTCGTGAGGCCGCTTGCTGACCAGGGGAATGCCGTCGCGCAGTACCATCTCGGGCTGCTCTACGACACCGGCCAGGGCGTGCCGCAGGACTATGCCGCCGCCGCCGCCTGGTACCGCAAAGCCGCCGATCAGGGGCACTCCGACGCACAGTTCAACCTCGGGCTACTCTACGACAATGGCCAAGGCGCGCCCCAGGACCATGCCGCCGCCGCCGCCTGGTACCGCAAAGCCGCCGACCAGGGCGACGCCGAGGCGCAGACCAACCTCGGCATTGCGTACGCCACAGGCCAGGGCGTGGCTCAGGACTATGTCCTGGCCCGTATGTGGCTCAACCTCGCCGCGGCGCAGGGCGACACCAGCGCTGGCAAGGCTCGCGATGTCATCACCACCTCGATGACCCCGGCCGAGATAGCCGAGGCGCAGCGGCTGGCGAGCGCATGGAAGCCGACACGGCCGTAGGCGCCGCTGCCCGCTAGAGCAGGCGCCCCCATAGCATCGACGACGCAGGCCTGCGCCTGGGCGGTGAGTTCCTCGCCCGTGTGCTGAGCCCATCTACCTAAGGCGGATGCTTCGGGTACGCCGCCTAGCGCGACGGCTTGCCCCGCCTCCCACCGGCCTTGCGGGTCAACCGCGGGGGCCGGTGTGGCCAGCGAGCGCGGACTGGCCGTTTCAGGCCCCTGGGCCGGCCCCCATCTCCCGCAGGTCGCGCTCGGCGGCGATGTAGCCGAAGGCGTACTTGCTGCGGCCGCGGAGGATCTGCTCGAACACCTCGCGGGCCCGCTGCGTCTCGCCATTGTAGAGATGCCAGTTGCCGACCCCGTAGCCCTGCGTCGCGTAAAGGGTCTCCAGGTCGTGGATTACCTGGGAGCCCAGGTCCGGGGTCAGCAGGTCCTCCGGCGCAAACTCGCCCCGGTACATCCGCAGGCGGCGATAGTAGGACGGCCCCTCGACGAAGGCCGTGTCGGGTAGCCCTGCCGGGATCGCCGCCAGCACCTCATCGGCCGCCGCCTCGTCGCCCTTGCGGCGCAGGGTCATGTAGAGCCAGTCGCTGCAGGCGGTGAGCCCGTCGGGGTCGTCGGCGCGCACCCACTCAAGGCAGCGCCGGTAGGCGGCCTCCGCGGCGTCCCAGTCCCCCAGCAGATAGTGGGCCAGGGCCAGATGGTACCAGGTGTTGAACTGGATGCTGGTGGCCGGCACCGGCAACTCGCTGCCCTCGCCGTCGGGCTCGATCCACTCCAGCAGGCCTTCCAGCAGCTCCGCCGCCCGCGTCAGGTCGGCGAGGCCTTCGGCGAACCTCCGGGTCGAGAGATAGCGGTGACCGCGCTGACGCAGGAGTTCGAACGAGTCGGGGAACCGCCCCAACCCCTCGCTGAACACCGCGATGGCCTCGTCTATCCGATAGCGGAACCCCAGCACCCGGCCGTACCAGACGGTGTTGGGCAGGGAGGGATCTCGCTCATAGTTCGATCGGGCGCGCTCCAGGGTGCGGCGGGAGCGTTCGCGGATATCGTCTTCAGCCATGCCCGCAGTGAAGCGGCTGCGGGGGCCGGCGTAAAGGGTCTACCCCGCCGCGGCGCTCGGCGCGTCCGCCGCGGTCTTGGCGTAGCGCTGGCTGACCCGGCGCAGGCCTTCCAGGATCGCCTTGGTGCCGTTGCTGTCCTTGCCCGCCTCGGTGTGCAGCAGCAGGCGGAAGGCGCGCAGGTGGACGGCCACGGCGTTGGCGTCCCAGGTCTTGCGGGTCTTCAGATAATCGGTGAGGTCGGCCAGGCTGACCAGGGCGGTGTCGATCGGCGCGAGCCCGCAGGCGGTGGGCACCCCGATGGCGGCGCTGGCGATGGCGTAGAGCTCGTCGGCGACGGCGGCGTCATACTCGCCGTTGGCGCGGTTGGCGCACAGCTCGGCCTGGTCCAAGGTCACCCGCAGTTCGTCCAGGCACTCGGCGCGCAGGCTCTCCAGCCCCGCCCCCGCCCGTTTGACGGCGTCGGCGACGGGCAGGCCGCCGGGGGTGCGCAGCAGCTTGGCCAGCCGCACAACGGGAACGTGAATCTTTACCGAGCTCAAAGCTGCACCCGCCGTGTCTTCAGCATACCGTCGATGCTGTCCTGTTCCATGTTGGGCTCGCTGGCCTCGCCGACATCGCCGGCGAGGTCATCGCGCCGCCGTCCGACCTGGCCGGCGGGAACGCCCTCGTTCTTGAAGCGGCGATCGGGGCCCATATAGCTGTCGCATTCCACGAACCGCCGGCCCTCTCGGGCGATCCAGAGCACGCGCTCCAGGACGGCGATGGGGGTCAGCGGCTTGGTCATGACGAAATGGGCGCCGCAGTCGCGGGCCTTCTGCACGGCGCCGCCCGGGGTATGTCCCGCGGTCAGCAGCACCGGCACGTAACAGTTGGGTTCGATCCGCGAGCGGCGCAGCCAGCTCACGAAGTCATAACCCGCACCACCCGCGCCCAGGGCGTCGGCCACCACCAGGTCCAGTTCGACCTTGCCCACCAGGCTTTGGGCTTCCTCGACGTTCTCGGCGCGGTGCAGGACCTTGGCGCCGAATCCGCTGAGAATCTGCACCAGGATGCTCATGCCCATCGTCGATTCCTCCAGTAGCAGCACGGAGGCTCGCTCGAGGTTGAACCGGGCGCGGGAATCGGGGCTGAGACCCATTGCTATCCTTCAAGCCGGGAAGCCCCGGTCCGTCCTTCCGCTCATGGCGCGTGACAGCTTCCAGTGTGCGCAGAGAGGGTTAAGAACACCTTCCACGGGGTGCGACAGGGCGCCACGGCAGGGGAGACGAAGACCCAAGGCGCCGTCTTGCCGGAGCCTGCCACCCATGAGAGGTTTGCGCCAACGCTGTCTTGGCTACGCGGCGAACGCGGGTTCAAAGTCTGCGCTGGGAGACGGCATGGTCGGCGCAATCTACGTTCGGAAGACGTCACGAGTCGGGCCCATTTCGCTCTCCACCAAGTTTTTTCAAGGCCTGGGCGCCCTGCCCGACGTGTTCAAGGGCTTTGGGTTCAACACCTTCCTGCTGTTCTTCTACAGTCAGGTGCTGGGCGCGCCGCCGGTCCTGGTGGCCACCGCCATCGCCTTGACCACCGTGCTGGACGGCGCGGTCGATCCCTTGATCGGGTCGTTCTCCGACAATCTGAAGTCCCGGCTCGGGCGGCGGCACCCTCTGATGTACGCCTCGGTCCTGCCCCTGGTCCTGGGCCTCTACCTGGTGTTCTCACCCCCCACCGGCCTCGACCACAACGGCCTGTTTGCCTGGATCTTCGCCACCACCGCCCTGGTCGGCATCGCCATCAGCCTGTTCAGCGTGCCCTGGACGGCGCTGATGGCCGAACTCTCCGACGACTATGCCGAGCGCACCGAGATTGTGGTCTGGCGCTACGCCGTGGGATGGATTGGCGGCCTGGCGTTCACCTTCTCGGTCTGGACCTTCATCTTCCCCGCCACCCCGGCCTTTCCGAGGGGACAGCTCAACGCCGACAACTATGTGCTCTTCGCCCCGGTTCTGGCGGTCTGCGTCGGCCTCGCCGCCCTCGTGGCCACCCAACTGACCCGCCGGGAGATCCCGTTCCTGGTCCAGCCGGCGGCGGCCAGCAGCTTCAGCCTGCGCCGGATGATCGACGAGCTGTTCAGCATGCTGAGCAACCGCGACTTCCTGGTCCTCTTCATGGGCGCACTGCTCAGCGCCTGCATCGGGGGCACCACCAGCGCGCTCGAAATCTACATGTCGACCTACTTCTGGGGCCTGGGATCGGCGGAACTGCGTTGGTTCAGCCTGGCCTTCTTCGGCGCAGCGGCCGCCTTCGTCCTGCTCCCCCGCATGCAACGGATCTTGGACAAGAAGATCCTGATGTTGGGCTGCTTTGGCCTGCTGCTGCTGGACGGGGTGACCATGATCAGCCTGCGGCTGCTGGAGGTGCTCCCGGCCAATGGCGAGCCAGCGCTGCTGATTCTGCTGCTGGCCAATACGATCTTCCGGACCTTCCTGGGCACCGTTCTGGGGGTGATGTTCATCTCCATGCTGGCCGACTCCCTGGACGCCCAGGAGCTCCGCAATGGCAAGCGCCAGGAGGGCATGTTCGCCGCGGCCCTGTCGTTCTCCACCAAGGCCACGGCGGGTGTGGGGGTCCTGGCCGGCGGCCTGCTGCTGCAGAACGTGATCCAATGGCCGGTGGGCAAGACCACCGGCGTTATCGACCCCGACATCGTCTTCCGCCTGGGCCTGGTGGCCGGCGTCCTCGTGCCCCTGGCCTATGTCGCGCCACTGCTGGTGGGCATGGGCTACCGGATCACCCGGGAGGCCCACGCCGAGATCCGTCGCCAGGTCGCCGCGCAGCGCCTCTCCAGCTTCGGCCATGATCCTGATCCGCCTGCCGCGCCGCCGACCACGGCCAACACCCCCCTGGCTGAACCGACCGCCCCCTGATGGAGCAATCCATTTCCGAGACCGTCCTGCGCCTGCTGGGTGACTCCCAGGGACAGGGCGGAGTCCCGCGCCGTCCGTAAAAACGCCCTCCCCGGTCTCCCGGGAAGGGCGAAATTGCTGCACCCCATGCTGCGCAGCATGGGGTGCGGTAAGTCGTTGAAAACGATCTAGCCTTCGTTGCCGAAGATCACCGTGCCGGCCGCGGCGAACATGCCGCCGACGCCCTGGCAGACGCTGATCTTGGCGCCCTCCACCTGGGCCGCCGCCGTGCCGCGCATCTGCTTGACGCTCTCCATCAGGGCGTACATCCCGTACATGCCCGAGTGCATGTACGACAGGCCGCCGCCGTTGGTGTTCATGGGCAGCTTGCCGCCGATGGCGGTGTTGCGTTCACGCACGAAGTCCTTGGCCTCGCCGGGCTTCACAAAGCCCAGGTCTTCCAGGCCGTAGAGCGGCAGGTGCGCAAAGGCGTCGTAGATCATCAAGTGATCGACGTCGGCATGCTTGATGCCGGCTTCCTCGAAGGCCTTCTTGCCCGAGACGCGGAACGCCTTGGAGGAGTTGAAGTCCTCCATCTGGCTGACCATCGGGGTCTCGACGCTTTCCCCGGTGCCCAGCACGAAGACCGGCTTGTTGGGGAAGTCCTTGGCGCGGTCGGCGCTGGTGAGGATCAGGGCCCCGCCACCGTCGGTGACCAGGCAGCACATCAGCATCCGGAACGGCCAGGCGATCATCGGCGAGTTCAGCACGTCGTCGACGGTGATCGGGTCCTTGAAGGACGAGCGCGGGTTCAGCGCCGCCCATTCCCGCTGGATCACGGCGACCATGGCCAGGTCTTCCTCGGTCACGCCGTAGGTCTTCATGTAGCGAAGCACCGGGATCGTGAACATGGTGGGCGGGCTGGTGACGCCATAGGGCATCTCGAACTGGCCCATCAGCGAGGTGGCGTTGCGGCCAAAGCCGCCGGCGCCCACGCGCGAACGGCCCGATTCCCCGTGGGTGATCAGGACGGTCTTGCACAGGCCTTCATTGATGGCGGCGGCCGCATGGCGGACGTGCAGCATGAAGGAGCAGCCGCCGACACTGGTGCCGTCGGCATAGGTCGGCGTGATGCCGAGATACTGGGCCAGTTCGACGGGGCTGACCCCGGCGGTGGCGACGCCATCGATGTCCGAGGGCTTGAGCCCCGCGTCCTTCATGGCGTTGAGAGCGGCGTCGGCGTGCAGACCCAGGACGGAAACGTCCGGAATCTTGCCCATCTTGGTGGTTTCTGCGGCCCCGACGACCGCGACGGATTTCGGTTTCATATGCGCTCTCAGCCCTTCGCCGGTTCGAACAGGGGAAGGGAAATGTCGTCGGTCTGCTTCTCGAACTTCACCTGGACCTTCATGTCCAGCTGCAGGGCTTCCGGCGTCTGCGGGCAGCCCACGATGTTGGTCATCAGGCGAGGACCTTCATCCAGCTCCACCACCGCGATGGAGTGCGGTTCGGTCCCCATGTCGGGGCGCGGACGGTGGTTGATGACGTAGGAGTAGAGGAAGCCCTTGCCGCTGGCGGCATAGACCTCGACATCGCGCGATCCGCACTTCGGGCAGAACGGGCGGGGCGGGAAGTAGCTGTGGGTGCATTCGGTGCAGCGCTGCAGACGCAGCTCGCCATCCTTGCAACCCTCCCAGAAATGCCGGGTCTCCGGCGTGGGTTCGGGCAACATTCGAGCCATATGAAAAATCGTCCCCAATCAAATTCGGTGAGTCTTGGCCCTCCAAAACGAGGGCGGTGCAGCAAACCCGAGGTTGGCCCGCTTGTCGATTGGTAACGTGGCGGGAAGCCGGGTTGGACCCTTCAATTCCTCCCCCAGGCCGCAGGCCGGATCGGGGGAGGTGGATCGCAGGCAAGGCCTGCGAGACGGAGGGGGTTATGCCCTTGCCGCCTGCACATCCCAAGCCCCCTCCACCGCGACGCGGTCCCCCTCCCCCGAAGAGGGAGGAATTAAGGCCCGAAAGGCGGTACATGCCTCTGATGCTTGGAAAGCCCTGACGTGATCGCGCAATATGGATGGACCGACGCGCTGGCCCAGGCCTTCGCAGCCCATGCCCAGGCCGGCCTCACCCCGGCCCGCGTCATCGCCCAGCACCGCGACGGCTACCTGGTCGCCACCGACGACGGCGAGCTGCGCGCCAACCTCTCGGGCCGCCTGCACCACGAGGCCCAGGAGGCGCAGCCGCCCGCCGTCGGCGACTGGGTGGCGCTCGCCCTCAACCCCGCCGAGGGCGCGGCTGTCATCGAGGCGGTCCTGCCCCGGCGCACGGTGCTCACCCGCCGCGCCGCCGACAGCCTGGGCAGGCTGCAGGTCATCGCCGCCAATATCGACGTGGTCTTCGTGGTCAGCTCGATGAACGCTGACCTCAATCCCCGCCGGATCGAACGCTACCTCGCCGCCGCCTGGCAGAGCGGGGCTCGGCCGGTGGTGGTGCTCACCAAGTCCGACCTCTCCACCGATCCGCAAGGTGACGCCGCCGACATCATCGCCCTGGCGGCCGGCGCCCCGGTGCTGCTGGTTTCGGCGCGCGACGGCCTGGGCCTCGAGCCCCTGCTGGCCCAGGTCGCGCCGGGCGAGGTCTGCGTGCTGATCGGCTCGTCGGGGGTCGGCAAGTCCACCCTGGTCAACGCCTTCCTGGGCGAAGACCGCATGACCATCGCGGCGATCCGCGAAGCTGACGACCAGGGCCGCCACACCACCAGCAGCCGGCAACTGGTCCTGCTGCCCGGCGGCGCCCTGCTGCTCGACACCCCAGGCATCCGAGAGGTGGGGCTGATCGACGCCGAGGAGGGCCTGAGCGAGGTCTTCGACGACATCGAGCGCATGACCGGCGACTGCAGGTTCAACGACTGCGGCCACAGCCACGAGCCCGGCTGCGCCATCCAGGCCGCCCTGCAAAGCGGCGCGCTGGACCCCGGACGCTGGGCCAACTTCCAGAAGCTTGGCGTTGAGCTGGCCGCCGTGGAGCAGAAGGCCCAGCGGGTCGCCAAGGCGGCCGAGCGCCGCCAGTCCGCCGCGCTTTCGAAGACCTACCGCGCCACCCGGCGCGACCACCGGGGCGGCGCCGACTGATTGCGCTGTTTTTTCAGAATATTCGACCGCCCCCGCCGCGAACCGGTTAGGGAGAGGCCGCCCTTACGAAAGACACGCCATGCCCGCCTACACCATCGTCACCACCAGCGCGGCCCAAGGCAGCGACGCCGCCGAGATGAACACCCTGACCGACGACTTCGGATCCGAGGCCGAAGCGGTGGGCTATTCCCGCCGCATGGCTGACGAGATGCTGGGCCTCGCGGCCCAACTGTCCCTCGACTTCGACTACAGCAATGTCGCCCTCTATGACGGCGACCTGCTGGACGAAGACCTCGACCCTGACCACCCCGCCCTGATCGGCGTCTGGGTCCTGGACGAAGACGGCGCAGCCTTCGTCCCCGCCGACGAATTCCGCGACGTGGTGACGGAAACCGCCTGAACCGTCTAATTCCTCCCCCAGCGCGCAGCGCGATCAGGGGGAGGTGGATCGCGGGCGAAGACCGCGAGACGGAGGGGGCTCGGCCCGTGGACCTGCACAGCCCTAACCCCCTCCACCGCGACGCGGTCCCCCTCCCCCGACGGGGGAGGAATTTCGAATACGGGGACAGGAGCATCTGCCCCGCCGGGACGCTCAGCTGGTGAATGAGGCTCCTGTCCCCGTATTTCCCTTCACCAAAGCCCTTGAGGGTTCAACCGCGCCATATCTCGTCGGCCGGTTGCTCGCCGCCGGCCACTTCGATTTTCGCGGTGATCGTGCAGACAAGGCCCTCGGGCAGAAACGCATTCACGACCTGTCCGTCCAGTTCTGACGCAAGGCCTCGTTCCAGCAAACGCCGACCAAAGCCAGTGCGTGTCGGCGGGGTGACGGGCGGTCCGCCGCTCTCCCGCCAGACCAGGATCAAATCCCGCTTCGCGGCAGGGCCTCCGACGGACCACGTCACCGAGACCTGCCCCTCAAGGGCTGAGAGCGCGCCGTACTTGAGCGCATTGGTCATGAGTTCGTGGAGGGCAAGCGCCACGGCGATCGCGGTTCGTGATGGCAGGAGCAGCTCCGGCCCTTCGACCAAGAAGCGGCGCGGATGGTCGCTGGTCTCATACGGCTTGATGGCTTGCGCTACGATCTGCCGAAGGTCGGCGCCCTGCCAGTGCTCCTGCGTCAGCACGTCATGGGCGCGGCTGAGCGCAAATAGCCGGGAGGTCAGATCCCGCTGGAGCGCGGCGTCGGCCTTCCCCTGGCGAAGCGTGAGTTCAACGACCGACTGAACAGTCGCCAGCGTGTTCTTCACGCGGTGGTTCAGCTCGTTGACCATCATGCGCAGGCGTTGTTCGTGTCGCTGTTGCTCAGACACGTCGGTGTTCGTCCCGAACCACCGTACGATCCCGCCATCCGCGCCGCGAAGCGGCACGACCCGCGTCAGGAAGGGTCTGAAGACGCCGTCCGCCCTTCGGAGGGGGAAGGTCATCTCGAACGGCTCGCCTCGGTCCAGACTGTCCTGCCACCGCGCGGCGACCGCCGGGAGAACCTCGGGATCATGCACCGACGCCCAGCCCCAGCCCAGCTGGTCCTCGGCGCTCATGCCGGTGTATTCGTACCATTGCGAGTTGTACCAGAAGATGTCGCCGTCCGGCTCAGCCATCCAGCACAGGGTCGGTATGTTGTCTGCCAGCGTGCGGAACCGTGCTTCCTCTTCACGCAGCTCGGCCTCGATCTTGGTGCGCTCGGTGACATCCGCGCCCTCGACGAATATCCCGGTCACCGCACCCTCTTCGTCGGTGATGGGCTGGTACACGAAATCGATGAAGCGCTCGGTCGGGGGCGCAGTCGGGTCTGCCTGAAACACATATTTCGACCCGATGGCGCGATGGGCGACGCCACTGCGGTAGACCTCATCGAGCAGATCGAGATAGCCCTGGGCGACCGCGTCCGGGAGCGCGTCGGCGAGCGTTTTTCCCAGGACCTCCCGATTGCCGATCAGCTGCCTGTAGCTTGGGTTCACCAGGTCGAACCGATGCTCCGGGCCGATGAGGGTGGCCATGAAGGTCGGTGACTGATCGAAGAGCCGGGCGAAGTCTTCTCGCTCCTGAACGGCTCGACGGCGGCCAAGCACCTGTTGGGTTGTCTCGGTGCAAACCACGAGCACCCCACCCACCCCCGCCGGGGCTGTCGGCTCGTCAATCGGGCTGTAGCTATAGGTCCACCAGACATCTTCCCGCTGGCCATGTCGCGTTATGGGAACAAGCTGGTTCTCGTGCCATGTCGCGCCCCGGCCCGACATGACCTGGTCGATCTGGGGACCGATGATGTCCCAAATCTTCACCCAGCAGTCGCGTCCGCGATCCCCCAGCGCACTCGGGTGCCGCTCGGGTCCCAGGGATTGGAGGTAGGCGTCATTGTAGAACTGGATGAGGTCCTCTCCCCACCAGATGAGCATAGGATGCCCGGACGACAGCAGGAGCCTGACCGTGGTTTTGAGGCTTTGCGGCCACCGCTCGGGCGCGCCCAGCGCCGTTTTGCGCCAGTCAAACAGCCGGATGCGCTCACCCATCTCGCCGCCGCCGGCAAGAAAATCGGCGCTGGCGCCAGGCGCCGACGTCGCCTCGGCGTTTGGCTTCGCATCGTCCGTCATCGCCCCGCCCTCAGCTGGCGGCCCCCCGCATCGGCACAGTATAGTTTGTGGACATGGCCTGTCAGGAGCCTTTCCGACACACGCGGACCGAACGAAAGAATTGCCTCATTGGGCATGCCTAGCTCGGCATAATTCGCATAATTCGGCGACATGTTATCAATTGCCTATTCAAGTCAGCGACAATCCAACCAATTGATATCCCGTCACCGAATCCCCCGAATCCCCGCCTGCGGCCGGTCTGTCCCTCCAGGGCCTTGATCCAGTCGTCGGCGCCCACGGGCCGTCCGGTGGTGCGCGAGGCCAGCAGGGCCCGGATTGCGGCCTCGTCCTCCGCGCCGGCCAGCATCCCGGCGAAGTCCGGCATGCGCGCCAGCAACGGCGCGGTCACCACCACGCCATCGTCGGCGCCCTCCAGATGCGCCCCAGCGCTTGACCAGGGCCAGTCCTGCGCGCGCCGGGTCATCCCGGCCGCCACCGGGTTCATCGCCACATAGCGGGCCGCCGCAATCAGGTGACGCTCATCCATCGCCGTCGAGCTGAACCGTCCCTGCCACAGGTGTCCGGTCAGCTTCAGTCGGCTGTGGATGCGGGCGCTGTAGCGCCGGTGCGCCTCGGCGAAGGTGGCTCGCAGGCCGTCAACGTGGCTCGGCGTCATGATGAAATGGACGTGGTTGGGCTAGGCCCAGATCTCCGTCCCCGACGCCTGGGCCGCCCGCGAGATAAGATCGAGATAGGCGCGGTAGTCGTCGCCCCCGAAGAACACCTTGTCACGGTGGTTGCCCCGTTGGGTGACGTGATGCGGAAGACCGGGAACGACCACTCTGGCGAGGCGGGCCATGACGGCGGACTCCTATTGGCATTGGCCGGCGAAGATGGGCGGTATTTCGTACAGCGTCACCGTAATCCCCAAGTCCGCATCAGTAACGACGATAGATTTCTGCGGCATCCCGTCACACATTTTGGCCGCCAAGATATCATCTTGAGAGCTTGCTGAAGACACCTTCCCCGGGCGCCGTCCAAATTAAGGAATTGGCAACAAATTTACTGGGTTCAAAACCTCTAAATGCGGCCATTTTTACAGATTCGCCCGAGTCGAAATTTCGTTATTCACAGTATTTCAATGAATTTTTATGTGTCGAAATAGTACATAATATGTATAATATCGAACATAACTTTTCGTAGTTGAATTAACCACTTAAGGCCTCGGTAAGGACCCCGGTCGCTCTCCTCCTGCAGAGTTGCTTATGGAGGATACAGGGATGCGAATTTTCGAGGGTTCAAAGCTCCGCAAGGATTCGGCCGACAAACTGGCCGAGCTTGAAAACAAGCTATCCGCAATAGACCGGTCTCAAGCGGTCATCGAATTCAATCTCGACGGCACGATCATCACGGCGAACGCCAATTTCCTGACCACCATGGGATACGGCCTGGCGGAGATTCAGGGCCGACATCACAGCACTTTCATGGACGCAGCGGAGGCGAACCTTCCCGAATACCGCGACTTCTGGCGCGAGCTGAATAGCGGAGCCTTTGTCGCTCGCAAGTTCAAGCGTGTGGCAAAGGGGGGGCGCGAAGTCTGGCTGCAGGCGTCCTATAATCCCGTGCTCAACGAGACGGGCAAGGCCTACAAGGTGATCAAGCTCGCGGTTGACATTACGCAGGCCGAACTGGCGTTCCATCAGGCCGAGCTTGAGCGCGTCAAGGGCGAGGAGGTGCAGAACGAAGTGGTCGCCACGCTCGCGTCCAGTCTGCAAAGGCTCTCCGAAGGTGATTTGACCTGTCAGATCGACGCCGACTTCAAGGGCGCCTACCTGGCGATCAAGAGCGACTTCAACAAGGCGGTCACCTCGCTGCGCGAGGCGTTGGAATCAATCAACAGGTCGACCGATTCCATCCGCGGCGGTTCAGAGGAGATCGCCTCGGCTTCCGACGACCTGTCACGACGCACGGAGCAGCAGGCGGCTAGCCTAGAGGAGACGGCTGCGGCTCTCGACGAGATCACGGCGACGGTCAAGCGCAGCGCCGAGGGGGCCAAGCTGGCGTCATCCGCTGCTACCACCGCCAAGGCCGACGCCACCAGCTCCGGCGCCGTGGTCCGCGATGCCGTCGCCGCCATGGGCGAAATTGAGGGTAGTTCCAAGCAGATCACACAGATCATCGGGGTGATCGACGAGATTGCGTTCCAGACCAACCTCTTGGCCCTGAACGCCGGCGTTGAGGCCGCCCGCGCCGGCGACGCCGGCAGGGGCTTCGCCGTGGTCGCGTCCGAAGTACGGGCCCTGGCGCAACGCTCCGCCGAGGCCGCCAAGGAGATCAAGGGCCTGATCTCGGCCTCCACCGAGCAGGTCAGCAAAGGCGTCAAGTTGGTCGGCGAGACCGGCGAGTCTCTGTTAGGCATCGTCGCCAAGGTTACCGAGATCGACAGCCTGATCAGTGAGATCGCCCTTTCCGCTCAGGAACAGGCCACCGGTCTTTCCCAGGTGAACAGCGCCGTCAACCAGATGGACCAGGTGACGCAACAGAACGCCGCGATGGTCGAAGAAGCTACTGCTGCAGCGAGCAGCCTGCAGTCCGAGGCTCAAGAGCTGGCGCGCCACGTCGGCAAGTTCCAGCTCGGCGGTGATGTGCGACAAGCCGCCAAGCCCGAATCCGCCGTCTCGGGTCGCCACGCACCGGCGCGCAACCAGCTTGCCCAGGATCGCGCCAGGCTCAAGAAGGCGGTTGGCGGTGGCTCAGTCGGCGGCTGGGAAGAGTTTTGAGATGGGCGCCCTCGACACCGGCGACGACAAAATCGAACTGATCTCATTCGAGATCGCCGAGCAGGAGTTCTGCATCGATATCCGCTCAGTGCGAGAGATCAGGGGCTGGACCCCAGCCACTCGCCTGCCGCACACGCCGCCCTATGTGCTGGGGGTCATCAACCTGCGCGGCGCGGTCATGCCAGTGCTCGACCTGCGTAACCGCTTGGGTCTTGGTGTAACGGAAACCTCGTCACGCCATGTGTTCGTCGTGGTCCAGGACGGCGCGCGGGTGGCAGGCCTGATGGTCGACGCGGTGCAGGAGACGTTCGTCGTCGACGCCGGTCTGCTGCAGGCTCCACCCGATGTCGACAGTGGATCCGAAACGAACTTCGTCGACGCAATTATCCCGATGGAAGGCCGCTTGCTGAGTCGCCTGGTGGTCGCGGCCCTGCTGCCTGCCGAGACCCGCATTGCAGCTTAACCCTCTGTGCTCAGGAGGCTGAGCCGTGAACGTCGTTCTGTTTCCAAGCCCGGCGACCTGGTCCGGTCCGCATGATCCGGTTTCTCGGGAATTGATCCGGATCGTCGCCGTCGTCCATGTCCTGGGCGAACCCGTAAGCGCCAAAGAGATCGCTGACATGCTCGTGTTGTGCTCGCGGCCGGTATGTCTCAACGAGGTCTGGGAGCTGCTGGACACCCATTGCTTCCCGCAACCTGCGTTCGACCGTCACGTCGTGTTCCGACGGGTGCGTCTGCAGAACCAGGAGGCCTGGGCGTTCACCAGCGAGTTTCGCAGCCTGCTCCGTGACAGCGGTCTGGCTCCAATCTTGAGGGCGCTGCCCCTGGCGGCGCCGCGGCTAAGCTTGTCGCCGGCGCCTAATTCGGCGACACGTTATCAATTACCTCCCCCTTCTGATCCTGCGCGGCTGTCCCGTCTGCTGGACGGTCGGCCTGGTGGAAACCCTACAGAAGGTCCGCCGCGGGCGGTCCTGAGCCGATCGGCCTCGCCAGCCAGGCCTCGAACGCCGCCAGCCCCGGGGCGCTGAAGGTCACCAGCCGCGTCCCCGGGCTCCGCCGCGCCCAGCCCCGCTCGTAGATCCGGGTCAGCACCGCCGCGCCCAGCGATCCGGCCAGGTGGTTGCGCCGCTCGCTCCAGTCCAGGCAGGCCCTGCAGACCGGGCGGCGGCCGCGCGGCAGGGCGTCGGGATCGACCCCGAAGGCGCGCAGGAAACCGGTGTCGGGGCCCAGGCTCAGCGCCCCGTCGCGGTCCTCGATGACCCCGCGGGTCAGCAGACGGTCCAGCATCGTCACCGCCAGCTCGCCGGCCAGGTGGTCGTAGCAGACCCGCGCCCGGCGCAGGGCCGGATCCTTGGGCCCCGGGCGGGTGCGCAGGTGGCCGGTCCGGGTGGCCAGGCCCATCAGGGTCTCCAGCAGGGCCGCCACGTCCTCGCTGGCGAGCGCGTAGTAGACACTGCGTGACACCTTGACCCTCACCAACAGGCCATCGTCGGTCAGCTTGGCGAGATGCGAGCTCGCCGTGGAGGCCGTGATACCGGCCTCGCGGGCCAGTTCGCCGGCGCTCAGCGCCTGACCGCCCACCAGCGCGGTCATCATGTTGGCCCGCGCGGGATCCCCCAGCAGGGCCGCGATCCGGGCGATGTCGGGACCATGTTTCATAGGCTGAGCCTAGCCTTGCCGCCCCCCGCGCGCGAGCCCCAACACTTCGATGCGCATCGAACCATGGGCGACCTCCACCGGCCTATGAGAGGGGCCTTATCTACCCTCCGTGGAGACCAACACGTGACGATCACCTGCCACATCCGCTACGTCATCGACCCCTTCCAGCGCGACGCCTTCGAGGCCTATGCGCAGGCTTGGCTGAGCATCATCCCGGCCTGCGGCGGCGACCTGCTGGGCTACTGGCTGCCGCACGAGGGGACCAACGACGTCGCCCACGCCCTGATCTCCTTCGACAGCCTGGCCGCCTACGAGGCCTACCGCGCCCGCCTGCGCGCCGACCCCGCCGGGGCCGCCAACTTCGCCCTGGCCCAGGCCCAGCGGTTCATCCTGCGCGAGCAGCGCACCTTCCTGACCCCGGTGACCGCGTGATCGCCGTCATCTTCGAAGTCCTCCCGCGGACCCGCGAAACCTATCTTGGCCTGGCCGCCGACCTACGCCCTCTGCTGGACGGCATCGACGGCTTTGTCTCCATCGAACGCTTTGAAAGCCTTACAGAACCCGGGAAGCTGCTCTCCCTCTCCTTCTGGCGCGACGAGGCCGCGGTGGCGCAGTGGCGGGCCCTGGAGGCGCACCGATCCGCCCAGGCGGCGGGCCGGGCGGGGGTCTTCATCGACTACCGCCTGCGGGTGGCGGGCGTGCTGCGCGACTACGGCCTCAACGACCGGGACCAGGCGCCGGCGGACTCGCAGGCGGTTCATGGGTGAAGGGGGCCAGGGTTGCCTTCAGCGCCGTGGCGAAGGCCTGGGAATGGGTCTGGAGCCCGTGATTGCCCGCCCCGGGGATCGTCACCAACCCCTTGGCCGGCGCCCTCACCCCCGCCAGCCAGGCCCGGGCCTGGGCGATCGGGGCGTCGGTGTTGTCGTCCCCCTGGATGACGAAGACCGGGACCTGGAAATCGGGGCCCAGGCCGCCGTAGTCGAAGCTCTCGCCCCAGGCCCGGCCCAGGGCCGCCTCGCTCGCCGCCATGCCGGGCTGGATGGCCAGGGCGTCGGCAAGGCTCCAGTGCGGCGCGGTCAGCACGTCCCAGGTCTGGTGAGGCGGGTTGGCGGCGTGGTATCGGCCCGCCACCCGGACGAAGGCGGCGACCTTCTCCGGATCGCGGGGATGGCGGAAGGCCCAGGGCCCGCTGGTCCTCAGGTCGGCCAGGCTCTCCTGGTCGCCGGCCGCCGTGGCCTTGCGCAGCAACCGTTCATAGCCTGCCTGCTCCCGGTCCCGCCGCGGCGCCACGATCTGCCCCGCGCCGACATAGGCCAGGTAGGCCTGCGGCCGCGCCAGCGCCATGCGCGCCGCCACCGTCGAACCGAACCCGGTCCCCAGCAGCACGATCCTCGGCTTGGCGAAGCGGTCGCGCAGATGGGCGGTGAGGTCCAGCCCGTCACGGGTCAGCCCTTCCACGGTGAAGTCCGGCCCCACTTGCCGCCCGGCGCGGGCGAAGGTCTTGCCCGCCCCGCGCTGGTCCCACTGCACCACGGTGAAGTCGCGCTCCCAGGGCGTGAAGGCGTCCACAAAGGGGCTGAGCACCGTGCCCGGCCCGTCGGCGCCGACCCCACCCACCACCAGGATCACCGGATTGGCGCGGTCGTCGCCGCGGATCGTCACCCACTGCTCAACGCCGCCCAGGCGCACGAAGCCGGCCTCGTCGATCCCGTTCGGCGTGCGGATGGCGAGGGCCTCGGCGTGGCGGTGGCGGGCGATGGCCAGCGTCCCGAACGCCCCTGCGACCAGCAGCGTCAGAAAGATCGCCAGGGCGACCACCACCTTGAAGAGCCGCCGCGCCATGGATCGTCCTCCTGCCCGGCCCTACGCTTACATCTGTAAATCGCAAGTCAAGCCTCTGCGGCTGACGTTGCGTCGGGCTTGCCTGCGCCCCGCCCCGGCCCCATCGTCAGGCCCTGAACAGCCCGCGCAAGACGGGCCGCAAGGGGAGCCAACGACCATGTACCTGCCCGACCACGCGCGCCTGACGCCCGACAAGCCCGCCATGATCTCCGCCGACTCCGGCGCCGTGGTCACCTATGGCCAGCTCGACCAGCGCTCCAACCGCGTGGCCCAGTTCCTCCACGCGCGCGGCCTGCGCCGGGGCGACCACATCGCCGTCCTGATGGAGAACAACCTGGCCTTCATGGACCCGGTCTGGGCGGGCTTCCGCTCGGGGCTCTACGTCACCACCATCAACCGCTACCTGCCGCCGGACGAGGCCGCCTACATCGTCGGCGACTGCGGGGCCAAGGCGCTCATCACCTCCTACGAGAAGCGCGAGACCGCCGCGGCCCTGGCCGAGCTGATCCCCAACTGCCCGATCCGCCTGATGGTGGGCGGGACCATTCCGGGCTGGGAGTCCTATGAGGACGCCCTGGCCGGCGCTTCGCCCGAGCCGTTGGCGCAGGAGTGGATGGGCGACTCCATGCTCTATTCGTCGGGCACCACCGGGCGGCCCAAGGGCATCCTGCGGCCCTTGCCGGAGACCACGCCGGCCGAGGGTTTCGCCACCCGCCAGGCGGTCAACCGTTACGGCCTGACGCCCGACAGCGTCTATCTCTCGCCCGCCCCGCTCTACCATGCCGCCCCGCTGGCCTATGTGCTCAGCGTGCAGTCCTTCGGCGGCACGGTGGTGATGATGGAGCGGTTCGACGCCGAGCAAGCGCTTGCGCTCATTGAGAAATTCCACGTCACCCACAGCCAGTGGGTGCCCACCATGTTCGTGCGCATGATGAAGCTGCCCCAGGAGGTCCGCGACCGCTTCGACCTCTCCAGCCACCAGGTCGCCATCCACGCCGCCGCCCCCTGCCCGGTGGAGGTAAAGCGCCAGATGATCGAGTGGTGGGGCCCGATCCTCTACGAATACTATGCCGGCACCGAGGGCTCGGGCTCGACCTTCATCACCTCGGAGGACTGGCTGGAGCACCCCGGCTCGGTGGGCCGCGCGGCCCTGGGCGTCTTGCACATCTGCGACGAGAACGGCGCCGAGCTGCCGGTGGGCGAGACCGGCCTGGTCTATTTCGAGCGCGAGACCGCGACCTTCGAATACCACAACGACCCCGGCAAGACCGCCGACGCCCGCCACCCGCAGCACCCCAACTGGAACGCCCTGGGCGACGTCGGCTACCTCGACAAGGACGGCTATCTGTACCTGACCGACCGCAAGGCCTTCATGATCATCTCCGGCGGGGTGAACATCTATCCCCAGGCTATCGAGGACCTGCTGGTGACCCACCCCAAGGTGGCCGACGTGGCGGTGTTCGGCATCCCGCACCCGGAGATGGGCGAGGCGGTGAAGGCGGTGATCGAGCCAGCCCCCGGCCATGCCCCCACCGACGAACTGGCGCAGGAGCTGTTGGCCTACGCCAAGGAACGCCTGGCCCACTACATGGCCCCGCGCTCCATCGACTTCATCGCCGAGATGCCGCGCCTGCCCACCGGCAAACTCTACAAGCGCGTCCTGCGCGACGCCTACTGGACTGACCGCAAGATCTGAGCGTCAGCGGTCGGTGGCTCTAGGCAGCGCCCGATTGCCGCCAGCAGTTCGGCTGCGACGATGGGCTTACGGACCAGCCCGTCAAACTCGTGGGCCCAGGGCGCGCCCTCGAGATCGGCGTCGGCGCTGAAGGCCAGGACCGGGACCGCCTGGTTGGGACCGGGCTGGCCCCGCAAGCGCCGCAGGGTCGAGGGGCCGTCCAGCCCAGGCATGCGGATGTCCATCAGGATCAGGTCCACCGGCCCGGCCTGGACCAGGGCTAGGGCCGACTCCCCGTCGGGGGCTTCCAACACCTGCGCCCCGAAGGACTCCAGTAGCAGACGAGCCAGCTCACGATTGACGTCGTTGTCGTCCACCACCAGCACCTTCAGATCATCGGCCGGCGCCGCCTCCAGCTCAGGCTCGGACGGTCCCGACAGGTCCGTGACCGGCGCCCAAAGGTGGACATGGAAGACCGAACCCTGGCCCGGCGTGCTCTCGACGCTGACCCCGCCGCCCATGGCCTCGGCCAGGCCCTTGCAGATCGCCAAGCCCAGCCCGGTGCCGCCATGCTTGCGGGTGGAGGCTGCGTCCACCTGGGAGAAGCGCTGGAACAGCCGCGCGGTCTGGATAGCGTCCATTCCCGGCCCGGTGTCGGCGACGAAAAGGTGAAGCCGCTCGAGGTCGGCGGCATAGGCCACCTTCAGGCGCACCTCGCCTGCCACCGTGAACTTCACCGCATTGCCGATCAGGTTGAACAGGATCTGCCGCAGCCGGTGGGGATCGACCATCAGGTGGGCTGGCAACGGGCCGTCCACCTCGAAGGTAAGGTCCAGCCCCTTGTCCTGGGCCTGGGGTGAGAACAGGGCGAGCGCCTCCTCGGTCATCTTGGCGATCGCGACGGGCTCTGGCGCGATCTCGGCCTGCTGGGCCTCCAGCTTGGAGAAGTCGAGCACGTCATTGACGATCGACAGCAGGGCCTGGCTGCCGGCCCGGATGCGCTCCAGGTGCCGACGGCCGACGCCGTCCAGGCCGGACTGGGCGGTCAAGAGGTCAGAATAGCCCAGGATCGCGGTCAGCGGAGTGCGGATCTCATGGCTCATATTGGCCAGGAAGGCCGACTTTACCGCGGCGGCGGCCTCGGCGGCGTCCCGCGCCGCGCCGAGGTCAGCCTCCAGCGCCTTGCGAGCGGAGATGTCTCGTGTGCAATCCTGCAGCTCAAGGAGGGCGCCGGTGACTGCATCGTAGATCGCCACGGGATGGCCCTCGAGCCAGATCACCTGACCGTCCTTGCGCACCGCACGGTACTCGATGCTGGGGGATGGCGCACCGGGCCCCTTGGCCACATAGGCGGCGACGGCCCGGCGGACAGCCTTCTTGTCATCGGGATGAATGAACCGCATGGAATCACCGCCGACCAGCTCCTCGGGCCGGTGACCAACGAGCGCCTCGATCGAGGGGGAGACGAAGGTCACCAGTCCTTCGGGGTTGCAGCAGGCGACGACATCGGTGATCTGTTCGGTGATCAGCCGGTAGCGCGTTTCGCTGACCGCCAGGGCGTCCCGGCTCAACCGGTAGTCATTGATATTTCGGACAATGCTGACGACTTCCCGGACCCCGCCGTCAGCGTCCCGAACCGGGATCGCACTGCCCTGAAGCCAGACGTAGTGGCCGTCCTTGGCTCGCACGCGGTACTCGCGATCGCGGTCGGTCGGGTCTTCGGCGCGATTGGCTTCATGGGCCGCCCGAAGGGTTTCCAGATCCCCGCGGTGAATCAAGCTCACGACGTTGACCCCCACCAGCTCCTCCGGCTCGTAGCCGAGCGCACGGCATCCGGCCGACGCCTCCAGGATCACCCCTTCCGGGCTCTCGCGGACGAAGATGTCGCGGGCGTTCTCCATCAGGTGCCGGTGGAGGGCTTCACTGCGGCGCACCTCATCGTCGGCCAGCTTCAGGGAGGTGACATCGATAAAGGTTCCGAAGAGGCCAATGACCTCTCCCCCCGGCCCCCGTTCGGCGGCGCCGCGGGCCACCACGTGGCGCAGGCTCCCGTCCGGCCGGTAGATCCGCGCCTGCAGGGCGTAATTGGTCCCTTCGCGAACCGCCTCGTCGACCATCCGCGCGAGCAGCGCGGCGTCCTCCGGGTGATAGATCGCCAGGACGCCGGCCAGGTCGGGGGGCGCCTGGTCGCGGTCGAAACCGTGGATGTCATAGGTGGCCTTCGACCAGGTGGTCTGGTCGCTGGCGACGTCCCAGGCCCAGGTGCCCAGCTGTGCCATCTCCTCGGCCTGGGCCAGCATCGTCAGGCGACGGGCCTTGAGCCGCTCAAGAGTCTGCGCCTTGCTCAACCTGATCTCCCTGCCTCGCAGCCGGAAGGGCGCGCTAAGGCCAAGCTTGGCCGCAGCCTGTCTGAAGCGCCACCACGCTATCCGAGTCCCAGGCTGAGCCTGCACTTGCGGGTCGTGCGCGGACTGCGGCGAATTCGCGCATGTAAATTGTCCATGCCATTTCCTCGGGGCGGGGAAGCCGCTTCCTCGAGGGGCCGGACTTCTCGCGGCCGGCCGCGTGACCACCTCGGCCGCGCCGGACCGGTCGCCCATGACCCGAAACCGGCCCGAGGTTGGAGCTTCGCAACCCCGGGCTCTCAACCCCTAGACCGCTGACCCCTGGGTCTTACGCCGTTCGGTGGAAGCCAGGAGCTCGGCCCAGATGGCGTCGTTCATGGGCTCGTCGCGGCCCTCGACGGTGGTCTGCAGGACGATGAGGGCCGCCCGCAGCCGGCCGTTCTCGGCGGCCAGGGCCGAGAGCCGGAAGTCGTCCTCGGCATGCTCCACCGGCGGCGGGGCATAGGCCGCACCCTTGGCCAGCAAGGTCCGGAAGGCGCGGTTCTCCATCACCAAGTGATGGGCGGCGCTGTCCAGGCCCTCGGCTGCCAGGCCCATCAGCAGGGCCGAGAGACCCAGGGTGCTGGCCCGGTCGGTGGGGTTCATGTCAGGCGCGGCGCTGGCCATCACCTTGCCGGCCAGGTCGACGAGGACGGCGGGAACGGAAGGGATCATAGGCGCCCCATGACGTGCAGCGTGGCCCGGTCCTGGGCGTTGGTCATGGCCCAGGCGGGATAGACCATGATGGGTTCGCGGTTGCCGCCGTCCAGCCAGGCCCGGGCGCTGGAGACCCAGATCGCCTGGCCCTTCACGCAGTTGAACAGGGTCCACCAGTGCAGGGCGGCGGGGTCGGCTTTCAGGCCGCTGGCCCGTTCCCAGATGGCGACCGCCTCGTTGTCTGGAACCAGGCCCCCGGCCAGGCCGCGGCCGAAGGTCCAGATCGGATTCAGGCTCCAGCCCAGGTCCTCCAAGGGATCGCCCAGGTGGGCCATCTCCCAGTCGAGGATGCCGTGGATCTGCCCTTCCGTGTCATAGAGGAAGTTGCCGGTGCGGTAGTCGCCGTGCACCACGCCGACCTTCTGGGCCGGCGGCGGCGGGTTGGCGCGCAGCCATCGGATGGCAGCCCGGATGATCGGCAGGGGCTCGGCCTCGTCGTCGTTGAGGACCTCTTCCCAATAGGTGAGTTCGCGGTTCCAGCAGTCCGCGGCCGCGACCGCCGGCATGACCTGCGCCAGGCCGTTGGCCACCGGATCGGCCTTGGCGATCTCGCCCAGGATGGTCCACTTGCGCTCGGCCAGCCGGGCGTGGCTGTCGAGATAGGGCGCGGCCCACAGCAGGCCAGGCCCGGCCTGGAAGCCCGCGATCTCCTCGGCGATGAAGAAGGGGTGGTCGAGCGGCCCGTCGCCCTCCTCCAGCCACAGCATCTCCGGCGCCGGAACGCTGGTCCCGTGGAAGGCGCGATAGGCCTCGAATTCGATGCGGCGCTCGGTGTCGATCAGGCTGGCGGGCGGATCACGGCGCAGGATCAGCTTGCGCTCGCGGGCCTGGCCACCCTCCACCCAGGACCCCACGAAGCGGTAGGTCTCCCGCGAGGCGCCGCCGGAAATGCGGGCGAGATCGCGGACGGCGACGTCGGTCGCGTCGGGCATCCGGCCCGCGATATAGGCCGCGATACGGGGTTCGAGGGGGTGGCTCATTCATGCCATCTCGAAGCGGATCGGCAGGCGCTTGGGACCGTTAACGAACACCGCCTGGGACTGGGCCGGAACGCCCGCCAGTTCCAGCGACTTCAGGCGCGGGATCATCTCCTCCCAGAGGATGCGCATCTCCATCTTGGCCAGGTGCTGGCCCAGGCACAGGTGAGCGCCATAGCCGAAGGCCAGGTGCTTGTTGGGGCTGCGGTCGACCCGGAAGGCGTTGGGGTCGGTGAACACCGCCTCGTCGCGGTTGCCCGAGGCGTAGCAGAGCATCAGCCAGTCGCCCTTGCTGAGCTTGCGGCCGCCGATCTCGGTGTCCTGCATGGCGGTGCGCATGAAGGTTTTCACCGGGGTGATCCAGCGGATGCTCTCGTCCACCAGGCCCGGGATCAGGGCCGGGTTGGCCTGCAGCTTGGCCAGCTCGCCGGGGTTCTCGGCCAGGCCCCAGATGGCGCCGGCGGTGGAGGACGAGGTGGTGTCGTGGCCCGCGGTGGCGACGATGATGTAGTAGCTCATCGCCTCGAAGTGGCTGATCGGCTCGCCGTCGATCTTGGAGTTGGCGATCAGGCTGCCCAGGTCATCGCTGGGGTTGGCCCGCTTGGACTCCGAGAACTGGCTGAAATAGGTGATGAAGTCGGTGAGCACCCCCATGTCGATCTTTGTGGGGTCGGCGGCCTCCGCTTCCCCGTCCTTGCGGCTCAACTCGGGATCGGTGGCGCCGAACAGCTCCTGGGTCAGCATCAGCATGCGGCCCTCGTCTTCCTCCGGCACGCCCATGATCTCCATGATCACATGCAGGGGGTAGTGCAGGGCCACCTCACTGACGAAGTCGCATGCCCCGCCCTTGGCGGCCATCTTGTCGACGGCGGCCCGCGCGATCTTGCGGATGCGGTCCTCCATGCTGCGCAGGTTCTGCGGCAGGAACCAGGCCTGGGTCAGGACGCGGTATTTCATGTGATCGGGCTGATCCATGTGGATCAGGGTGCGCAGCAGGTGCGGGCTGCCGCCGGTCATTTCCCGGATGCGGGCGTCGGCCTCCTGGCTGACCATGGTGGGCGACTTCTCACCGTTGGAGAACAGGGCGTTCTGGCGGCTGATCTCCAGGATGTCGGCGTGCCTGGTCGTCACCCAGAAGGGCTCGACGCCCTCGATCTGCGCCTTGCCGAAGGGGTTGTTGGCGCGCAGCCAGGCGTAGGTTTCGTGGATGCGGCCGTCCGCATAGGCGGTCGGATCGACCAGCGTGTCGGCTCGGGATTGCGGAATCAGGACGTCGGCTGCGCTCATCTTCGCCTGGCCGCTTGTCGCCCCTACGTAAGCTTACGCGAGGGCAGCAATCGACGCTCTCCCTTGTCTTGTTATCTTTGTTCACTTGATACTGCCCTGACACGCGCGGCGGCAATACCGACAACGAAAACACGCGCCCGGAGGATACGCCCATGCTCACCAAGGCCGACGATTTCCCGATCCACCAGACTCCGGATCCGATCGCCTATTCGGGCACCGACCGGAACTTCTACGACCGCTATTTCTTCAACGGCTACCAGCCGGACGGGACCGAGTTCTTCGCCGTCGCCTTCGGGGTCTATCCCAACCTCAACATCGCCGACGCCCACTTCGCCGTGGTGCGCGACGGAGTGGAGCACTGCCTCCATGTCAGCCGCGTTCTGAACAGCGAGCGGATGGAGCTTGCCTGCGGGCCGATCACCATTGAGGTGCTGGAGCCCCTGCAGAAGCTGAAAGTGACCGTCGCCTTGTCGGAGGGCGTCGCCGCGGAGCTCGTCTTCGAGGGCCGCACCTTCCCCATCGAGGAGCCGCGTTTCACCCGCCGCAACGGGCCCCGCGCCTTCATGGACTATACCCGCCTGACCCAGAACGTCCGCTGCACCGGCTGGATCGAGGTGGACGGCAAGCGCGTCACCCTGGCGGCCGGCAGCGTCGGCACCCGTGACCGCTCCTGGGGCATCCGGCCGATCGGCGCGCCCGATCCGCAGCCGGCCGTGCCGCAGACCATCACCGGCTTCTTCTGGCAGTGGACCCCGCTGAACTTCGCCGACCGCAGCGTCTTCTTCCACGTCAACGCCGACTCCGACGGCGCCCCCTGGAACACCCGGGCGGTGATCCTGCCCGACGGCGCGGGCGAGGGCGGCGGCTATCACAGCGAGCATGCGAAGATCGACGATGTGACCATGATCCCCGGCACCCGCCACGCCCAGGGTGGGACCTTGAACATCCCGCTGGCCCAGGGTTCAGCCAGCGTGACGTTCGAGCCCTTCCTGACCTTCCTGATGCGCGGCATCGGCTATGGTCATCCGGAATGGCGGCACGGCGGCTACAAGGGCGACCTGGCCGTCGCCCGCGAAGACATCGACCTGGCCGCCACGAACATGGCCAGCCCCGAGAACTGGCACATACAGGCGCTCAGCCGCGTGACCTTCACCACGCCGGGCGAAGAGCCGATGAAGGGCATGGGCGTGTTCGAGCAGCTGATCGCCGGGCCCTACCGGCCCTATGGACTTTAGGGCTTAGCTCTTACACACCGCCCGGAACCCCGCGGCCGCATAGGCGATCATCCGCGGGGTGACGGCGGCGATGTCTTCCGAGCGGCAGAGGCCCTTGGACAGGGTGTCGATGCGGCCGGTCTCGGCGAGCGTCAGGGTCAGGCTGCCCGACAGCATGTGGTAGGACCAGAACAGGTCCTCCTCCCGCGCATAGGGCAGGGCCCGGCGCACCACCCGGATCAGGCGGTGGATGACCGGATCGAAGTAGCGGGTCATGGTCTCGCCGCCCCAGACCGGCGTGTTGTTGACCACCCCGACCAGGGCGAAATAGGCGCGCCATTCGGGACCGGCGTTGGCGCAGCGCTCCAGCACCGGGTTGAGGAAGGCCGCCACCGCGCCCTCCACCGTGATGTTGTCGCCGGCCTCGGCCTCATAGCGGTCCATCGCCTCCATGCGGTCCTTGTTCAGCACCTCGGCGCGGCGCAGGAAGACGGCGTCGAACAGGCCCTTCTTGGAGTCGAAATAGTAGTGCAACAGGGCGGTATCGACCTTGGCCTTCTTGGCCACCGCCCGCAGGGTGACCCCGTCGAAGCCGTGACGGGAGAACGCGGCCTCGGCCACGTCGAGGATGCGCTCACTGGTCTCGAAGCTCTTCTGGGCCCGGGTCTTGCCCGGCGCCTTGGACTGCAGCGCGGTCGCCATGTGGCGTCTTCCCCAACGGTTCGCGCTTTGAGTATGGCGCGACGCGCCTAAGTCTCAAAGGCGATCCCGGAGCGTGACGCGCGCGGTTGGCATGTCAATGTTCATTCAACGCTGAGTGATTGACTTGAACCCCGGCTCGGCGTGCTGTCCTCCTACAGCAGGAGCCCGCCATGACCGAAGCCGCGATGAGAACATGGAACAGCGCCGACGGCCTCCCCCTGTTTGCACGGGACTACCCCCCCGCCGACGGAGCGGCCCGGACCGCGGTGGTTTGCCTGCACGGCCTGACCCGCAATTCCCGGGACTTCGAGGTCGTCGCCCCGCGTATCGCGGCCGCCGGTCGCCGGGTCCTGGCCCTGGACGTTCGGGGCCGCGGGCGTTCGGCCTGGGATCCCAATCCGCTCAACTACAATCCGCTGGTCTATGCGGGCGACGTCATCGCCCTGCTGGAGCAGAGTGGGATCAGCCGCGCCCACTTCATCGGCACCTCCATGGGCGGGCTGATCACCCTGACCCTGTCGGCCCTACGCCCGGACCTTATCGCAGGCGTGGTGCTGAACGACGTCGGGCCGGAGGTCGGCGCGGCGGGCCTGGCCAGGATCGCAGGCTATGTGGGCGGCGCGCCGCAGGTTGCGAGTTGGGCGGACGCTGCGGCCTACGCCAGGTCCGTCAACGGCGAGGCCCTGCCCAGCCTGACCGACGCCGACTGGGACCGCTTCGCCCGGCGGGTGTTCCGAGAGACGGATAAGGGATTCGCTCTGGACTATGACCCAGCCATCTCCGACGTCTTCAAGGTCGCTCCCACCTCGGCGCCCGCCATGCCCGCGCCTGACCTCTGGCCGCTGTTTATCAGCATGGCCACGGCCAAGCCGCTGTTGCTGGTGCGCGGCGCCGACTCCGACATTCTGGAACCTGCTGTGGCGGATCGGATGAGCGCCCTTATCCCGCACACGGTCCGGGTCGACATCCCCGGCGTCGGCCACGCCCCGACCCTGGAAGAGCCCCAGTCCATGGCCGCGCTGGACGCCTATTTCGCCGCCGCAAGCTGACGCATGCGGAAGGCCCTGTGGCCCGCTTGCATCGGTCGAAAAGCGTCTGGTCCGAAATTCACTCTACGGTGAATGAATAATTGACGCCGCCCCTGACGCCGGGTCACGGTCACGCTCAATGAGGCGTCCGTCCGGGCGCCATGGGAGGGACACATGCAATCCAATTGGAAGCTCGCGCTCGCCGCGGGCGCGGCCTGGAGCGTTCTCGCCGGCCAGGGCTACGCACAAACCGCTACCCCCGGCACGGTCGAAGAGCTGGTGGTCACCGCCCGTCGCGTCGAGGAAAACCTGCAGTCCACCCCGGTCGCCATCTCGGCCTTCTCCGCCGAGACCCTGCAGCGCCAGGGCGCCACGGCCATCACCGACCTACAGGGCGCCGTGCCGAACCTGAACCTGGTCCAGGGCCGCGCATCGTCCAACTCCACCAACATATATATCCGCGGCATCGGCCAGCCCGACGCCCTGCAGACCTTCGACCCCGCGGTCGGGGTCTATGTGGACGACGTCTATTACAGCCGTATCCGCGGCACCCAGTTCGACCTGCTGGACCTGGCCCGCGTCGAGGTGCTGCGCGGCCCGCAGGGCACGCTCTACGGCAAGAACACCATCGGCGGCGCCCTGAAGCTGGTGAGCCGCCAGCCCGACCAGACCGTCCGTTCGCAGAGCTCGGTCAGCGTGGGCAACTACGACCTGTTCGAAGCCAAGCTCGCCCTTTCCGGCCCGGTCAGCGACACCCTGGCGCTGGGCTTCGCGGCCATGGGCTCGGCCCGCGGCGGCTACGTCACAGACCCGGTCAACGGCCAGGAATACAACGACAAGCACACCTTCGCGAGCCGGGTGGCCCTGGCCTGGACGCCCAACGACCGGTTCCGCGTCAACGCCTCGGCCGACTACACCAAGGATAAGTCCGGCCTCACCGTCGGCCAGGCCCAGAACAGCCTGACCTCGGCCTTCGGCCCGGTGCTGTATCCGGTCCCGCTGGCCATTCCGGAATACAACTTCCGAACCACGACGACGCCGGGCCTGCCCAACGAGACCCGTTTCGAGCATTGGGGCGCCGCCGTCACGGTCGGCTACGACCTCACCGACAGCCTGTCGCTGAAATCGATCACCGCCTACCGCAACCTCGACAGCGACGACTATATCGACTTCGACGCCACCGCCCTGCAGCTCACCGACGCCCGGGTCTCGGTCGACCAGGACCAGGCGAGCGAGGAACTGCAGCTGGCCTACAACGAAGGCCCCTGGCAGGTCGTCGGCGGCGTCTACTACCTGCGGGAAAACGTGAAGTCCCATCAGGAAGCCTACGCCAGCGCCTTTACCGCGCCCTTCAGCTTCCTGCGCACGGTGGACGACGACCTGAAGACCACCAGCTGGGCGGCCTACGCCAACGCCAGCTACGCGCTCACCGAACAGCTGCGGCTGTCGGCCGGCGTCCGCTACACCAACGAAGAGAAGAAGTACGCCCGCACCACCTCGACCTTCTCGACCCTGGGCGCGCTGAACGGGACCTTCGCCTTCAAGGCCCAGGAGACCTGGGACGACGTCTCGCCGATGGTCAGCCTAGACTACCAGGCTACGGACGATGTGTTCTTCTACGGCCGCGTCTCCAAGGGCTTCAAGTCGGGCGGCTTCAACGGCCGCGCCAACACGCCGGGCGAGGAACAGCCCTACGCGCCCGAGACCGCCATCTCCTACGAGGCCGGCGTGAAGACCGAATTGTTCGACAAGCGCGCCCGGGCCAACTTCACGGTCTTCTACAACGACTACCAGGACTTCCAGGCCCGCGTCGGCCACTCGGTCACCTCGCCGACCCAGCCGATCCCGGCCATAGACTTCACGGTGCTCAATGCCGGCCAGCTGAAGATCTACGGGGCCGAACTGGAACTGGCGGCCAACCCGATCGCCGGCCTCAGCCTGAACGCCGAGGTGGGCTATCTGCACGCCGAGTACGGAGAATTCTCCGAACAGCGCGCCGCCGTGGCCCCGGCCACTGGCTTCACCACCCTGGACCGTTCGTGGCAGACCCCGGCCTTCTCGCCGGAATGGACGGCCCGCCTGGCCGGCCGCTACGAGTGGGATCTCGGCGACACCGGCTTCGTCAGCGTCGGCGCCCAGGCCCGCTACCGCTCGGAGATGGCGCTGGCCATCGACAATGCCAACCTGACCACCCGGGTTCGTTTCCCCGGCATCTTCCAGCCGAGCTACTGGCTCTACGACGCGCAGATCGTCTGGGAGAACTCGGAGCGGAACCTGTCGGCCGGGATCTACGGTAAGAATCTCGCTGACGAGGTCTACAAGACCGACGCCCAGGAGTTCTCCTCGGTGGGCGGCATTCGCACGGCCTATTTCGGCGCCCCGCGCACCGTGATGGCCACGGTGACCCTGAAGTACTAGGGACGCCTTACATCCAAACGAAAAAGGCCCGGGCGCTCGCCCGGGCCTTTCTTGTATCTGCGCCACCCTCTCAGCGCGTGACGACGTCGCGCTTCATGGGGGCCAGCTTGGCCAGCAGCTGGTTCTGGTAGCGATAGGCGACGCCTTCCTTGTCCATGGCCTGCTGCAGGTGCTCGACGAGGATGTTGAACTCGGCGGTGTTGACCCCCTGGTCCTTGTGGGTGGTCTTCATGTCGCGGCCCGTATAGTCCACCGGCGCCCCCAGCAGGTAGGCGATCTGCTCCTTCAGGGTGCGGCGCAGGCGCTCCATGTCGGTGGCGTGGAAGATCTCCTCCAGCTTCGGATCGGCGACGCTGCGATCCAGGGCGCCGTCGACGATGCGGGCCACGCCCTCGCGGCCGTGGAAGGCCGCCAGCATCTGCTCGCCCGTGAACGGGGTCGCCCCGGCGTTGGCGTTGGACTGGGAGTAGGGATCGACCGGCCTTTCCTCGGCGAAGGCCGGGAGGGTGGCGGCGGTCAGGCCTGCGGCGATAATCAGGGTACGGAGGTTCGACATCAGAAGCCTGCCTGGATGGAGAGGTAGAGACCGCGCTGGTCCTTGAAGGTGGCGATGGTCCCGAGGTCGGCATAGGCCGCGGTGACCGAGAGGTTCTTGTTGAAGGCGTAGGCGGCGAACAGGTCGACCCAGTCGTCCTCCTTCAGGCCAGCCAGGTTGTCAGGCTTGGTTCGATACTCCGCCCCGATCAGCAGGCGCTTGGAGACCAGGTAGCCGGCGGAGCCCTCGAACTGGACCTTGTAGTCGTCGTTCTTGGCGCCACCGAAGCCCAGCAGGCCGGTCTGGTTGGCCTTGGTGGCGCGCAGGGCGCCGCTCAGCACCAGACTCTGGTTCAGCAGCACCTTGGTGGCGGCGACGTAGTAGTCGACGCCTGAGTCATCCTTGCCGCCGATGGCCTTGATGATGGCGTCCTTGTCGTTCTTCTTCCACTGCACACCGACCGCGACCTGCGGGACCCAGCTGTCCTGGGCGTAGACGGCGTCGCCCAGGACGCGGACCTTCGCGCCGACGATATCCTGGTTGAAGGTCAAGCCCTGGCCAAGGCCGAGCTTGGCGCCGGTGTCGCCGGTGTCGAAGGACTGGCGGGTGTAGGAGACCTCGACGCGATCGTAGAAGCCCACCGACACGCCGCCGGCGCGGAACTGGTAGTCGGGCAGCTGGACCAGGGTGGCGTGGGCGTTGGCACCCCACTCGTCCACGGTCTCATAGCCGGTGATGGTGGCCCAGGTGGCCAGGCCGCCGCCGCCCGCGCCCTCGACATTGGTGACCCCGCCGGTCAGCAAGAGCTTGCCGCTGGTTTCCATGTCTGCGGCCTGGGCGAGACTTGCCACCATGACCAGACCCAGGGCGAGTGCAGCCACCCGCGCTTTGTTTGTCATCAACCCTTCCCCGTGCCTCAGCATCCCGACACTCGGCGGTGCGCCTATGGAATGCATGCAGCAGACCTGTTGATGGAAGGTTCACCCCTGAGCCCGCCACATCTCCCCCCTGCGACAAGTTAGACCGGCGCGGCGTTAACCCCACGGCGACGGGCGTGGGCGATGCTGGCCTCATGCGCGCACTGATCCTGTCGGCCCTGGCCGCCCTGTCCCTCTCCTCCAAGGCCCTGGCCGGGGACCTCTCCGTGGTGGTGCGCAACGCGCAGGGCCAGCCGGTGAAGGACGCGGTGGTCACCCTGAAGCCCGCGGCGGGAGGGGCGCCGGGCGCTCCGATCAAGTTCACCTGGCCCTATTCGGTGGCCCAGCAGAATATCAGCTTCAACCCCTTCGTGCTGATCGTGCCGGTGGGCAGCAATGTGAACTTCCCGAACAAGGACAATGTCCGTCACCACGTCTATTCGTTCTCGCCCACCAAGAAGTTCGAGCTGAAGCTCTACGGCCGCGACGAGAGCCGCAGCGTGCTGTTCGACAAGGCCGGCGTCGTGGCCCTGGGCTGCAACATCCACGACCAGATGATCGCCTATGTGGTGGTGGTGGACACCGCCTACGCCGCCAAGACCGGCGCCGACGGCTTCGCCCTGATCCGCAACGCGCCGGCCGGAAACGCCGTCATGACCGTCTGGCAGCCCTATGTGAAGACCGCCAAGAACCAAGTCGTGAAGACCATCGCCATCCCCGCCGCCGGCGGCCGCCAGGACGTCAGCGTCGACCTGCGCCCCGCGCCTGGCGCGATGAGCATGATCCACTAAATTCCCGCTCATCCCGGCGAAGGCCGGGACCCAGATTCATTCAGAGCCGCAAGAGATCGTCCCACGCGGACCTTCGGTTTCTCCTGAGATCGGAGTGGGCTTCACCTGGATCCCGGCCTTCGCCGGGACGAGCGGAAAGGGGCGGGCCGCGTCCGCCTAGAAACTCAGCCGCAACGCCGACTGCAGCACCGTCTGGTCTTGCTTGGGCGCGACACCCGCAAGCACGCGGGCGGGCCGGTCGCTCTGCACATGCAGGGCCTCGAACACCAGGGACGCGTGGTCGTTGAGGTGCTGGCGCCAGGCCGCGGCCAGGGCCCAGCCGGTCTCGTCATTGTTGTCGGCGACCTTGTAGGTGCGGTCGTTGGTCTCGAACCAGTCGGCCCGGGCCGAGAGCTGGTTGTCGCCATAGCTGCGGCTGGCCATCAGGTAGGCGGCGTGGAAGCCCATATCCACCCAGTGGCCGCCGGCCGCGCGATAGCCCATCAGGGTCTCGCCGGACAGGGCCTGGGCCAGGATTCTGGTCCGCTCATCCACCTGGATCTTGGCCCCGACATTCAGGAACCGCGTCTCCCAGGCCCACTGCTTGTCCTGCACGGCGATGCGGTCGCCAGCGTTGTCGTAATAGGTGGCGTTCAGCACCACCGGCGCGGGCGGGCGCCACTCCAGACGGCCGTAGAAGCCCGCGCGGTTGTCCAGCTCCAGAACCGGATAGGTGTCGGGCGCCTGCTTGGGCGCCATGTAGGCCGACAGCGGCGGCAGCTCGAACTCGGTACCGGCGCCGGTCTTCACCTCGTGCAGGGCCCAGCCTCGGAAGGTCAGCAGCGTGCCGGCGGTGTCGTTCCAGCCGAAGACTCCCACCGTCGCCGAGACTTCATGGTCGCCGAACCGGTGGTCCAGGGTGGCCTCCGCGCCACCCACCTTCACCTCTTCGCCGATCCAGCTGTTGATCGCCGAGGCGGTCAGCATGTCAGGGTTGGTCCAGGCGATCCCGTCGTGCTCCATGGAGACCGGCGGATAGAACAGGCCCGCGCGGCCCGAGACCCGGCCCCAGGACGCGGGCGGTCCGCGGAACTTCAGATAGGCCTCGCCGATATCGACCTGCGGGTCGAGCCTGGGCTGCAGCTCGGCGGTGACCACGCCGCTGAAGGCGAAGTTGAAGCGCGGCTTCCATTCCAGGGCGGCGCCCGCCAGCGAGAGGCCGTCATCATCGCCCGAGGCGCTGGTCTTGCCGGTCCCGCCGTCCAGCCAGCTGGTCTCGCCATTGGCCGCCGACAGCCGCAGGTCGGCGATCCCGTGCAGGGTCTCTGGCCCGAAGATGTTGGATTGCGCGTGGGCGGTCCCGGCGCCGAACGCCAGCAGGACCACGCCGACCCCTGCCACTGCCTGCCTCACGGCGTCCCCCGTCAGCCGAAGCTGCGTTTCGTCTCGTGATCGTCGCGCAGAAAGATCAAAAGTTCATTGAGGGGCTGGGGCTTGGCGATCAGGTAGCCCTGGATGGCGTCACAGCCCATGGCCGCCAGCAGTTGGAAAGCATCGGCCTTCTCCACCCCCTCGGCCGTGACCTTCAGGCCCAGGCTGTGGGCCAGGTCGATGGTGGAGCGCACAATCAGGGCGTCGCGCTGGCTCTCGGTGACGTCCTTGATCAGCGAGCGGTCGATCTTCAGCTCCTGGCCGCGGATCTGCTTGAGATAGGCCAGCGACGACAGGCCGGTGCCGAAGTCGTCGATTGAGATCGAGACCCCGGCCTCGCGGAAGCGGTCCAGGACCTCAAACGCGATGTCCGGGTTCTCGATGACGGCGGTCTCGGTGATCTCGAAGCACAGCTTCCCCACCGCCGTGGGCGCCAGGCGGTCCACCAGGTCGGCGAAGTCACGGTCGCCCAGCAGGCGGCCGGAGATGTTCACCGACATCTCGACCATGTGGCCCTGCTTGGCGAGCTTGGCCTGATCCTCGATCGCCTGGCGCAGCACCCAGTCGGTGAGGGTGCGGATGTGGCCGGTCTCCTCGGCCATGGGGATGAACAGGTCGGGTCGCAGCAGACCACGGGTGGGATGGCGCCAGCGCACCAGGCCTTCCACAGCGTTGACGGTGCGGGAACGCAGGTCGAACTTGGGCTGGTGGTAGAGCTCTATATGGCCCGAGCGGATCGCCCACAGCATGCCGCTCATCAGGGCCAGGTTGGAGGACGGGTCGCCATAGGCCTCGGCGTCGAAGAAGGCGATCTTGCGCCGGCTGCCCCGGGCCTGGTCGAAGCCGATATTGGCCCGCTCGATGGCCGCGCCCGGCGGGTCCCCCGGGCGCACCGGCGCCAGGCCGACAGTGAGCGCCACGTCGATGGCGTCGCCGCCGATGTGCAGGGGCTGCTCCAGGTCCCCCAGCAGGTGCAGCATTAGGGCCTCGGCCGCGCTCTCGCCGGCCGCCTCGAAGGCCAGGGCCAGGACGTCGGTGGAGAGCCTGGCCACCAGGCCGCGCGGCTGCAGACTGGCCAGCCGTTCGCCGACCTCGCGGATCACCTGGGCGGCCGGCGCATAGCCGATGGCCCCGCGTACATGGGCGAAGCGATCAACCCCCAGCACGGCGATGAACAGGCCGTCGTCCCCGGGCTGCCGAAGGATATCCAGGCCCTTTTCCAGGGACAGGCGGTTGGGCAGGCCGGTCTCGGCGTCGTGGTGGGCAAGGTGGGTGATCCGCCGTTCGCGCTCGCGGATCTCGGTAGCCATGATGTTGAAGCTCTCGGCCAAGCGGCCGATCTCGTCGTGGCTGTCGACCGCCACATGGGCGTCCTCGCCCCGCTGCAGCCGCCGCGCGCCCTCGTCTAGGGCCGAGATCGGGCGGGTGACGCTCTTGGCCAGGGTCCAGCTGCCGTAGATCACCAGCAGCAGGCCCAGCAGGCTTGACCCGGCGATGATCGCCAGCAGTGGGCGATAGGGGCCAAAGGCGCGGGCCAGGGGATAGCTCAGCACCAGGTCGGCGGTCTCGCCGCCGGTCAGGACCGGCAGGGGTTTGACCAGGGCGATGGCCTTGCCGGCCGAGGTCTGCAGGGTGCGCGGCGCGGTGCTCTTGGCCGCAGTGGCCTTGTCGATGAAGGCGCCCAGATCGGCGAGATCGGCCTTGCTGATCGCCTCGCTAGTGACCCAGCCGTCCTTGGTGTGGTGCGCCACGCTGGCGTCCAGCGGAATGGCGGCCAGGCGCTCCAGGGCCGTCATCTCGGTCTGGTCCAAGCGGGCGGCGAAAACCACCCAGCCGATCAGATCGGGCGACATCACCGGGACGGCGATCATCTGGTAGGGCGTACCGTCCAGCACGAAGATGCCTGAGGGCGAGTCGGACTCGTACATGGCCGCCACCAGGTCGTCGGCGCGCAGGCTCAGGCGGCTGGTGTCTGCGGCGGTCACCTGGCCGTCAACGCCGACAATGAAGGCCAGGTCGATGCGCAGCCGGGCCCGCAGGTTCTCCATGGCCGAGACGATGGTGGCATGGTCGCGCGTGGCCACCGCTTCGCGGAAGCCGAAGTCGCGGCTAAGCAGGGAGGCGCCCTGGCGCAATTGCTCCGATCGCAGCGACCAGACACGGTCGAATACCGTGCCCGAGGCGGTCAGTTCGCCGCGCACCTGGTGCTGGGCCGCGCTGGAAATGGCAGAGAATACAGCCACCGAGATCAGGATCAGGGTCACGCCGAACAGCGCCGCGTACAGCAGGGTCAGCTTGGTGCGCAGGAACTTGAACATCGCCAGGCGGCGCAGCACGAACTCCACCTCAGTAGCCCCCGTGCTTCATGGGCGGCGCGCGCAGGTCGATCATCAGGCCCTGGCGCGCGGCGCCGGCGCCGGGAATCACCGCGGTGTGGGCCACCTCGTTGCGGGGCGCCTTCAGATAGGGATGCCAGACGGTGAAGGTGATCGGCCCGGCGGGCAGGCCGGTGATCACCGCCTCGCCGGCTGCATTGGTCTTGGCCGCGAAGGGGGTGTCGACGACGCGGATGTAGCCGGTCATGTCGTCGTGGATGTTGCAGCCCACCGCCACGATGCCCAGGCGGTCGAACTTCACCCTCCGGGTCTCGTCGCGGCCGTAGAGCTTCAGCTCGAAGGGCTTGGCCGGCGAGAAGGAATAGACGTGGTGCAGCACCGGATCGAAGTTGGGGAAGGCCACCTCCGCCCCCACCGGGACCACCAGGACGAAAGGCGAAAAGCTCATGTCCTTCTGGGCCATGCGGTAGGCCCAGGGGAACTTGATCGGCATGCGTGGGACGCCCGGCGCCAGAGCGACCGTGACAACGGCCTCCGCCACCGGCTTGCCGGACGGAGTCTTCAGGCTGACCGCCAGGTCGCCGGCCCAGGCCGGGCCTGCCACCAGCAGCCCAAGCAGGAGGGCCGGGAGTAGGCGCATGACGTTAGCCATAACTCAGGGGTGTGAAGCCCAGGTAAAGCGCCCCCGGACTCGCCCGCGACCACGCGAAGGCTTGCACAAGGGGCGGGCGGCTTGGCACACTGGCGGCATTGACGTTCTCTCCGGCGTGCTTTGCGCCAATTTTTGAAAGCTACGACTTTGACCCTTTCAGCTACGGCGGCATATTCGGCCGCTGCCAGCAGCCCCATGGCCTCGGTGGACGCCCTGATCGAAGGGCTGGCCGGCGTCGGCTATATCGCCTCGCGCCGCATCGCCACGGCCCTCTATATGGCCGTGCACCTGCAGAAGCCCATCCTGGTGGAAGGCTCGGCCGGGGTCGGCAAGACCGAACTGGCGCTGTCGACGGCCGCCCTGCTCGGCCTGCCGCTGATCCGCATGCAGTGCTACGAGGGCCTGGACGAGTCCAAGGCCCTGTACGAGTGGAAGTACGGCAAGCAGCTGCTCTACACCCAGATCCTCAAGGACCGCATGGGCGCTCAGCTGGCCGAGGCCGGCGGCACCATGGACGAGGCCATGGATCGCCTGCACGGCATCGGCGACCTGTTCTTCTCCGAACAGTTCCTGGAGCCCCGCCCCCTGATGAAGGCGCTGCGGGAAGACGACGGCTGCGTCCTGTTGATCGACGAAATCGACAAGTCCGATGAGGCCTTCGAAGCCTTCCTGCTGGAGGTGCTCTCGGCCTATCAGGTCTCGATCCCCGAGCTTGGCGTGCTGAAGGCCAAGACCCCGCCGATCGTCTTCCTGACCTCCAACAACGTGCGCGATCTGGGCGACGCCCTGAAGCGCCGCTGCCTGCACCTGCACATCCCCCTGCCCGACGCCGCCCTGGAGCGGAAGATCGTCGCCAGCCGCGTCCCCGGCATCGAGGCCAAGCTGACCCACGAGCTGGTGAGCTTCGTGCAGTCCCTGCGCACGCTGGACCTGCGCAAGTCGCCCTCGATCTCCGAGACCGTGGACTGGGCCCGCGCGCTCATCCTGCTCAACGCCGAGAGCCTGGACGGCGAGGTCGTGCGCGACAGTCTCAACGTGCTGCTCAAGTTCGAGCAGGACATCGCCTCCGTGGAGCCGCAGATCGTCGAGCTGATCCGCCGGCCCCTGGCCTGAGGGCCCCGCCATGCAAGGCGCGATGGAAGACTTCCTCCGGGCCCTGAGGGCCGCGGACGTCAAGGTCTCGCCCGTCGAGGCGATCGACGCGCACCTGACGGTGGCCGCTGTGGGCTTTTCCGACCGCGAGCTGTTCAAGGACGCGCTCTGTGCGACCCTGGCCAAGACCGCCGACGAGGTCACCCGCTTCGACGAGACCTTCGAGACTTTCTTCGCCCGCGAGACCTTCCAGATGGAGGGACCGCCGCCCGGCGAGGACGGCGAGCCCGAGGGTCTGCCGCCGGAAGTCCAGAACTCCGAACTGGCCCAGATGCTGCTGAACGGCGACGTCTCGGCGCTCGCCCAGGCCATGGAGGCCGCCGCCGAGCGGGCCCAGGTCTCCTCCATCCGGCTCTCCACCCAGCGCAGCCGCCTCACCCGGCGGATGCTGGAGGAGATGGGACTGTCGGAGATCGAGCAGATCATCGCCGCGGCCAAGAAGCTGGAGGACGCCCGCAGCCAGGCCCTGGTCGCGCGCCTGGAGTCCGGCAAGAAGGCGCTGACCGAAGAGGCCCAGCGTTTCGTCGACCGCCAGCATGAACTCTATGCCTCGGAGAGCGGCAAGAACCTCCGCGAGGAGCTCTTGGCTCGCAAGGCGCTGAACGCCGAGGGCGGCATCGATCCGGTTGACCTGGTGATGATGCAGGCCCTGGTGAAGAAGATGGCCAAGCGGCTGGCAGACCGCTATTCGCGCCGCCGCAGCAAGGCCCAGCTGGGCCATCTCGACGTGCGGCGCACCCTGCGCAAGTCCATGGCCTATGGCGGCATGCCCTTCGAGATCGTCTGGAAGACCAAGAAGGTCGAGAAGCCGAACATCGTGGCCATCTGCGACGTCTCGAAATCCGTCGCCGCCGCCGCCCAGTTCCTGCTGACCTTCCTTTATAGCTTGAACGAGGTGGTCGACCGCATGGAGGCCTTCGCCTTCTCCGGCCGGATGATCAGCGTCAACGACGTGATGGACGAGCATAAGGTCGAGACCGCCATCGTCGAGGTCCTGAAGAAGATCGGCTTCCAGCAGACCGACTACGGCAAGAGCCTGGAAGACTTCTGCGACCTGCACCTCGACCAGATCGACCGCCACACCACCGTGATCTTCCTGGGCGACGCCAGGTCAAACTACGCCGACCCCCGCGTCGATCTGTTCGCGACGATCCAGAAGCGCTGCCGCGCCATGATCTGGCTGAACCCCGAACCCGAGAGCTACTGGGGCCAGGGCGACAGCGTCATGCAGCGCTACCTGCCCTTCTGCCACGTGGCCAAGCCCTGCAACACGCTCGGCCAACTGGAACGGATCATCGAGGACGTGCTGCGGACCTACATCCCGAACTAGGACGGTACCCGATCAGTTTCGCCACCCGGCTTCCTTCTCCCCTTGCGGGAGAAGGAAAGACGAGCCCTCAGTACCCGTTGAGTCCCACGGTCCCGGCCGGGAAGTCGCGGCCCGTGCGGATCATGCCGTCGTTGTAATAGACCGGGCGGCCCGAGGCCGTGTAGCGGCTGACAGCCGCGCTGGCCCGGCGGTGGTGGTGGCGCGGGGCGGGGCGGTAGCGGTCCTGGCGATAGGCGCCTTGGTCTCTGTAGCCACCGCCTTGGCCCGCGTCTTGATAGCCATAATCGCCGCCGGGCGCGGCGCCGCGTCCGTCATAGGCCTGGCCGCCTCGATCAAAGGACTGCGGCGCCTGACGGTCTTCGTAGCGGCTGTCCTGCCGGTCGTCATACTGCGACGTCGCGTGGGCGTAGGACTGGGCCAGGACCGGCGTGGCGCCGGCCAGGGCCAGCAGGGTCGCGGAGATCAGCAGGGTGCGCATGGCGGGTCTCAATACCGGCGGGGAATGGGAATGACGCAGGCCTGGCGGTCGGCGTTGGGCACGCGGCCGCCCGGGCACGGGGCGCAGCCGCTGGGCGAGCGGCTGTCATGGATCAGGTTGGGCGCTCGGGTCGTGCAGTCGCCGTTCGGCTCTCCGACCGCGATGGTGAGCGGCTTGGCGGCCGGGATCGGCGAGGCGGCGATCGCCGGGGCTGCAGCGGGCGGTTTGGCGTAGGTCGTCGGCGGCGCCGCGACGGGCTTGGCGGAGAGGACTGGCGTTGGCGGCTTGGCGGAGAGAACCGGCGTCTGCGACTTCGCCAGCGCCGCGCCCGGACCTGCGACGGCCGTGCGAACACCGCCCACCGTCTGATAAACCGTGGGGGCCGGCTTGGCGGCCGGCGCAGGCGCCGCAGCCACGCACGTACCGGCGGCGGTCTTCGTCTGGCCAGGCGGGCACCAGGGGACAGCCGGCGCGGGGCCGGCGGCCACGACGGGCGTGGGCTGGCTCGATTGCGCAACGGCCGCCGGAGCCGCCAGCAGCAGGGCGGCGCTCAGGAGCGCGGCGATGGATCGAAACATGTGTCAGCCCTCCTGTTAACCAAGCCGCACAGTCCTTCGCGCGGCCCGTGCGGTCAAGCTGGGCGGGACCTCACCAGGAATCGATCCAGCGCAGCTTCTTTTCCGTGCGGGGCGGAACCGGCGGCAGGGACTTAAGGCCCGCCAGCACCCAGCGGCGCGTGTCTGCCGGGTCGATGACGTCGTCGAGGTCGGTCCCGGCGCCCCGGGCCAGGGCCTTGCCAGCGGCGTAGGCGCGGGCCACCCGCTCGTCGAAGCTCGCCTTGCGCTCCACTGGATCGGCGATCGCCGCCAGCTCGTTGCGGTAGCCCAGCTTCACCGAGCCCTCCAGCCCCATGCCGCCGAACTCGCCGGTGGGCCAGGCGACGCAGAACATGGCGGCCTGATAGCTGCCCCCGGTCATGGCGATGGCGCCCAGGCCATAGCTCTTTCGCAGGATCACCGAGAAGATCGGCACGGTGAGGTTGGCCCCGATCACGAACAGCCGCGAGCAGTGACGGATCAGGCCGGTCTTCTCCGCCTCCGGTCCCACCATGTTGCCCGGCGTGTCCGACAGCGACAGCAGCGGGATGTCGAAGGCCTCGCACAGCTGCAGGAAGCGGGCGGCCTTGTCGGAGGCGTCGGCGTCGATGGCCCCGCCGATGTGGTGCGGGTTGTTGGCGAACACCCCGACCGGCCGCCCCTCGATGCGGATGAAGGCGGTGACCATGGCCAGGCCGAACTTGGGGCGCAGCTCCAGCACCGAGCCCTCGTCGGCGATCAGTTCGATCACCTTGCGCACGTCATAGACCCGCAGCCGGTTCTCCGGGATCGAGCGGCGCAGCAGCCGCTGATCGGCGCAGGTCCAGTCGGCGACCGGGCCCTGGAAATAGGAGATGTACTGCTTGGCCAGGCGAACGGCGTCGGCCTCGTTCTCGGCCAGCACGTCGATGGTGCCGTTGGCCTGCATGACCTTCAGCGGGCCAATCTCCTCGGGCCGGAACACGCCCAGGCCGCCGCCCTCCACCATGGCCGGACCGCCCATGCCGAGCGCCGAATCCTTGGTGGCGATGATCACGTCGCAGCAGCCGAGGATGGCGGCGTTGCCCGCGAAACAGCGGCCGGAATTGATCCCCACCAGGGGCACGGCGCCCGACAGCCGACCCCAGAACTCGAAGCCCCGGGTGAAGCCGCCGCCCTCGGTGTCGCCGGGCCGCCCGCCGCCGCCCTCGGTGAAGAACACCGTGGGGACCCGCCAGCGCAGCGCGATCTCGCTCATCCGATCGAGCTTCTCGTGGTTGTGCGCCCCCTGGGTGCCGGCCAGCACCGTGTAGTCGTAGGCCATGACCGCGACCCGGGCCTTGTCCTCGGAAAAGCGGTCGCCGTTCACCTGGCCCAGCCCCATGACCATGCCGTCGGCGGGCGTGGTGGCGATCAGTTCGTCGAGGGTGTTGCGGCGGCGGCGCGCGGCGACGGTGAGCGCACCGTACTCGGTGAAGGTGCCCGCATCGCAGAGGTCGTCCACGTTCTCCCGCGTGGTCCGCTGTTTCGTCTTCCGCCGCCGGGCCACAGCCTCGGGCCGGGCCTCGTCGCGGGTCAGGCGCTGGCGCTCCAGCACCTCGGCCAGGTCGGGGCGGATATAGTCCAGGTCGATGACCTCCTCGGCCTCGCCGGTCCCGCCCGCCATCTCCACCTCCTCCAGGAAGGCCAGGGGATGGTCCTCGAAGACGGTGTCGCCCTGGGCCACCGTGATCTCACGCACCACCCCGGAGAAGGCGGCGGCCACCACATGCTCCATCTTCATGGCTTCCATGATGAACAGCGGCTGGCCCTCGCGGACCGTCTCGCCGACCGCCACGGAGAGCGCGATGACGGTGCCTTGCAGCGGCGCGCGCAGGGGCCTGGTCCCCTCGGGACCTTCGGCCTCATCCTCTTCGTGCTCCACGGCGACACGCTCTTCCTTGCCGAGCGCGAGGACCGCGAGGGGATCGACCGTGTCGATCTGCACGCCAGCCCGCTTGGCGACGCCGCCCGAGGCCGCGGCTTCGAAGTAGAGCTTCGGGGCGTCGGCCGTGGCGGCCAGCTCGCCCATGGTCTCCTCGATGAAGCGGGTATGGACCTCGCCGGCGGCCACGGCCGGATGGGCCAGCAGGCTTTGCAGGAAGCCGATATTGGTGGGCGCGCCCGCGATCTTGAATTCCGACAGGGCGCGGTGCGCCTTGGCGACGGCGACCGGCAGGCCGCCGGAGGTCGCATGGACGATCAGCTTGGCCAGCAGGGAGTCGTAGCGGGCGCTGGTGCGGTAGCCGGCATAGCCGAAGCCGTCGACCCGGACGCCGGGACCCGAGGGCGGTTCGAAGGCCGAGAGCACCCCGCCCGCCGGCCGCGCCGAGCCGTCGGCGCTCATGGTCTCCAGGTTCACCCGGGCCTGCACGGCCACCCCGCGCGGCGTGGGGACTTCCGCCTGGGTCAGGTTGAGGTCGGCCAGGCTATTGCCCCCCGCGCCACCTCGATCTGCAGGCGCACCAGGTCCAGGCCCAGCACCTCCTCGGTGACGGTGTGCTCCACCTGCAGGCGCGGATTGGCCTCAATGAAGACCAGGCGTGGGCTCTCGCCCACCTCCACCAGGAACTCCACAGTCCCCAGGCTGCGATAGTGGGCGGCGCGGCCGAGCGCCACGGCGGCCTCGAACAGCTGCTCACGGATCGCCATGGGCAGGGTGGAAGCCGGGGCGATCTCCACGACCTTCTGGCGCTGGCGCTGCAGGCTGCATTCGCGATCCCACAGGTGCGAGACGGTGGACCCGTCGCCGAGGATCTGCACCTCGATATGGCGGGCCTTGGGCAGGAACTGCTCCACATAGAGCGCGCCGTCGCCGAAGGCCGCCAGGGCTTCGGAGGCGCAACGCTCGAAGGCCTGCTCCAGCTCTTCCACCGACCGGGCGGGACGCATGCCTCGTCCGCCGCCGCCGGAGACCGCCTTGACCATCACCGCCCCGCCGGTCCCCAGCCCCGCCAGGAAGGCCTTGGCCTGATCAAGCGTCGTGGTCCCGTCCGTGCCCGGCAGGATCGGCACGCCGCAACGGGCGGCGAGCGCCCTCGCCTGCCCTTTGTCGCCGAACAGGTCGAGGGTTTCGGGGGTCGGCCCCACGAAGGTCACGCGCGCCTCGGCGCAGGCCCGAGCGAAGGCCGCGTTCTCGCTGAGGAAGCCGTAGCCCGGATGGATGGCGTCGGCCCCGGCGGCCTTGGCCACCGCCAGGATCTGCGCCCCGTCGAGATAGGCGGCCGGTCCCGAGCCCTTCAACCCGACGGCCGCGTCGGCCTTGCGGGTATGCAGTGAGGCGGCGTCATCCTCGGCATAGACCGCCACGGTGGCGATCCCCATCTCGGCGGCGGTGCGGGCGATACGCACGGCGATCTCGCCGCGGTTGGCGATCAGAAGCTTCTTCACGTCCCCTACCCTCTCGCGGCCGCTCTCGACCGTCTCATTGGTTCTGAAATTTAGCGCACCGGGGGCGACAGCAGCCCTTCGAACAGCGGGCGCACGTAGAGGTTCACCGCCTGGCCCGGCGTCACCGCCGCCGCCCAGTGCCGCAGTTCAGCGGCGGCGTTGATGGCCGCGGTGATCACCTGGGCGCCGATATTGGTGTCGATGGGTCGGATCGAGCCGTCGGCGATACCGTCGCTGATCAGCGAGGCGAAGCGGTCGGAGATACGGTCGAACTTGGCCACCAGCTTGGGCTGGATGGACTCCGGCGCCGAGGTCAGGGCCGAGGTGCGCAGCAACGGCGCATTGCCCGACATTTGGTACTCCACCAGAGCTGTCGCCACGGTGGCCAGGGTCTGCAGCCCGTCGGTGGTGACCGCCTCGGCCTGGCGGATCGCCCGGCGCATCACCTCGATGGTGCGCTCGAAACAGGCCTCCACCAGTTCATCCTTGGTCTCATTGTGGTGGTAGAAGGCGCCCTTGGTGACGTTCAGCCGCGCGGAGATCTTCTCCACCGAGGCGCCGAGATAGCCCTCCTCGTTGATCAGTTCGGTGGCCGCTCGCAGGAACAGCTCGCTGGAAATCTCCCCACCCTCCGGCGGCTCGGGGATCAGGTCAGGCAAGGGTCTGGGGTTCCAGGCGGCGCCGGGCGCGGCCAGGCCGTCGGCGGTGATCGACAGCAGGCGCTGGGTCACCCGGCCATAGTCCTCGGGATCGTGCCGGTGCAGCCAGACCGGCGCCCAGAAGATCTCTGACAGCAGCATGTGGGTCCGGGCATTCAGCTCCAGCCGGGTCAGGCTGGCGGTCTCCGGCCCAACCAACAGACCCCGGGCGCGGCGGAACATGTCCACATAGGCGGCGTTCACGGCTGCGGAGTTCAGGGCGCGCACATCGTTGAAGGTCGTCAGCGGCTCGACCTCAGCCAAGGCCATCCGGCGGCGATAGTCGAGATAGGCGTCGAAGAAACGGGTCAGGCGCTCGCGCGCGTCGGCGCCGGTCTCGCCCGCGGCGAGGAACTGGGTGAAGGCGTCCACGCCCTTCAGGAAGCAGGCGGCCGCCAGCTCCTCCTTGTTCTTGAAGTAGTAGATCACCCCCGTGGGCACGAGATTCAGGCTGGCCGCCACCTCGCCCAGCGTCATCCCGCGCACGCCCTTGCGGTTCAGCACCTCGACAGCCGAGGCGACGATGGCGGTCTTGCGCTGTTCGAACCGGCGCGTCGGACCACGGGTCGCTTTCGCTGCCGGCTCAAGGGTCTCCGTCATGTCTCCACCCGCGTCGCGCGGGTTGATACCGCGTCTTCAAGTCCACCCTAACCTGTCCGACGGCCCCGGCGAAAGACGCCAGGGCCGATAAGGGATCAAAGGCTCTTCAACGCCTCGGTATTGATCGGCAGGCTGCGGATGCGCTTGCCCGTGGCCGCGAAGATGGCGTTGCAGAGGGCGGGCGGCGCCGGCGGCAGGGCGGGTTCTCCCAGGCCGGTGGGCGGGTTGTCGGTGATCAGGAAATGCACCTCCACCGGCGGCGCGTCGGCCATCCGCAACAACGGATAGTCGGCGAAGTTGCTCTGCACGGCGGCCCCGCTCTCGATGGTGATCACCTGGCCCAGCGCCGCCGACAGGCCGTCGAGCACCGAGCCCTGCACCTGGTTGATGGCGCCGGCCGGGTTGACGATCTGACGGCCCACATCGGCCGCCACCCAGACCTTGTCCACCTTCACCGCGCCATCGGCGGCGACGCTGGCCTGCACCACCTCGGCGAAATAGCCCATGTGGCTGAAGTGGAAGGCCACCCCCATGCCGGTTCCCCTGGGCAGCTTGGTCTTGCCCCATCCGGACTTCTCGGCCGCCAGCTTGACCACGCCGCGCATGCGGTCGGCGGCGTAGCCGTTCTGACCGGCGGTCCCCATGATCGCCCCGTCCCCCAGCAGCTTCAGCCGGAAGGCCACGGGATCGGCGTTTGCCGCATGGGCCAACTCGTCGATGAAGGACTGCATGACGAAGGCCAGCGCATTGCTGCCCGGCGCCCGCAGCGGGCCGGTGGGCACGCCGGAGGGGATCAGCGACAGGTCGTAGCGGAAGTTTGGCACGAACCGCGACGGGAACTCGGTGGGCGACATGCCAGCGCTGGAGGCGACCTTGCCGTCACTCCCCAGGCTGACGAAGTGGTCATGCCAGGCGGTGACCGTTCCGCTCGCATCGACGCCGCCTGACAGGAAGTGGTAGCCCGCCGGTCGGTAGTAGTCGTAGCGAAGGTCGTCTTCGCGGGTCCAAAGCATCTTCACCGGCGCCTTGGCCTCGCGGGCGATCCAGGCGGCCTGGACCATGTAGTCGTTGGCCAGCCTGCGCCCGAAGCCGCCGCCGCAGCGGGTCATGTGCAGGATGATGTCGGCGGGCGCGATGCCAAGGGTCTTGGCCACCAACTGGCGGCCGGCCTCCGGGTTCTGGGTCGGGGCCCAGATCTCCAGCTTGCCGTCCTTGAAGTGGGCCGTGCAGTTCATCGGCTCCAGGGCGGCGTGGGCGATGAAGGGATAGCTGTAGGCCGCCTCCACCGTCTTGGCCGCCGCCTTCATGGCCGCATCCACGTCGCCGTCATTGCGCTCGGTGCGCAGCGGCGCGGCCTTGGACAGCGCCAGGGCCTGGGCGTCGTAGCCGGCGGTGGACTGCTTGGAGGTGGTGTGCTCGGCCCACTGGACGTTGAGCTTCTCGCGGCCCCTGCGCGCCTGCCACCAGCTGTCGGCCACCACCGCCACGCCGGGCACCAGGCCCGAAAGGTCGGTCCCGCCGTCCACCACGAAGGCCTGGCGGACGCCCTTCACCCCCTTGGCGGCGGCCAGGTCGGCGCTGGCCACCTTGGCGCCGAACACCGGGGCCTTTTCGAAGGTGGCGTACAGCATGCCCGGGGCCACCACATCGATGCCGAACAGCGGCTTGCCGCTGACAATGGCGGCGGTGTCCACCTGCGGCTTGAAGCGGCCCAGGATGCGGTAGTCCTTGGGGTCCTTCAGCGGCACGGTCTTGAGATCCGGAGCCGGCAGGGTCGCAGCCTTGGCGGCCAGGGAGCCATAGGTCGCCTTCTTGCCCGAGGCCTTGTGATAGACGACGCCCGACAGGGTCGTGCAGTCGGCGGCCGGCACGTTCCAGGTCTGGGCGGCGGCGGCCACGATCATGGCCCGGCCCGCCGCGCCCACCCGGCGCAGCTCGTCCCAGTGCAGGGGCGTGGCCATACTGCCGCCGGCGAACTGGCGGCCATAGGTGGCGGGGTCGCCGTCGGCCTGCTTGGTGGTGACCTGGGCCCAGTCGACGTCAAACTCCTCGGCGATGATCATCGGCAGGGAGGTCTTGATCCCCTGACCGATCTCCGGGTTCTTCGACACGATGGTGACCTTGCCGTCAGGCGTCAGGCTGACATAGGCGTTGAGCTTGGAGACGCCCTGCTCGGCGGCGCCGGCCTTGGGGGCCACGCTGAAGGACAGGAACAGCCCGCCGGCCAGGGCGCCGGTCTTGAGCAGGTCGCGGCGCGAGGCGCCCTCGGCGAAACAGTCAGCCATCTTACGCCTCCACCTTCTGGCCGGAGGCCTGTTTGATCGCCGCGCGGATGCGGGTGTAGGTGGCGCAGCGGCAGATGTTGCCGCTCATCGCCGCGTCGATGTCGGCGTCGGCGGGCTTGGGGGTGGCGTTCAGCAGGGCGGTGGCCGACATGATCTGGCCGGGCTGGCAGTAGCCGCACTGGGCGACGTCGAGCTCGCTCCAAGCGGCTTGGATCTTCTTGCCGTTGGCGGTGGCGCCGATCCCCTCGATGGTGACCACCTTGGCCGCGCCGACGCTCTCTATGGGGAAGGAGCAGGAGCGCACCGGCTGGCCGTCGACATGGACCGTGCAGGCGCCACACTGGCCGATGCCGCAGCCGAACTTCGGCCCCAGTATCCCCAGCCCGTCGCGCAGCGCCCAGAGAAGAGGCGTGCCCGCCTCGACGTCCACGCTCTGGCCCTTGCCGTTGACGTTGATCTTGTAGGCCATGACGCGCGCCCATCCCCGGTTTCGTTGTTGGGGAAATCCTAGCGGCGTCGCGACGCCTTAGCCAGCCAGGGGAATGATCCCGGTGAGGATTCCCGCGCCCAGCAGCACCAGGGACAGGGCGACGGCCCAGACAAGCGTGAACCTCTGGTGCTGAGCCAGTTCCACGCGGACCAGCCCCACCAGCAGGTAGGTGGACGGCACCAGGGGCGAGAGCAGGTGCACCGCCTGGCCGGTCAGCGAGGCCCGCGCCATCTCCACCGGGGTGATCCCGTAGCTCCCCGCCGCCTCCGTCAAGATCGGCAGGATGCCGAAATAGAAGGCGTCGTTGGAGATGAAGAAGGTGAAGGGCATGGCCAGCAGGGCGGTGATCGGCGCCAGGTAGGGGCCAAGAACGGGCGGGATCAGCCCCGTGACGCTACCCGCCATCGCCTGCGTCATCCCGGTGCCATTGAGGATGCCGGTGAAGATGCCGGCCGCGAAGATCAGGGCGATCACCGGCAGGATGTTCGGCGCATGGGCCGCGATCCGCGCCTTCTGCGCCGCCAGGGAGGGATAGTTCAAAACCAGCGCAATGGCGGTGGCGATCATGAACAGCACGGGCAGGGGCAGCACCCCCATCACCAGGGCGGCCAGCAGGCCCAAGGTCAGGGCCAGGTTCAGCAGGATCAGCCTGGGCCGCTCGGTGCGGTCGTTGTCGTCGACGAGGTCGCGGACCAGGTCGTCTTCGTCGGGCTCGCGCATCTCCCCGGTGGAGGAAAGCGCGTCCAGCCGCCTGCGCTCGCCGCGCCCCAGGAGCCAGGCCACCAGCAGGATGAACACCACGCCGGCCAGCATGCTGGGAATCATCGGAACGAAGATGTCGGCGGCGTCCAGGTGCAGGGCGCTGGCCGCCCGCGCCGTCGGTCCACCCCAGGGCGTGATGTTGGTCACCCCGCAGGCCAGCATCAGCAGACAGGCCAGGATCAGCGGGTTCAGGCCCAGCCGCCGATACAGCGGCAGCATGGCCGTGCAGCAGATCAGGAAGGTGGTGGACCCATCCCCGTCCAGGGCCACCACGACCCCCAGCACTGCCGAGCCCACGACGATCTTCACCGGATCCCCGCCGACGACGCGGACGATCAGCGCCACCAGGGGATCAAACAGCCCCGCATCGGTCATCAGGCCGAAGAACAGGATGGCGAAGGCCAGCATCACCCCCGTGGGCGCGAGCGCCTTGACCCCGTCGAGCATCATCGGCCCCAGGTCCGCCCCGTGCCCAGCCAGCAGACCAAAGACGACGGGGGTCAGGATCAGGGCCACCAGGGCCGAGACACGACCCGTCATGATCAGGGTCATGAAGGTCGCCACCATGGCGAAGGCGAGCAGGGTCAGCATCGCGGCAACCTCGCCGAGAATCTGCGAGGGTGGAAGCGACTACGCGCCCTTCTCCCCTTGCGGGAGAAGGTGGGCCTGCGGAGCAGGGTCGGATGAGGGGTCGAAAGCCCTCTCTGACAAATCATCACGTCATCCCGGCCGCAGCGCAGCGGAGGGCCGGGACCCAGGGGCAGAGCGCTCGACCCCTGGGTCCCCGATCGGCCTGCCGGCCGTCAGGGATGACGCGAGTTGTTGTCCTGATGAGGGAGCATGACCCCTCATCCGGCCGGTCTCCGACCGGCCACCTTCTCCCGCAAGGGGAGAAGGATTTGGCTCAGGGCAACACCACCACGCTGTCCGACAGCTCGTTGGGATTGTCGGCGGTATCCGCCGGGAAGTGCTCGGCCAGGATGTCGGCGCAGAGCGCGATGGCCGCCTCGAACCCTTCAGCCGGCTTCTTCTTTTTGATGCCGGCGATCAGCGCCGCCATAGCCGCGTCCCAGACCTTGGGGTCGACCTTGGACGCCACGCCCTCGTCGGCGATCAGCTCGGCCATGCGCTCCTTGGTGGAGACATAGATCAGCACCCCGGTGCGTTCGCGGGTGGCCGCCAGGTTCTTGGCCAGGAACTGCTCCTGGGCGCGCCTGCGCACCCGCTCGCGCTTCAGGCCAGCGGGCGTCAGCAGCCGGCGCAGGGGACGGATCATGCCCACCAGCACCGCCACCACCACGAACAACGCACCCTGCATCAGCAGGGCCCCGATCAGGGCGCTGCGCACCGACTGCTCGGCCACCGCCCCGATCTGGGCGGCTGACCACTCGCCGGTGAGAATTTCAGGGGCGCTCACATGGATGCCGCCGGCCAGAAGCAGGGCGGGGGCGGCCAGGGCCGCGATCGCCGCCCAGGCCACCGGCACCTCGCGGTAGTCGGAGGATTCCCTGGCCACCACGGTGTAGATCTCGCCCCGGGTGCGCAGCTCGCCCTGGGTCACCGCGGCCTCGATCCGCGAACGGTCGGCGTCTGAAAGCATCACCATCCTCCTGAAGACCCACCGCCGCCGAACGACCCGCCGCCGCCGCTGAAGCCACCACCACCACCGCCGCCGCCCCAGCTGCCGCCGCCGCGACCGCCGCCCGAAAACAGCAGGGGCAGCAGCCACCACATACCGCCGCCACGGCGCCCGCGGCCGCCACGACCGCCGCGCAGGATGCCGCTGAGCACCCAGAAGATGATCAGCACGATGAAGATGATCGGAATGCCGCCACCGCTGGAATGGCTCTGCGCCTTGGGGGGCGCCGCGGCGATCGCCTTGGCCTGATCGTCGGGCAGGGAGAGCTGGCCGATCACCGCCTCGGCGCCCGACATGACGCCTTCCTCCATCTTGCCGTTCCGGAAGGCGGGCAGGATCTTGGTCTGAATGATCACACTGGACAGCGCGTCGGTCAGCACGCCTTCCAGGCCGTAGCCGACGTCGATCCGCACCTTCTTGTCGTTGGGCGCCACCAGCAGCAGGACCCCGTCATTGCGGGTCTTGTCGCCGATGCCCCAGGCGCGGCCAAGCTGATAGCCGTAGTCCTCGATCTCATAGCCGCCGAGGTCGGGCAGGGTCGCCACCACCATCTGCCGGCCGGTCTTGGTCTCCAGGTCGGCCAGCTCACCGGTGAGCTTTTGCTCGGCTTCCGGCGAGAGAAGATTGGCGTTGTCCACCACCCGCCCGGTGAGCGGCGGGAACTTGGGGGCGGCCATCGCCACCCCCGCGCTCACGACGAGGCCGAGGACCGCGAGGACCAGCAGCCCCCGCAGTCCCTTGCGCGCGGTCATTGGGCCGGCGCGGCCGGCAAGGTGGACACCGCGGGCGCCGTGGTCGGCGAGAAGCTGACGCTGGGCGCGGCCTGGGCCGCGGCGTTGGCCTGGAACATCACCATCGGCTTGGAGCCGCTATGGACGGTGGAAGCCCAGAAGCTGTTGGGGAACTTGCGGAATTCCAGATTGTAGTCGCGGACCGCCTCATTGTAGTCGCGGCGCGACACGGTGATGCGGTTTTCGGTGCCTTCCAGCTGGCTTTGCAGGGCCAGGAAGTTCTGGTTGGACTTCAGGTCCGGATAGCTCTCCTGGATCATCATCAGCCGGCCAAGTACGCCCGACAGCTTGTCCTGGGCGGCGGCGTATTGCTGGAACTGGGCCGGGTTGGTCAGGGTCGAGGCGTCCACCTTGACCTGGGTCGCCGAGGCGCGGGCCTCGGTGACGGCGACGAGAACGCTCTTTTCCTGGGCGGCGTAGCCCTTCACGGTCTCGACGAGGTTGGGGATCAGATCGGCGCGACGCTGATACTGGTTCTGGACCTCGGCCCACTGGGCCTTGGCGCGCTCTTCCTTGGTGGGGATGTTGTTGATCCCGCAGCCGACGATCAGGACAGGCGCGAGCACCAGCAGGGCGGCGCGCGCGAGGCGATTGCGAAGCGTGGACAAGGTATGTGGCTCCCTAAGAGCAGGCATCAGGATCAGGCCTGACTACGCGAACTATGTGGCCCCGTCCTCGATCCGGCGCAACGGCTGGTGGATGAAGCTTTGGTAAGCGAGGACCGCTGGTCAAGGCGAAACAGTATTGCGCCGCAAAAGGTCTCACTGCCACGCTCTACGACATCACCACAGCCCTGGGCCCGATCCTGGCATGCGGCCACCGGTTGCCTGGAGTTTCGCCTTCAGCCCAGCAGCAGCATCGCCAGGACCCAGCCCAGCACGACCAAGGTCTCGGCGACGATCAACAGGACCGGCTTCCAGCCGACATAGACCAGTTCGCCCAGGGAGGTCTTGGCGCCCAGGGCGGCGATGGCGGTGACCAGGCACCAGCGCGAGGCGTCGCTGGTCTGCTCCATCAGGTTGGCGGCCACGACCCCCGAGGAGTTGACCGCCACCAGGGCCACGAAGCCCAGCAGGAACATCGGCACCAGGGGCGGCCGTTTACCCGAAGGTCCGGCGGTCATCTTGGAGCGGAACATCAGGGCCACCACCACGATGGTGGGCAGCAGCAGGGCGACGCGGAACAGTTTGACGATGGTGGCGGTGTCGCCGGTCTCCTTGGAGACCCCGTAGCCGGCCCCCACCACCTGGGCCACGTCGTGGATGGTGGCGCCCAGGAACACCCCGGTCTGGGTGTGGGTCAGGCCCAGCATGCCGGCGATCACCGGATAGATGACCATGGCCACGGTGGAGAGCGTGGTGACGCCGACCACGGTCAAGGTCGTGTCCCGCTCGCGGGTTGGCGAGGGCGGCAGGACCGAGGACAGGGCCAGCGCCGCCGAGGCGCCGCAGATGGCCACCGCGCCGCCGGTGAGGATGCCGAAGTCCGGCTTCAGCTTCAGCACCCGCGACAGGGCCCAGCCCGCCAGGATGGTGAGGATCACCCCGCCCGCGGCGATCACCAGCACCTTGCCGCCCAGCGAACTGACCTGGTCGAGGGTGATCCGCGCGCCCAGCAGGGCGACGCCGAGGCGCAGGACGGTGCGGCCCATGAAGTCGATGCCCGGGCGGCAGCGAGGATCCTGGCCGACGAAGTTCACCGCCATGCCCAGCAGCAGGGCGAACAGCATGACCGGCGCGCCATAGTGGTCGGCCAGCCAGGTGGCGGCGAGCGCCACGACGACGGCGATCAGGCCGCCGGGCATGATCCGCTGGGCGGCGCGGTAGAGCCGGAGGTAGCCCGGCGTACCGGCCGGCGCGGGCGCCATGACCGGCACCCCTTCGAGCGAGTCGAAGGAGGCGAAGGCGAACTCGTGTTGCTCGGGCTCGCCGGAGTGAGGCGTCACGGCAGCAGCGGCCCGTGGTTCAACCTGGGCAGGACGTGGCGGGCGAACAGGTCGGCCTCGGCGGCGTGCGGATAGCCCGAGAGGATGAAGGCGTCGATGCCCATGGCCTGGTAGGCCTGCAGCTTGGCCAGCACCTGGTCGGGATCGCCGACAATGGCCGCCCCGCAGCCCGAGCGGGCCCGGCCGATGCCGGTCCAGAGGTTGGCCTCGGCATAGCCGTCATCGGAGGCGCTCTCGCGCAGCTCGGCCTGGCGACGGACCCCCACCGACTGGCTGTCCAGGGACTTGGCACGGATGGCGTCGCCGGCCGGGGCGTCGAGGTGGGAGAGCAGACGCTCTGCGGCGGCGCGGGCGTCGGCTTCGGTCTCGCGGACCACCACGTGGACGCGGTAGCCGAACTTCAGCTTGCGGCCGTGCCTGGTGGCCCGCGCGGTCATGTCGGCGAGGATCTCCTTCACCGCCTCCTGCTTGTCGGGCCACATCAGATAGACGTCGCAGCCCTTGGCGGCGGCCTCGCGGGCGTCCTCCGACAGGCCGCCGAAATAGAACTGCGGCGACTTGCCCGAAACCGTGCGGATGCGCGGCGGCTCCACCTTCAGCCTATAGAACTCACCGTCGAAATCGAGCGCCTCGCCGTTCAGCAGGGTGCGCAGAATGTGCATGGTCTCCACCGTGCGGGCGTAGCGCGGGGCGCTGGCCAGGGTCTCGCCGGGCATGTCGCTGGAGATGATGTTGATGGTCAGGCGGCCGTTCAGCATCTGGTCGATGGTGGCCAGCTGGCGGGCCAGCTGCGGCGGCCACATCTCGCCGCAGCGGATGGCGGCCAACAGGCGCATGCGCTGCAGCAGGGGCGCGATGCCGGCGGCGAAGGCCAGGGTGTCGATGCCCAGGCCATAGCCGGACGGCAGCAGGATGTTGTCGAAGCCGCCCTTCTCCGCGGTCAGCGCGATGTTGCGGCAATGCTCCCAGCTCGAGGCCAGAGCCGGGTCCGGCACGCCGAGGAACTCGTAGTCGTCATCGCAGAGCGCCGAGAACCAGGAGACTTCGCAAGGGGCTTGGGTCACGGCAGGGGAACTCCTCTGGCGGCGGTGAGAAGGGCGTACCACTCGGGACGGGTCAGCTGGACGTCGAGGGCCTGGGTGGCTTCCGCGATGCGGTCGGGCTGCTGCGAGCCGATGATGGGGATGGGCTTGGAGGGATGAGCCAGGAGCCAGGCATAGGCCGCCACGGTGCGGGAAACCCCGTGGGCGGCGGCGGCCTTGTCCAGCTCGGCGCGGACCGCGATGACCCGTTCGTCCGTCGACGGACCATCCGCCAGCCGGCCCTGGGCCAAGGGCGACCAGGCCATGACGCCCATGCCGGTCTCCAGGGCCTGATCCAGGGTCCCGTCATAGAGCGGGCCAACCACCAGGGGCGAGAACTCGATCTGCACGCAGGCGATGGGGAAGGCCAGGTGGGCCTGCAGGGCGGAAACCTGAGCGGCCGTGTGGTTGGAGAGCCCCACCTCGCCGATCTTGCCGGCGCTGCGCAGGCGCGTCAGCACCTGAGCCACCTCCGCCGGGTGGGCCAGGTGGTCGGGGCGGTGGATTTGATAGAGGTCGATCTTCTCGACGCCCATGCGCGACAGGGAGGCCTCGACGGCGCTCTCCAGATAGGCGGCGCTTGAGTCATAGGGCGTGCCCATGACGATGCCGCCCTTGCTGGCCAGCACGATCTGGTCACGCAGCTGCGGGGCTTCCTTCAGCACCAGGCCGAACAGGGCCTCGGCCGCGCCGAAGGGCTCATCATTGTCGGGGCCGTAGATGTCGGCGGTGTCGAGGAAGGTCAGACCCGCGGCGATCGCGGCCTCGACCCGGGCGCGCGCGGCCTTCACGTCAGAGCCCTTGAAGCGCCACATGCCCCAGGCCAGGGGCGACACCGCGAGGGAGCTCTTGCCGAGGGACGATTTGGTCATGGGTTGTGGACGCCGGCCCGAAAATGAAAAGCATGATCAATAGCTGCGAAGCAGCACCAATGATCGGCGATGGGCGGAACTACAAGTTCCACCTGCGCCGAAAATCAAATGATTCCGCGGCGCCGCCTCGGGGGATCACGACCATGCCAAACGCCACGCCTCAGGCGACCGCCGCCTCCAATCTCCGTTGGGTGGTGCTGGGCCTGGTGTTCTTCGCCAGCGCCATCAACTACGCCGACCGCCAGATCATCGCCTTGCTGAAGCCGGTGCTGGAAGCCGACCTCGGCTGGAGCAACAGCGACTATGCCGGGATCATCGAGAAGTTCCAGCTGGCCACGGCGCTGTCGCTGATGCTGGCGGGCTGGTTCGTCGACCGGGTCGGCGTGCGCAGGGGCTATGCCTGGGGCGTGGGCGTCTGGAGCTTGGCGGCCATGGCCCACGGCGTGGCCTACACCATCGGCCACTTCACCGGCGCCCGGATCGTCCTGGCGGTCGCCGAGACGGTCAATACGCCGGCCGCCATCAAGACCACCACGGCCTGGTTCCCGGCCAAGGAGCGGTCGCTGGCCATGGGCATCGTCAACGCCGCCCCGAACCTGGGGGCGATCTTCGTGCCGCTGCTGGCGCCGGCCCTGGCGCTGGCGCTGGGCTGGCGCGCGGCCTTCCTGATCACCGGCGGCATCGGGTTCCTCTGGCTGGCCGTCTGGCTGGTGATGGGCAAGCGCAGCGACGCGGTGGAGGCGGCCGGCGAGGTGGACGTGGCCGCCGTCGAGGGCGCCAAGACCCCCTGGCTCTCCCTGCTGGCCGACCGCCGCACCTGGGCGGTGGCGGGCGCCAAGTTCCTCACCGACATGGGCTGGTGGTTCCTGCTGTTCTGGGGCCCCGACTTCTTCCACCGTCAGTTTGGCCTGGGCCTGGGGGAGCTGGGTCCGCCGCTCGCCCTGGTCTACGGCCTGGCCGCCTGCGGGTCCTTCGCGGGGGGTTACGTCGCCAGCCGGCTGCTGGCCGCCGGGGTCAATGTGAACCTGGCGCGAAAGGGCGTGATGTTGGGCGGGGCCCTGCTGGTGCTGCCGATCCCGCTGGCGCTCGGCGCGCAGAACTACTGGCTCGCGGCCCTGGTGCTGGGCATCGCGCTCGCCGGCCACCAGGCCTTCTCCACCAATATCTTCGCCTTCACCGCCGACGTCTTCCCGGCCAAGGTGATCGGGGCGGTGATCGGCATTGGAGCGACGGCCGGGACGCTCGGTGGCTTGGCCATCCAGAGCTTCACCGGCTGGACCCTGGACAATGGCGGCGGCTACCTGCCGATGTTCGCCATCGTCGCGGCCGCCTACCTGCTGGCCCTGCTGTGGATCCACCTGTGGGCGCCGAAGATCGTCCCGGCCGACTAGCCCAGCTTGAACACCGTGGTGGTCTTCAGCACCACGCCGGGCCGCAGGAGGGCCGGCAGGAAGTTGGCATGGTTGGGGGCGTCGGGCGCATGCTGCGTCTCCAGCGCCAAGCCGCCCCAGCCGGTATAGGCGGTCAGGCAGGGCTCGGTGGTGTCGATCTGCAGGGACCTGCCCGAGCCGGCATGGGTCAGGCGCGCGGCCGGCGCCAGGGCGCCGCGCTTCTTCTCGGTGAGCACGAAGGTGTGGTCGAGATCGGCGGTCAGAGTACGGGGCTGGCGGTAGTCGAGGTCGGTCCCGGCGACCGGAAGCACTTCGCCGGTCGGCAGCAGGGAGCCGTCCGTCACCAGCACCCCGTCGGCCAGGATCTGCAGTTCGTGGTCACGGACGTGGCGCGAGTTCAGCCCGCCCAGATTCCAGTAGGTGTGGTTGGTGAGGTTCACCACCGTGGGCGCCGTCGTCGTCGCCGAGATGTCCAGCCGCAGCTCATTACCCCGGGTCAGCTCGTAGACAGCCTGCACCGACAGCTCGCCGGGAAAGCCCATGTCACCGTCAGGGCTGACGTGGTTGAGGGTCAGCTTGGCGCCGACCCGGGTCTCCTGGGCCTTGGCCGCCCACACCGTCTTGTCGAAGCCGACGCCGCCGCCGTGCAGGCAATTGGCCCCCTCGTTGCGATCCAGGTCGTAGTCGCGGCCGTCGATGGAGAACTGGCCCCCGGCGATCCGCCCGGCATAGCGCCCCACCAGGCAGCCGAAATAGCGCGGGCTTTCCAGGTAGCGTTCCAGATGGTCATAGCCCAGCACGATGTCGTCCAGCTCGCCGTCGCGATCCGGCGCCCGGATCGACTGGATGGCGCCCCCATAGGTGAGGATGCGCACCGAGACGCCGTGGACGTTGGTCAGGGTATAGGCGTCCACCATCCGGCCGTCGGGCAGATGGCTCAGCGGCTTCATGGTGATGGGGGCGTTCATGTCAGGTCCCGCAGACGCGCCGCGGCCTCCTCGGGCGTCAGGTCGCGTTGGGGCATGGCCAGCATCTCATAGCCCACCATGAACTTGCGCACCGAGGCCGAGCGCAGCAGCGGCGGATAGAAGTGGGCGTGCAGGGTCACGTGCGGGTGGGCCGCCCCGTCGGTGGGCCGCTGGTGGAAGCCCATGGTGTAGGGGAAGGAGACCTCGAACAGCCGGTCATAGGCCTTGGTCAGGCGCGAGAGGATGTCGGCGAGGCCGGCGCGTTCGGGCGCGGTCAGCTCGTCCAGGCCCGTGACCGACCGGCGCGGCAGCACCAGGGCCTCGAAGGGCCAGGCCGCCCAGAAGGGGACCAGGGCCACGAAGGTTTCATTGGCGCAGACGATCCGCTCTGCAGCCGCCAGTTCGCGGGCGAGATAGGCCGAGAGCAGGGTCTCGCCGTGGGCCGCCAACCCCTCGCGCTGGCGGTCGCCCTCGCGGGCCTGTTCGTTGGGGACGTGCTGCTGGGCCCAGACCTGGCCGTGGGGATGGGGATTGCTGGCCCCCATCATCTCACCGCGGTTCTCGAAGATCGTCACCGCGCCGATGTCGGCCCGCGCCGCCAGCTCTGTGAACTGCGCGGTCCAGGTTTCCACGACGGTCTCGATCTGCGCCGGCGTCATGCCGGCCATGGTGAGGCTGTGGTCGGGGCTGTAGCAGATCACCCGGCAGAGCCCGGCCTCGGGCTCGCGCACCAGCAGCGGGTCGCCGGCCGGCGCCTCGGTCAGCCCCGGCAGCAGGGCCGGATAGTCATTGTCGAAGACATAGACGCCTTCATAGTCCGGATTTCGCACCCCACCGGCCCGCGTCACCCCGGCGCAGAGGTAGCAGCTCGGATCGTGGGTCAGGCCGTCGCGGGGCTTGGCCTCGCTGGCCGCGCCCTGCCAGGGCCGGCTGACCCGCTGCGGCGAGACCAGCACCCAGTCGCCGGTCAGCAGGTTGAGGCGCCGTTCGGGCCGGCTCATGCGAACACTTCCGACGCGCCGGCCACCGCGCGGCAGGCGAAGGCGTCGGGGACTTCGCCGATGACCGCGCCATAGGCCGCGACGATGGCGGCCTGGACAGCCTCGACCGCCGCGGTGTCCACCAGGGCGATGACGCAGCCGCCGAACCCGCCGCCCATCAGCCGCGCGCCGTGCACCCCGGGGGTGGCCTGGGCGATGGCGGCCAACTGGTCGACTACCGGCAGGCTGACCTCCATGTCGTCGCGCAGGGAGGCGTGGGACTGGTTCATCAGGTCGCCCAGGGCCGCGAGGTCGCCGGCCGCCATGGCGGTCACAGCCCGGCCCACCCGGGCGTTCTCGGTCACCACGTGGCGACAGCGTTTGGCGGGATCGCCGCTAAGCTTCCGCAGGGCGGCGGGCAGGTCGCCCTGCGCCACATCGCGCAGCGTGGGAACGTCCAGGGTGCGGGCGGCGGCCTCGCAGTCCTCGCGCCGCTGGCGGTATTCGCCCCCCACCAACCGGTGGCTGACCATGGAGTTGATCAGCAGGAAACTCGCGCCTTCCGGCAGGGTCGCGGGGGTCGCGTCCAGGCTGCGGCAGTCCAGCATCAGGGCGCCGCCCTCGACACCATTGGCCGAGGCGAAGCTGTCCATGATCCCGCAAGGCATGCCCACGAACCGGTTCTCCGACGCCCGGGTCCAGAGGGCCACCTGGACGCCGTCGGCCTCGACGCCTGAGAGCGCCAGCAGGGCGCGGGTCACCGCCACCTGCAGGGCCGCCGACGAACTGACCCCCGCCCCGACCGGCACATCGGAGGCGATCAACAGGTCGGCGCCCACGATCGGCAGCCCGGCCTCCAGCAGGGTCTTGGCGGGACCCGCCACATAGTCGGTCCAGTCGCCGCGCGGGGTGAGCGTGGCCAGGTCGGCCTCCACCTCCTGACCGAAGGTCTGGGAGACGACGCGCAGCCGCCCAAGGCCATTGGGCGCGGCGGCCACCACACACCAGCGGTCGATGGCGGCGGGCAGAACAAAGCCCTCGGAATAGTCGGTGTGCTCGCCGATGATGTTGATGCGGCCGGGCGCGCGGAACAGGCGCGGCTCAGCCCCGAAGCGGGCGCGGAAGGCGGCGGCGAGGTCTGTCACGCGGGCGCCCGCGTCAGCCGGAAGACCGCGATCTCGCCGGCTCGCATCACCGGCAGGGCGATGCCCGTCTGGGCCAGCATCGCGCCCGTGGCGGTCAGGGTGTCGCCTTTCACCAGGGGGATGCGCCGCTTCATCACCGCGAAAGGCCGTTCGGGCGGATTGATCATCGCGACCTCATAGGCCGTATCGGGCTCCAGGCCCAAGACCCGCAGCGGCGCCAGCGCGGCGGCCTTCGACGTCTCCACCTGGGCGGCGGAGACCAGGATGCTGCCCTCCCCCACATTGGCGAAGGCCAGACAGCCAGGGTCGGGATGCTCCAGGCGCAGGGTGCGGCCGGCGTGCAGGTCGGCGCGCAGGGACTTGTGGACCGCGATGGCGGCGGCGAGTCTGTCGCGTTCATCCGGGGTGAAGGCGCGCAGGTCGGCCTCGATGCCCATATGGCCGCCGAGCGCGGTCATGGCCCGCAGGTCGAGGCTGGAGGTCCGCGCCGTCGTGTGGCTGGCGGCGGCGCCGACGTGAGATCCCATGACCTCCGGCGGGAAGAAGATCGAGAAGCCCCGCTGGATGGCCTGGCGTTCGATGGGGTCGTTGCAGTCCGACGTCCAGATGCGGTCAGCGCGCTTGAGGATCTCGTAGTCAGCCCGGCCGCCGCCCGAGGAGCAGCTCTCGATCTCCACCGTAGGATGGGCCGCGCGCAGCCGGTCCATCAGGGCGTAGACGGCCAGGGTCTGGTTGTGGACCGCCGCCCGGCCGCCGCTGAGCGCGTGGGTCAGGTCGCGGTTCATGTCCCACTTCAGATAGCCGATGGCGTTGCCGGCCAGCAGGGCGTCGATCTGGCCGAAGATGTTCTGCGCCACCTCGGGACGGGTGAGGTCTAGCACGTACTGGCCCCGCCCCAACGGCTGGTCGCGGCCCGGATCGCCCAGCACCCAGTCGGGATGGGCGCGCAGCAGGTCGGAGTCGGCATTGGCCATCTCCGGCTCGACCCAGAGGCCGAAATCCATGCCGAGGCCGCGCACGTGGTCGATCAGCGGGGTCAGGCCGCCCGGATACTTGGCTGGATCGACGGTCCAGTCCCCCAGGCCCGAGCGGTCGTCGGGACGGCCCCGGAACCAGCCGTCGTCCAGGACGTAGCGCTCCGCGCCGGCCTGCGCGGCCAGGTCGGCGAGCCCCTTCAGGGTCTCCAGATCGTGGTCGAAATAGATAGCTTCCCAGCCGTTGTAGTGCACCGCACGGGTCTTGCCGCGCAGCCGACCGCCGAGGATCACGTCGCGGACGAAGGGGTGCAGCCGGTCGGAGACGCCGTTCAGGCCACTCTCGGAACGGGCCAGGTAGAGGGCCGGGGTCTGGTAGCTTTCCCCTTGCCGCAGGATCACTTCGCCCGGATGCAGCAGCTCGCCGGCCTGAAGCTGAATACGGCCGTCGCGCAGCCGCTCGGCGAAGATGCGGTGATCCCCGCTCCAGGCCAGATGCAGGGCGAAAGCCTCGCCGCGGGTTTCGCTGAAGCCCTGCTCTCCCACCACCGCGAAGGGCGGGGCGTAATGGGAGGTGCGGCCGCTGCGGTTCTCCTTGGCGATCAGGCCCGTGGCGAGGGTCTGGCGGACGGGTGCGAACTCCCGGGTCCAGCGGCCGTCGAACAGCAGCAGGTCGGCGTGCGGACTGTCGAAGGCGCCGGCCGCCAGCCAGTCGACGGTCAGGGGATCAGGCCCCAGGTTGCGCAGGGCCGTGCGGCTGGTGAGCACGCCGGTGGCGGCGTCCAGGGCGAGGTTCAGGGTCAGCTCGATCCCGGCGGCGGCGTCCCCCAGCACCAGGGTCGCGCCGCCTGGCGTCAGCTCGGCGTCGCGCAGGCGCATCTGGCTGACGAGCTCGGCGCCATTGCGATGGGCCAGCAGGCCCGGATGGCCGGTGAACCCCTGCCCCGCCTCCGGCAGCCAGCTCAGCCGCTCGCCGCCATCCAGCATGCCGTGCGGGATGGCGCGGATCGCCAGCCGCGCCAGGGCCGGGATCGGATCGCCAGCCCCCAGGTCGGGGCCCCAATAGACGAGCCGGGGCGCGCCGGCCTCGGTAGTGAGGAAGACCAGGCTCTCGGCCCCGCCGTCCAGTCGAAATCCCGGAGCCATCAGGCGGGCGCCTTCGGTGTCATCACCAGCCAGGGGGTGGGCCGCACGCGCCACTCCCAGACCGCGATCAGGTGGTCGAGATGCCCCTGGGACGCCAGCCAGCCGGGCAGCGGCACGCTCTTGCCCTGCTGGTTCAGGCGCTGGATGTCGTGGGTGGCGGAGAACCGTTCGGTCACCCGGTCCAGCACGCCGGGCCGGTAGACGTCGTGGGTCTCGACGATCAGGCTCATCTTGGCCAGGGCCGGGGACAGGTCGGGCCGCAGCAGGTCATCCTCCGCCCCCTCCACGTCCATCATCACCAGGCAGCGGCGGTCGGCGAATTCCTCGAAGCCCGTCGGCGTAAAGGTCTCACGCACCACCACCCGGTCGGCGACGCCGTTCTTGCCGGCCAGTTCGGCGCAGGCCAGGCGGGCGGCTTCGACGATGTCATAGGCATAGACGGTGACGGCCGGCATCAGCCGGGCCAGGCCCACGGCGTAATAGCCCTCCGCGCAACCCACATCGACGACGCAGTCGAAGTCCTCGGCCGCGAACCGGGCGATGGCCGGGTGCAGTTCGGATTCGTAGGAGCCCAGCAGACGCGGGGCCAGGGCCCCCTCGGTGGCCGTCCCCACATAGTCCATGCCCGCGAAGGGCCCATGGAGGATCTTCGCCCCGTGATTGCGCAGCAGGAGATTGGCGATGGCGCGCGAGCGCCAGATCGCCAGGACCCGCAGGACGGTGTTCAGTTCCGGTTCCGCGGCCAGGGGCGGGTTGCGCGTCACCCGCGCCCTGATCCAGGCGGCGACCGGCTCATGTAGGTTGCTCATCCCCCGACCATAGCCGCGCGCCGCGGGGACAGGCCAGACGCTCAATTGACACCGTGGGCGGTGAGCGGTCTTGATCGCCCCGTGGACAGACCCTGGACCAGACCGTGAGCGACACCTCCGCCTCCGTCGGCACCCTGGCCGGCGCGTTGGAGCACACCCGGCGGATGCTGGCCGCACGGCCGGACCTGGCGCAGCAGCAGACCCTGGAAATCCTCAAGGCGGCGCCCGGCCATCCCGAGGCGTTGCTGCTGCTGGGCCAAGCCCTGGAACGGCAGGACCGGCTCGGCGAGGCCCTGGAGGTGCTGACGCCGCTCGCCGCCGCCCAGCCGCGCTGGGCGATGGCGCACCTCGAACTGGGCCGGGTCCGGGGCGCCCTGGGCGACGGTCCCGGCGCGCTGGCGTCCCTGGCCCATGCGCTCTCGCTGAAACCCGATCTGGCCGAGGCCTGGCGGCTGAGCGCCGAGCAACATCGGCTAGCCGGAAACACCTCCGCGGCCCAGGCCGCCACCGCCCGGCAGATCGCCTGCGCCACCCAGGATCCGCAACTGCTGGAGGCGGGGGCAGCCCTGGTGGAGGGGAAGCTGGCGGTGGCGGAGCACACCCTGCGTGAGGTGCTGAAGACGCGCCCCGACGAGGTCCCGGCCCTGCGCATGCTGGCCGAGGTGGCGACGCGGCTGGCGCGCTACGAGGACGCCGAAACTCTGCTGACCCATGCCCTGGCCCTGGCGCCGGAGTTCGACGCGGCGCGGCTGAACCTGGCCATCGTGCTCTACCGCCAGACCAAGGCCGCCGCCGCCGCCGCCGAGGTCGAGAAGCTGCTGGCCAAGGATCCCCGCAATCCGGGCTATCGGAACCTGAAGGCCGCCGCGCTGGGCCAGACCGGCGACTATGGCCAGACCATCGACATCTACGAGAAGCTGCTGGCCGACTTCCCGGCCCAGCCCAAGGCCTGGATGAGCCTGGGCCATGCGCTGAAGACCGTGGGCCGGCAGGCCGACAGCGTCGCCGCCTATCGCCGGAGCCTCGCGCTTGCGCCGGCCCTCGGCGAGGCCTGGTGGAGCCTGGCCAATCTGAAGACCGTGACGTTCAGTGACGACGACGTGGCGGCGATGCGCGGCCAGTTGGCGCGGGAAGACCTGGCGGCCGAAGACCGCTTCCACCTCCACTTCGCGCTCGGCAAGGCGCTGGAGGACGCCGCCGATTACGCCGCCTCCTTCGAGCAGTACGCCCTGGGCAACGCCCTGCGCCGCCAGACCCTGACCTATGACGCGCAGGAGACCCACGACCATGTGCGGCGCTCCAAGGCGCTGTTCACCCGGGGCTTCTTCAGCGAGCGCGAGGGATATGGCGGCGAGGCGCCCGATCCGATCTTCATCCTCGGTCTGCCGCGGGCGGGCTCGACCCTGGTGGAACAGATCCTGGCCAGCCACTCGGCCATCGAGGGCACCATGGAGCTGCCCGACATCCCGGCCATCGCCAAGCGGCTGGGGGGCCGGTCGCGGGCCGAGGAGGGCTCGGCCTATCCGCAGGCGCTGGCCGACCTGGACGCCGACGCCTGCCGGGCGCTGGGGCAGGAGTATCTCGACCGTACGCGGGGCCAGCGGAAACTCGGGCGCCCGTTCTTCATCGACAAGATGCCCAACAACTTCTCCCACGTCGGGCTGATCCATCTGATCCTGCCGAACGCCAGGATCATCGATGCGCGGCGCCACCCCCTGGGCTGCTGCTTCTCGGGCTTCAAGCAGCACTTCGCCCGCGGCCAGGGCTTCACCTACGACCTCACCGATCTCGGCCGCTACTATGGCGACTATGTGGAGCTGATGGCCCACTTCGACGCCGTGCTGCCGGGGCGGGTGCACCGGGTGATCTATGAGCGCATGGTGGCCGATCCGGAGGGGGAGGTCCGCGCCCTGCTGGCCTATTGCGGCCTGCCCTTCGAGCCCGCCTGCCTGGCCTTCCACGAGAACGACCGGGCCGTACGCACCGCCAGTTCCGAGCAGGTCCGCCAGCCGATCTTCACCGACGGCGTCGACCACTGGCGCCATTACGAGCGCTGGTTGGTGCCGCTGAAGACCGCCCTGGGCCCGGTGTTGGGAGCCTATCCGGCGGCTCCCGACTTCAAGGCCTGAACGCTCCTTCCACACCCTTCCCAGGTGGCGCCGGCGCAACACCGTTCAATCACCGTGTCCGGACAGCTTGACAGTGTAAGCGCGTCGGGACGCAACTGCGCGTCAGGAGTCGAGATATCGACATTGAGGGGCCTGACCATGCGCGCAAAGACAAGCCTGCCGCGGAGGATGGCGCTCAGCGCCGTCCTGATGACGAGCACCATGCTGGCCGGGAGCGCCTACGCTCAGTCTGCGGGCGGCGGGGCGATGGTCGAGGAGCTGGTGGTCACCGCCCAGAAGCGCGAGGAGAACCTCCAGGACGTGCCGGTGGCGGTCACAGCCTTCACCACCAAGAAGCTCGAGCAGCTCAACGTCAACGACTTCGCCGGCTACGTGAAATACCTGCCCAGCGTCTCCTTCCAGAGCGGGGCGCCCGGATATTCCAACGTCTATATGCGCGGCGTGGCCTCGGGTGGCGACGGCAATCACTCCGGGTCCCTGCCCAGCGTCGGCACCTATCTGGACGAGGCCCCGATCACCACCATCGGCGGGGCGCTGGACCTGCACATCTATGACATCGCCCGGGTCGAGGCCCTGGCAGGGCCACAGGGCACGCTCTATGGCGCCAGCTCCCAGGCCGGCACCCTGCGGATCATCACCAACCAGCCCGAGATCGGCGACTACAGCGCCAAGTACGATCTGCAGGCCAACACCGTGGCGCACGGCGGCCGGGGCCACGTGCTGGAGGGCATGGTCAATGTGCCCATGAGCGACCAGATGGCGATCCGCCTGGTGGCCTGGGACGAGCATGACGCGGGCTATATCGACAACGTGAAGGGCTCGCGCACCTATCCGGTGTCGGGCGTCACAATCACCAGCACCGCCAAGAAGGACTACAACGAGGTCGACACCTTCGGCGCGCGGGTCGCCCTGCTGCTGCGGCTGAACGAGAACTGGACCATCAAGCCCACCATCATGGGCCAGGACCAGAAGACCACCGGCGTGTTCGGCTATGACCCGCTGATCGGCGAGCTGAAGGTCCAGCACTACCTGCCCGAGGACAACCACGACCGCTGGTATCAGGCGGCTTTGGCGGTGGAGGGCAAGGTCTCAGACCTCGACCTCGTCTATACCGGCGCCTACATGTCGCGGAAGATCGACAGCCACACCGACTACACCGACTATTCCTACTTCTACGACACCCTGTACGGCTCGGGCGCCTACATCACCGATGCGTCCGGCGCGATCATCGACCCGACCCAGCGGATCAGCGGCCACGACAAGTTCACCCGCTACAGCCACGAGATCCGGCTGTCCTCGCCGCAGGACTGGCGGACCCGGTTCGTGCTCGGAGCCTTCGCCCAGCGGCAGAGCCACTTCATTGAGCAGAACTACCAGATCACCAACTTCGACCCGGCCCTGTCGCCCACCGGCTGGCCCGGCACCGTCTGGCTGACCGAACAGTTCCGGGTGGACCGCGACTACGCGGCCTTCGCCGAGGTCTCCTTCGACATCACCCCCAAGCTGACTGTCACCGGCGGCATGCGGGCCTTCAAATCCGACAACAGCCTGAAGGGTTTCTTCGGCTTCGGCAGCGGGTTCAGTTCGAAGACCGGCGAGGCGGCCTGTTTCGCCCCGACCAGCGTCGGCAAGGGCCCCTGCACCAATCTCGACAAGCGGGTGAAGGAGACCGGCCAGATCTTCAAGGCCAACGCCACCTACAAGATCGACGACGACAAGATGGTCTATGCGACCTATTCCGAAGGCTTCCGGCCCGGCGGGATCAATCGCCGCGGAACCCGCGCGCCCTACGACTCCGACTACCTCTACAACTACGAACTGGGGTGGAAGACCCAGTGGGCCGACAACACCGTGCGCTTCAACGGGGCGGTCTATGTCGAGGACTGGAAGGACTTCCAGTTCTCCTTCCTCGGCCCCAACGCCTTCACCGAGATCCAGAACGCCGGCCAGGCCCGCATCAAGGGCGCCGAGGTCGAGCTGAGCTGGGTCCCGATCCAGGGCCTGACCATCGGCGGGGCGGCCACCTATACCGACGCCAAGCTCACCGAGGACTATTGCGGCACGGTCAATCCTGCCACCGGCAAGCCGGTACAGACCTGCGCCACCCCCCAGGCGCCCACCGGCACCGCCCTGCCCGTGACGCCCAAGATCAAGGCCAATACGACGGTCCGCTACGAGTTCCCCTGGGCCGGCTTCGACGCCCACCTGCAGGGGGCCTTCGTCTACCAGTCCTCCAACTGGGGCGACCTGCGCCTGGCCGAGCGGGCCGAGCTCGGCAAGCTGCGGGCCTATGCCCAGGCCGACTTCACCGCCGGCGTCGCGCGCGACAACTGGCACGCCGAGCTGTCGATCCTGAACGCCTTCGACAAGCGCGGCGACCAGTACCGCTATGTCGGCTGCCCGTCCTGCGGCGCCGAGCCCTACTTTGTGGTGACCCGCCCGCGGACCATCGCCATCAGCTTCGGGCAGGCGTTCTAGCCCTGCGATAGAGGGCTGCGGCGGGGGTCCTCCCCCGCCGCAAACCCTTACCCGATCAGAACTTGGCGCGCACGCCCACCGTGGCGGTGCGCCCCTGGGTCCCGTAGTTGCGGACCGTCTCGTAGCTGTCGTCGAAGACGTTATCGACCCGGCCATAGACCTCGAAGGTCTCGTTGACCGGATAGGACGCCCGCAGGTCCAGCAGGGTGTAGCTCTGCAAAACGTAGCTGCCCGCGGCATTGTCGAAGCTGGCGCCGACATAGCGAATGGCGGCCGTCGCGGAGAGACCAACCGGCCATTTGTAGGTGGCCGCCAGGTTGGCCTGGTGCTCGGGCCGGCGGGCCAGTTCGCGGCCGTGGTTGGCGCCGGCCGAGCGGTTCTCGGTGTGGGTCCAGGTGTAGTTGGCGTCCAGCTCCAGGGGCCCCAGGTTGGCCGCCGCCACCAGCTCAACCCCATGCGCAGCGGTCTTTGCGGTGTTGTCGTAGTAGCCGAAGCGGGCCACGCCGCCGGGGTTGCAGACCGGGGTCAGCGAGCCGAACGCGCAGGAGACGAAGTCGATCTGGTTCTCCGTCGACCGCGCGAAGCCCGTCGCCGTCACCACCAGCCAACCGTCACCAACACGATGCTCGACGCCCGCGTCCCAGGCGTCCGCCTGCTCCGGTTTCAGCCCCTTGTTCCCGTAGGTCGAGTAGAGCTGATAGAGGGTCGGGGCCTTGAATCCTTGGCCGAAACTGGCGCGCAGGATGGTCGCCTCCCCCACCGTCCAGGCGCCCGCCAGCTGTCCCAGGGTATGATCGCCGAAGGTGTCGTGGCTGTCGCGGCGCAGGCCGACACTGACCGACAAGTGACCCTCAAGGTCCCCACGAAGTTGGCCATAGAGACTGTCGATCCCAACCTTGGCCGTGGCCGCCGCCGGGTTGGGGTTGAAGGCCGACGGCGCGCGGGTGCGGAACGACGCGGCTTCGCGCTCGGCGCCGAAGGTGGCGGTCCAGGCCGGCGCGATCTCGTAGGTCCCCTGGTACTCCCAGCGCCTGTTGCGCCCCGTCGAATCGAAGGTGACGGGGGTCACCGCCTGGGCCGGGTTAAAGTTCAGGCTGTCGGAGTTGGTGTAGCCATAGGCCAGGCGGTTCTTCAGCCGGCCGTCCAGCAGGGCCACGTTCAAGCCGGCGTAGGCCACCAGCTCCTCGATCTCCGCGTACTGGCCGGTGTCGGCGAACACGAAGGCCGGGGCCGGGAAGCCGTCGAAGTCGTTGCGGCTGCGGGTGTAGACCGCCCGCAGGTCCAGCGACACCGCCTGGCTGGCGATCACCCGGGCCCGCCCGCTCACCGCCGTGGTGCGATAGCCGTCGTCCTCGGCCCCCTTGGCATAGGACGAGACCCCGTCGGTCTGATCGTGGCTGGCCGACAGCCGCCAGACCAGGTGGTCGCTGATCCCCCCCGCCGCGCCGCGCACATAGGAACTGTTGTGCGTCCCGGCCTCGGCCTGCACCCCGCCCTCGAAGGCCGAGGTGGGCTCGGCGGTGACGATGTTGACCACCCCGCCGATCGCCTGGCTGCCCCACAGGGTCGACTGGGCGCCGCGCAGGATCTCGATGCGCGCCATGTCGCCGGTCAGCAGGTTGGCAAAGTTATAGCCGCCCCCCGGCGCCGAGGGGTCGTTGATCTTCACCCCGTCCACCACGGCCACGGTCTGGTCGCCCTCCGCCCCGCGGATGCGGATGGTGGTGATGCCCCCCGGCCCGCCGTTGCGGGAATAGGCCACCCCGACGGTGCGCGAGATCAAATCCGAGACCAGCACCTGCTGGCTGGCCGCAATCTCCGCGGCGTTCAGCACGGTGACCGAGGCGCCGACCTTGGCGCGGTCCTGCGGCCCGCGGGCGGCGGTGACGATCAGCTCGCTGACCGGATTGGCCGCCTCCGCGCCGGCGGCGTCGGGGGTAGGTGTCACGGACACAGGTGTCACGGACACGCGCGCCCGATCCTCGGCCAAGGCCGAGGTGGTGGCGCAGAGGGCGACGGCCAGGGCGGCCGACGTCGAAAGCAGATAGGTCTTCATGGGTCTTGCCCCTTTCTCTGACGACGAGCCGCGACCCGGGCGTCAGACGTCACGACCCCGGGGTGGGGGTCAGGGCGCACGATCGCCGGGCCACGGCCCAACAAACGTCGCCTCTCGGGACTAATCCCCGTTCGCTCGGCGCACCCCGGCCGATCGAAGGACGACTGCGTCAGGCAGGTCTCCTGGCTCACGGGTCAACGCCCATTGCGCGCCGCCTTCCCAGATCCTTTAGGGACCCAGTGGCTGATGGCGCGCGGACTCACCGCTTACAGTTGCGGGGGCAGCCCAGGTTTTCCACCTGAGTTCCCTTTTCATCTCCTCGCGGAGAACCTGTCGCAGGGGGGACTTACGGCGAAGCTGGGGGCGGGGTCAATGTGGGCGCTCAACCTCCACAAGCCCAGCGAGGAAGCTTCAGCTTAGAAATGACGCGGCTGCGCTAGTCAGCTATGACTCAAAAAAATGCACGCATTGGGTGAGTGATGGTTGATTTCAAAAAGCTCCAGGAAAGCAAAGGCAAGCCCAAGCCGATAAATCCGCGCGAGATTTTCAATGCGCTCCCGAAGCCGCCAGGCATTAACGACCTGTATGCAAGCCAAGCCGAGGTTTTAGATGCCTGGTTCCCCCGGCGAACCGAGCGTGATGTCGTGGTCAAGCTGCATACAGGAGGGGGCAAAACCCTCGTTGCACTGCTTATGGCCCAGTCGGTGATGAATGAACTCGGCGAGCCGGTCATATACCTCGCGCCCACCAATCAATTGGTCGATCAAGTCATAGCCAAGAGCAAAGAGTACGGCATCTCTGCTGTGCCCTACGTAAGAAAGCAGCCGCTTCAGGCTGAGTTTTACGATGGCAAAAGTGTGTTGGTTGGCTCGTACGAGACCCTTTTCAACGGCCGAAGCAAATTTGGCGTGCGGAACAGCGGTCAAAGCATCGTCAAAGCCGGCGCAATTATCCTAGATGACGCGCACGTTGCGCTCTCATCAGTTCGAGACGCTTTTAGTCTCACCATCACGGCGAAGGACCATAGCGACGTCTACGCCGACCTCGCTGGCCGCTTCCGCACGGCCTTCAAAGAGGTTGGACGAAGTGGGTCTTTTGCAGACGTAACGAACGGAAAAGACTTCGGCGTGATGGAAGTGCCGAGTTGGGCTTGGCAGCGCAAGCTTCCCGAGATCGAGCAATATCTCTCGGAAGTCGTGGAAGATATAGACCCCTTTGTGTGGCCCTTTTTACGAGACAACCTAGCAGTCTGCCACTGCCTATTCAGCCGCAAGTCTGTAACGATCACGCCTATTTTCCCGACGGTCGATCTGCTCCCGACTTTCGATGACTGTAGTCGGAGGATTTATATGTCGGCGACGATCGCTGATGACAGCGAGATCGTACGCACATTCGGAGCGTCCGCAGAAGCGGTCAGCAAGCCAATCACGTCGGCCTCACTAGCAGGGGTCGGGGAGCGAATGATCCTGATACCTGAGCTGATGAAGCTTGAGGGAACGCCGATCACGCCGATGGTGAAAAACATCGCCAAGAAGCTAGCTGAGAACAAGCGAGGCGCTGCGATTCTTACGCCCTCCGGCCACGCTGCGGATCAATGGACTGATATCGCCAAGTATCCGAGCACGGCAAAAGCTGTTGCCGATGAGATTTCTGCGATGCAGTCGGGCACAAGTTACGGCCCCTTGGTTCTAGCCAATCGCTACGACGGGATCGACCTTGCCGGGAACGCATGTCGGTTCCTCGTGATGGATAATCTGCCCCAGGGCACCTCGGACTATGACATTTACCGGGTGAATGTAGTCGCCGACGCCGCCGTCAGTTCACTCATCGCGCAACGAATTGAGCAGGGTATTGGGCGCGGAACACGAGGTGGCGGGGACTTCTGCACTGTAATGCTGATCGGTAGCCGATTGGTTGGGTGGATAGGTCGCAAGAGCAATCTCGCCTTCCTTACGGCAAGCACACGCGTCCAGTTGAGCATGGGCCAGGAAATGAGCGAGACGGTCACGACAGTAAAGGAAGTACACGAGACGGTGATGAAGTGCCTGAATCGGGATGCCGACTGGGTAAAGTATCACGCGTCAGAACTAGCCGAGGCGGCGCATGCTGCTCCTGTGAATATGTTGGCGCTACGTGTCGCCGGCGGCGAGCGGAAGGCTTTCAAGCTCCAGCGGCTGGGCCAGTACGAAAAGGCGCTTCAGACTTTCGAGAAGCTAATCGCTGACGAAGAACTAAAATCTGACAGCCAGCGGCGTGCTTGGCTTTCAGCGCTGGCCGCTCGAATTGCCTATCAAATGGAGGATGAACAGCGGGGCCAGAAGTTGCAAACGAATGCATTCTCGGTGAACAACAATCATTCCCCGCCGAAAATTCGACCGCCTTACGTGCCGCGACCGATCCCGGGAAAGCAGTCGGGCGCGATTGTCTCGCGCCTCCTCGAGTATGATCTGAGGGGAGCCATGCTCGCCGACTTTGAAGAAGCCGTGGCAGAGTTGGTGCCGGCAGCCTCAGCCGCCCGCTATGAGGAAGCGCTCGCGAATTTAGGAACATATCTTGGCTTTGAGGCTGAGCGGCCCGAGAAAATCCATGGAACCGGCCCTGATGTACTTTGGCGGACGGGAGCGACCTTCGATTTTGTAATCGAAGCCAAGAGCAAGAAGGAGGACAATCCCCTTTACAAGAGCGACCATGCTCAACTGCTCGAAGCAGAGAACTGGTTCAAGGGAGCATACCCAGGACGCGCTGCCGTGCGCGTCTCAGCCTTGCCCGAAGCGGTCGCCGACAACAAGGCGAGCACAGCAGGGAGCTATGCGCTACGCTTGGCAGAGATCACCAAACTAGTCGGCGCACTACGCGGTGTATTGAAAGATTTAGTTGCAAGCCCCGGCAAAGCCGACGCCTTGCGGGAACGATGCGAAGCTGCTTTGCAAAAGGCAAATCTAACTCCAGACGGAATCAGGAAGTTATTCCTTGTGACATTCGAAAAAGCCTCCGGAAAAGGACCGTAATCAAGTCAGAGAATATCTGGATACGACACATACGATGGGCGCGCGCGCCGTGCGCGTGTCATCGATCCTATCTTCAGCCAGTTGGTCGAAGAGTGTTTAGGCTCATGTAATCTCTCTGTAACCATCCAGCCTCTTCCAGCTCTTTAATATACTTATTCGCCGATGCCTTTGATCGAAATCCAGCCTCGTGCGCGATCTCTTGTTGGAAGGGCCGTCTGCTAAGGCGCTCTTCTAAACGAATAATGGCACCATAGACCTTGTCGGCTTGCGGACTAATTGGCTTCTTCACGATCTCGAATTCCTTCTCTCGCGCTGCTCTAGGAGAGAAACCCTAAGCGATTCGGGTCCACGGCCTTCGAGGTTTCCATCGACGACAATTGGATATACGTCCGATATTGACGCGAGATTTGGGCTTGAGACAGTGGCGCATGAGCCACCCTCCCACCTCGCCACCATTGCTCTATCCGACACTTCACCTGTGAGGCTGCGTCCATTGAGGTAAGGGGAATGCCCCTCAGAGCGCCCTGATCGCTTATGGGTTACCTTCAATCTTGGCAGTGGCACTAGCGTCAGCCTTCACGCTATCCTCGCGCCGTTACTACAATGGACGGTCGCACGCATGTCGCTTGAGGCTTTGGAAGACACGTGTGCGGAAGACAGCGCCGCACAGTGCGAACCGATAGGCTGCGCGACTGACACCTGCTTGGAGGAAGTTGCTGCGCTTCACGCCTTGTTCCGCCTCCACTCGTCTTGGCCCTGCAGTTCCAAGAGGGCAAACGCCCGTGGCCGCACGGTTGACGGCGAAACGATCTATCACCTTGTGAGTTCAATTCACGGCCTGTCGTGGCCCGAAGCGGAGGTGGCCACGACCTTCCTCTGCGAAGCGATCCAAAATGTCGTTCAGCATGGAAGTGCCGGCGCCTCCGAGGGGCGACGCCCTGAGTGGCAGGCCCATGCGGCGTTTAACGCCGAAACGCGCACGGTTCTCCTCTCCGTCGTCGATGACGGCGTAGGCATTCCGATGTCCCTGGCGCAGCGCATTCCGACGAAGCCCTGTGGCGATACCCAGTTGGTGGCGCATGCGGTGGCCGCTCCACGGGCGCCGCGAGGCCGAGGCAACGGCTTTGCCAGCATGATCCAGTGGATCGATTGTCATCCGGGCTCCGAACTTGTTGTGCGAAGCTTGGCTGGCGGATGCACCTACCGCAGTGGCACTGGCCTGGAGCCATTTGACGAGGCTGAATACGTACAGGGGACGGTCGTCTGTTTGGCCCTGGCTTTGCCAAACACGGGACCCGCAGCGTGAGCAAGACTCTCACGCTCCACGTCGCAAAGGATTTCACCCCATTCCTGGCCGGCCGCTATAAGGCCGACGGACCAGGGAGTGGCGAAGCTCTGCGAGAGATTCTTGCGGCGGCCCTGGCGTCTAATGACAAGGTGCGCATCGATTTCGACGGTACTGCCATGGCACCGGCGTCCTTCCTCGAAGAAGTGTTCGGCGGCTTGGCCCGCGACGCCGGTGAGAACGATGAGGCCATCGGCCGCGTTCGGGCGCGGATCGAAGTGGTATGCAACGAACGACCTGTAGTTTGCACTCAAGCCCTTCGGTACTTTGACGAGGCGAAGCGTTCGAAGTGACTGACGTTCCAGTCCCTCGCCAGGCCGCACATCCAGCGACGGCTGCGCCAACGCCCACTAATCTTGAACTACGGGCGCTGGAACAACGTCAAGCGAGACTCGAAGGGCGAGTGGAACAACTCGCAGCCGACAAAAGCCAAGTTCCGGAATGGGCTTCGCCCGCGATCAGCACACTAGCCCTCGTCGTGGCCTCGGTTGCGGTGATCGCGACCCATCGCTTGAGTGTGCATCGCCAGCGCCGCGACGAGTTTTATAAGAGATTGCAAGAATGCCAGGCCGTGCTCGATAAGGTGGCTCAGGCCGCTGCAGATGTCTGGCGGCAGAAGCATGATCCCGCGGGTTCGCGCAAAGCTATTCAGACTGTTCAGTCGGACCTGGACGACCTTACGGATCGGCTATCCCTACTCGATAGGCAGCATCAGAAATTGAGACTTACCGACGCTCTTGCAGATTTTCGCAATATTGCCACCCTCGATATCGAGAGTGGCAATCGCAAGGCCGACCCGATGCGAGCCGACAAAGTGCTCGGAGCCGCTCGACTGTTGGCTCGCAAACTGACAGCCGCCTCGCACGAAATATACGTATAGCCAAAAGCTAGTTGAGCCGGTCCTTGTCGCGCTCATTCGTATCCTCCTGCCGAGCCGCACCATGCCCACTCTCGCCACCTGCCACTGCTCTGCCGTCCGCCTCACCTGTGAGGCCGCGCCGGTGGAGGTGACCGCGTGCACCTGCTCCATCTGCCGGCGCTATGGGGGGTGCTGTGGGCCTAGCCGGGGCAGGTGCGGATCGAGGGTGGAGGTCTATGGGCGCCGGTCGATCGGGGCTGCGTCGGCGGCGTCACCCACTGGAGCGCCGGGGGTGAACCGGGCGACTGATGGACCTGGAGGTCGTGGCCGCCGCAAGGGTGCGGCATCTGGATGGGGCGGTGAGCGAGCGGTATCTGGACTGAGGCGGGCGCTCGTGGACCCTCGAGGCTCAGGCGGCGGGGTCTGTACGATCTGGCGGAGATCATGGGTCCTCGGGACAAGCCCGAGGATGACGGCTGAGGGGCCCCGGATCCGCGCGGAGCGATTTTCAACCCATGAGATTTCGTCAGGACGCGGCGTCGGGGGTCTTGTACTGATCAGACGTGCGCTTCGCGCCCGAGGATCGCTGCGATGACAATTCACACCAAGGCGATGGCCGCCCAGCTCCTCAAGGCGCCGAGCGGGGTCGCGGGGCTGGACGAGATCACCTTTGGCGGCTTGCCGGCGGGGCGTCCGACCCTGATCGCCGGGGCGGCCGGGTGCGGCAAGACGCTGTTTGCCCTGACCTTCCTGGTCAAGGGCGCCACCGAGCACGGCGAGCCCGGCGTCCTGATGAGCTTTGAGGAGCGGGCCCAGGACCTGGTGGAGAACGTCAGTTCGCTGGGCTACGACCTGCCCGGCCTGATCGCCGAGAACAAGCTGATCATCGACTATGTGCGGGTCGAGCGCAGCGAGATCGAGCAGAGCGGCGAGTACGACCTGGAGGCCCTGTTCGTGCGGCTGGGCCACGCCATCGACAAGATCGGCGCCAAGCGGGTGGTGCTGGACACGCTGGAGGCCCTGTTCTCGGGCCTTGGCGATGGCCCCGTCCTGCGGGCCGAACTTCGGCGGCTGTTCCAGTGGCTGAAGGATCGCGGCGTGACCGCGATGATCACCGCCGAGCGCGGCGCCGAGGGCCAGCTGACCCGGCACGGCCTGGAGGAGTATGTCTCCGACTGCGTGATCGCCCTGGACAACCGGGTCGAGGAGCAGATCACCACCCGGCGTCTGCGGGTGCTGAAATACCGGGGCTCGGCCCACGGCACCAATGAGTACCCGTTCCTGATCGACCAGGGCGGCATCAGTGTCCTGCCGGTGACCTCGGCGGGCCTGTCGCACTCGATCTCCGACGAGGTGGTGTCCAGCGGGATCGGCGGGATCGACGCCATGCTGGGGATCGGCGGCTTCTATCGCGGCTCCAGCGTGCTGCTGTCGGGTCCGTCGGGCACCGGCAAGACCACCTTCGGATCGCATTTCGTCAACGCCGCCTGCGTGGCGGGACAGAGGGCGATCTACTTCTCCTTCGAGGAGTCCCCCGAGCAGATCGTGCGCAACATGCAGTCGGTGGGCCTGGACCTGGGGGCGCATGTGGCCAGCGGCCTGCTGCGGTTTGAGTCGGCCCGGCCCAGCCTGTTCGGGCTGGAGATGCACCTGGTGCTGATGATCCGCCAGATCGAAGAGTTCAACCCCACCGCCGTGGTGGTGGACCCGATCTCCGCCTTCCGGGGCTCGGAGAGTGAAATCCACGCCACCCTGTTGCGGCTGGTGGACTACCTGAAGGTCAAGGGGATCACCGGGGTCTTCAACAACCTGATCAACGCCGACCAGCCGGGCCGCGACGACCAGAGCCTGTCCTCCCTGATGGACGTCTGGATCGGCCTGCACGACCTGCAGGCCAACGGCGAACGCAACCGCGGCCTGTTCGTGCTCAAGGCCCGGGGCATGAGCCACTCCAACCAGATCCGCGAGTATCTGCTCGGGAGCGGCGGGGTGACCCTGATCGAGCCCTATATCGGGCCGCACGGGGTGCTGACCGGCAGCGCCCGCATCGTGCAGGAGGCGCAGGAAGAGGCCGCGGCCCTGGAGCGCCTGGACGAGGTCAACCGCCGTCACCGGGAGTTCGTCCAGAGGCGCAACGCCGCCGAGCGGCAGATCGCCGAGACCCTGGAGGCGCTGGAGCGCGAAGAGGCCGAACTGCTCGCCCTGGAGAACGTCGATGAGCGCAAGGAGAAGGTGCTCACCGCGAGCCGCTTCGCCGCCGCGACCCGCCGGGGGTCGACGCAGTGACCACCTCCCCAGAGACACCGCCCGCCGCCGCCGAACCCGACGCCGGGTCCAAGCACGTGCTGAGGCTCTACGTCACCGGATCGACGCCGCGCTCGACCCGGGCGATCGACAACCTGCGCCGGGTGCTCGAGAGCGAGCTTCCCGACAGCTATGATCTGGAGGTGGTCGACGTCTACGAGCATCCGGAGGCGGCGGCCGAGCACCAGATTCTCGCGGCGCCGACCTTGATCAAGCTGTTGCCCGAGCCGGTGCGGCGGATCATCGGCGACCTCTCCGACACCGAGCGGGTGCTGCGCGGCCTGGACCTGAGGGCACGAGACGGACGCGCCGATGGTGAAAAATAGTCTCACCTCCGAGCCGCCGACGCTGTCGCAGGCGCGCGAGATCTCCGAGCTTCGCGACCAGCTGGCCGAGGCCCTGGAGACCCTGGAGGCGATCCGCAACGGGGAGGTGGACGCCGTCGTCGTGGGCGGTCCGGACAATCGCCAGGTCTATACGCTGGAGAGCGCCGACCGCTCCTACCGCCAGCTGATCGAGCAGATGACCGACGGGGCGCTGATGATCAGCCAGGAGGGCGCCGTGCTCTATGGCAACCGGGCCCTGGCCGAGATGGTGGGGGCGCCCGCCAGCCGCCTGACCGGCGCACAGTTCGCCACCTTCGTGACGCCCGGCTCCTCGGCCGACTTCGCGCGCCTGCTGAAAAACGGCGGCAAGGCCGAGCTGGTTCTGACCCGCGCCGACCGGGCCGAGACCTTCGTGGCGCAGCTGTCCCTCACCCGGACCGACCCCGGCGACGGCGGGTTCCTGTGCGGGGTGCTCACCGACCTCACCTCCACCTACAGCCAGGCCCGGGAAATCGCCGAGGCCAAGTCGGCCCTGGCCGTGGAGGCCGCCCACCGGGAGAGCGACGAGCGCTACCGGCTGATCCTGGAGGGCGCCAGCGACTACGCCATCATGGCCACCGACCTGGATGAAAGGGTGACGATCTGGAACGCCGGCGCCCGGCAGATCCTGGGATGGGACGCCACCGAGCTGATCGGTCGGCGCTTCCCGGCCATCTGGACCCCAGACGACAGGGCGGCGGGCGCCGACGATCACGAACGGGCCCATTGCCTGGCGAGCGGGCGGTCGGAGGTGGAGCGTTGGCATCTGCGCAAGGATGGCGAGCCGTTCTGGGCCCACACCCTGATGATGCCGCTCCGCAAGGATGACGGGCGGCTGATCGGCTTCCTGAAAATCCTTCGCGACCGGACCGAGCAGCGCGTGGCCGACGAGAAGCAGAGCCTGCTGGTCAATGAGCTCAACCACCGGGTCAAGAACACCCTGGCCACGGTCCAGTCCATCGCCGCCCAGACCATGCGCTCCGCACCGTCCGCCGAGCAGGGCCGCGCGGCTCTGGAGGAGCGGTTGCTGGCGCTCTCGAAAGCCCACGATGTCTTGACGCGCGAGAGCTGGGAAGGCGCGGAACTGAGCGAAATCGTGGCCGTGGCGGTCTCGCCCTACCTCGGCGCCGACCCCGCCCGGATCGTCACAGGTGGCCCCGGCATTCGCCTGGCGCCGGGGATGGCCCTGGCCATCGCCATGGCGCTTCAGGAGCTGGCCACCAACGCCGCCAAGTATGGCGCCTTGTCGGTCCCGGAAGGCCGGCTGAGCATCCACTGGACTCTGGACGCCGACCTTATCGCGCTGCGGTGGGAAGAGACCGGCGGCCCCCTGGTTGTTCCGCCTCTGCGCCGCAGCTTCGGCTCGCGCCTCATTGAACGCAGCCTCTCGGCGGAGCTGGGGGGGGAGGCTGCGATCACCTTCGCGCCGACGGGGGTCATTTGCCGGATCACCGCCAGGCTGGCGACGGCCGGCAAGGGCCCAAGCGGGACCTTGGCCTGGTCTCCCAAGGGATATGTTCCGGTGGATCTCGGCTGACGCTTTCTGCAGGCTTGGGTGGGGTTGAGGGGTTCGGGCTTCATGGAACGCGAGCGGCTGACGGCCTTCACCGACGGTGTGCTGGCGATCATCATCACCATCATGGTGCTGGAGCTGCGGCCACCGCAGGGGGCGCGGTTTGAGGACCTGGCGGAGCTGCTACCGGTGTTCCTCAGCTATGTGCTGAGCTTCGTCTACATCGGCATCTACTGGAACAACCACCACCACTTTTTCCAGCTGGTGCGGCAGGTGGATGGGGCGATCCTGTGGGCCAACCTGCACCTGCTGTTCTGGCTGTCCATGGTGCCGTTCACCACCGCCTGGATGGGGGAGAACCACTTCGCCCCGGCGCCCACCGCGCTCTATGGCGGCTCGCTGCTGATGGCGGGGGTGGCGTGGACGATCATGCAGGCGATGATCTTCCGCAAGCAGGGCGAACATTCGGTGCTGCGCCAGGCCCTGGGGCGGGACCTGAAGGCCAAGGCCTCGCCGGTGATCTATCTGGCCGGGGTCGGCCTTTCCTTCGTCTGGACGCCGGGGGCGGCCCTGGCCTATCTGGCGGTGGCCCTGATGTGGCTGGTCCCTGACCGCCGCGTGGAGAAGCATGTCGTGGCGCACAATGCTCAGTCCTGATCGCGACCTGGCCGACAGGAGCCCTTGCCCCCTGGACGTCCTCCGCGCCCGGGGAGGACCCGTTTTGGAGCGTCGGGTTGCGCCGTCCGGGTCGGGCGGAACCTTCAGGTTGTGTGGCCTGGCGGCGTCGGTGCGGTTGCTCGACGAATCATGGACCCAAGTCTGGAAATGACGTTCCCTAGGCGGGCGAGACCTGGCCGCTGACTCGCGCGCCGCGCCGCAAAGGCAAGCGAATGCAGGACCTCGAAGCCCCGACGGACACCGACTTCGAGTCCCTGGCCCGGCACCTGGACCGGGTTCAGCGCATGTCCAGCACCGGAAGCTGGGAGTGGGAGATGCCCACCAACGGCGCCCTCTGGTCACCCCAGATCTACCGGATCTACGGTCGGTCCCCCAGTGACTTCGCGCCCAGCTACCCGAACTTCCTGGCCTGCGTCCACCCCGACGACCGCCAGATGCTGGAGACCGCGCTGCAGCGCGCGATAGAGGGCGTCGAACCCTATGACATCGACCATCGCATCGTCCGGCCGTCCGGTGAGGTGCGGATCCTCCATGCCATCGGCGAGGTCGAGTTCGCGCCCGACGGATCGCCGCTCAGGATGCTGGGCGTGGTGTCCGATGTCACAGAGGCCCGGGCCAGGGCCGCGACGCTGCAGACCGAGCTGGCGGAGATCAACCAGATTTCGGCCATGGCGGAGGATATCGCCAGCGTCGGTCATTGGCGCTATGTCATCAGCACCCAGGCCCGCACCTGGTCGCCCAGCACCTTCGCGATCTTCGGCCTCGATCCCGCCGACGGCCCCCCGCCCCAGGGCGGCATTGGCATGTTTGATCCCAAGGACCATGAGCAACTGCGCCTGGCGGCGGCGGGCCAGACGGACGGCCACACCGACCAGCGGGAATATGCGATAACCCGGGCCGACGGCCGTCGGGGGTACGTCCGGATGACCGGGGCTGTGGAACGCGACGCCAACGGCGAGCCTTCCTACATGTACGGCGTCATCATCGACGTCACCCAGGCCAAGCTTCGGGAGCAGGCGATCGCCGAGAGCGAAGCGCGCTACCGGCTGTTGGCCGACAACGTCACCGATGTGATCGTCCGCTACGACGCGCGCGGCGTCATTGAATTCATCTCCCCCTCGGTTCGCGCCTTCGGCTATCAGCCCGACGAGATCGTCGGCCGGCTGATCACCGAGCTTGAAGCCGCCGGGCTGGACTCAGAGGCCCTGGGGGAGTTGGCGCAGTATCGCGCCGGGCTGCTGTTCCCCGACGGCCGCCTGAGCGAGACCCGGATGCAGCGGGGGGACGGGACCGCGGTCTGGATGGAGAGCGTCGAGACCGGCCTCTATGACGCGGCCGGGATCTTCATCGGGGTGGTCGCGGTGTTGCGGGACGTGACCGAGCGCCGGGCGATGACCGAGGCGCTTGAGCGCAAGCAAATCGAGGCCGAGGCCGCTTCGGTCGCCAAGGGCGAGTTCCTGGCCAATATGAGCCACGAGATCCGCACCCCCCTGAACGCCGTCATCGGCTTCGCCCAGGCGCTGGAAGGTCTGGGGGAACTGTCGGACCGGGCGCGAACCTATGTCACGCGGATCGTCACCAGCGGACATGGCCTGCTGAAGATCGTCAATGAGGTGCTGGACTTCTCCCGGCTTGAGGCGGGCAAGGTCGCGCTTGACCCGCAACCGCTGGCGTTGGCGGACTTCCTCGATGACACCCTCTCGATGGTCCTCCCCGAGGCGAGGCGAAAGGGCCTGGCGGTCGATCTCAGGCCGCGCGACGACTTGCCCCGGGCTGTGCTGGCCGATGCCGGGCGGTTGCGTCAGGTCCTGCTCAACCTGCTGGGCAACGCCGTCAAGTTCGCAGACCAGGGGCGCGTGACCCTGAGCTGCGCGCCCGACTCCGCCGGCCGGTTGCGCTTCGAGGTGACCGACACCGGCGTCGGCATCGCCCCTGAGGACCTGGCGCGGCTGTTTCGGCGGTTCTCGCAGGTGGACGGGTCGAACACGCGCCAGCACGGCGGCTCGGGGCTGGGCCTGGCCATCTCCAAGGCCCTGGTCGAGGCGATGGGCGGTGAGATCGGCGTCGAGAGCGTGGTTGGAAAGGGGTCTAGCTTCTGGTTCACCATCGCGGCGCCCGACCTTGACGAGCGGGCCGATCAGCCCTCCGACGGCGGCGCCCCAGGCGAGGACACCGGTCGCCGGCCGCTGGAGGTCCTGGCCGTGGACGACGTGGCGATAAACCGGGAATTGATGTCGATCCTGCTGGAGCCCTTCGACGTGCGGATCACCCAGGCCAGCAACGGCGTGGAAGCCGTCGAAGCGGCCGATCGCACCGCCTTCGATGTCATTCTCATGGACCTGCAGATGCCGGTCATGGACGGACTGATGGCGACGCGGGCGATCCGCGCCAATTCAAAACTGAACCGCGCGACCCCGATTCTGGCGGTCACCGCCAATGTCCTGCCGCCGCAGGTGGAAGCCTGCCGCGACGCCGGGATGAACGACCACATCTGCAAGCCGGTCCTGCCGGAGGACTTCCTGAACAAGATCGCCCGTTGGGCGGAGCTGAAGGAACTGCGGGTCGCCACGTGAGGCTGAGCCAGGCCCGGACCAGGCTGGCCGGTTTCGCTCAGCGTCCGCGTCATTCTTGGGTGGGGGTCAGGGACAGGCCATGGAACGCGAAAGGCTGACGGCCAAGGGGTGCTGGCGATCCTCATCACCCTCATGGCGCCGCGACCGCCGCGTGGCGCGGCCTGTGGCGGGCCACCATGCTCAGTCCTGACCCGGCTGGCGCCCTGGTCCTTATTTCAGGGTCTTGAGATAGGCGATCAGATCGTCCAGCTGGGCGGGGTTCTTCAGGCCGGGATAGGTCATGCGGATCCCCGGAATCAGCTTCTGCGGCCCCGGCAGGTAGGTGCGCAGGCGGGCCTCGTCCCAGACGCCGCCGGCCCCCTTCATGGCCTTCGAATAGGCAAAGCCCGGCAGGGTGGCGGTGGGCCGCCCCACCACGCCCCACAGGGTGGGGCCCAGGATCGGGGCCGCGCCCTTGGCCGCCGCATGGCAGGTGGAGCACTGCTGGGAGAAGACCTGCTTGCCCTTCAGCGCGTCCCCGGCCAGGGCCGGCGAGGCGCCCGCCGCAGCAAGGGTCAGCGCGGCCAGGACCAGGGCGGCCAGGCGGCGCGGCGTCAGTAGGCGAACCATGTGAAGACCCTCAGGGTGTTGTTGTCGGACGCCTTGCCGCCGGCCCCGTCATAGTTGCTGCGGGCCCCGTCGAAGCGGTCGTACATCGTGTACTGGACCCCGGCGCGCATGTTGAAGCGCGGCCCCATGGGAGAGTCGGCGCCGCCGAACAGGGTGCCGTCCAGCTGCAGGCTGAGGCCCGAACTGTCGGGCTTGCCGGTGCGGCCGGTGTAGAGGGTGGGATCGGCCGAGCCCCAGGTGTCGAAGGCCTGCAGCGTCACCCCGTAACGGTTGCGCCAGTAGTAGGAGGCGTCGGCCCGCAGGTCGGTCAGCGTGTTGCGGCGGTTGTCGGACAGGCCCAGCGCCTGGCTGGTGGCGAGGGTCTGGGTCTCGCGCAGGACCCGGCCGTTGAGGCTGAACACATCGCTATTATCGAGGGTGCGCTGGTAGGAGGCGTCGAGGCCCAGGTCGCTGTAGCGGTCGGTGGCGCCGGCGCTGCGGTCGCGCTCGGGATAGATGTCGGCGCGCATGCCGAACAGGCCGGCCTGCACCGTGCCGCCGCCGAGGCTCTTCTGCACCGCGATGCGGCCATAGGGGGCGAGACCATGGATGTCGCCCGGCGCGAAGGGATCGGCGCCCAGATGGGTCAGGTCCCTGGCGCTGGGGGAGCCATAGGCGCCGGCCTCGACATAGTAGGTGGAGTTGATCCAGGCGTAGCCGGTGAGGCCCAGGCTGGTCTGGGCGAGCGCACCCGACAACAGGGGCGCGGCGGTGGGCGACGGGGCCAGGCCGGAGTCGGTGTAGGGGAAGCCCCAGGCCGGCAGGGTGTTCCAGACGTCCTGGTTGGTGGGGGAGTTGTTGAGGCTGAGGCCCAGCAGGACGTCGGCGTCGTGGACCTGGACGTCGGTGGTGGCGCGCAGGTCGACATTGTCCCAGGCCCAGGCCTTGGCGATGCCGTCATAGGTGGTCTGGACGAAGGCCCCGAGGTGCGAGCCCAGGCCGCCAGCGAAGAACAGGCTGACCTGGTCGAGGGCGAAGTTGTCGTTGGCCTTGTAGCCGTCGGCCGCAGGCTGGGCCTTGGCCGTGCGCAGATAGGAGGCCACCGCCATGGCCGCGAAGGGGGTGGTGAAGCCGCCGGACCGGGCGGTGTAGCCGTGCAGCTTGAACGACCGGCCGAAGGGGGTGAGCTGGGGGCCGAAGCCGCCGACGTGGCAGGCCTGGCAGGGCTGGCCGGTCTGGGCGGCGAAGGCCGGGACCGCGGCGGCCGGCGAGGCCCAGAGGCCTCCTAGCAGGGCGGCGGCGAGAACCAGGGCGCGCAGGCGCAGGGCTGGGGGCCAGTTGCGGCCAAGGCTGGTCATCACGTTGTCATCCCCCGATTGGTGGCGGTTTTCCGCCTGCTCTCCCCCTGACGACGGGCCACCCCGACCGCCTCAAAGAAAAATGGGGAGGCCGGGCGATTGTTGACGGCGGGGCGTTTGGGCCGCCACTCTGGGCCATGTTGAGCCCCGACCCCGACGCCGTCCTGGTCCTCCTGCGCGACCTGGCCCTGGCCCTGCCGGAAACCGACGAGGTGGTGAGCCACGGCATTCCGGCCTTCCGCGCAGCCGGCAAGATGTTCGCCTATTTCCGCCACGACCATCACGGGGACGGGACGACCGTGGTCTGCGTGAAGACGTCCGGGCGCGAGGTGGCTGAGATGCTGATCGAGGCCGATCCCGCGGTGTTCAGTAAGCCGGCCTATCTGTGGCCGTCGGGCTGGGTGGGGATGAGCCTGGTGGACTGTGACTGGGAGCATGTGGCGGGGCGGCTGGCCACGAGCTGGCGGCTGGCGGCACCGAAGCGGTTGGTGCGGGAGCTCTAAACCCGCTCATCCCCCTCCCCGTCATCCCGGGCGACCCGCAGGGGAGACCCGGGACCCAGGGGCGGTGCGCATGGCCCCTGGGTCCCGGCTCTGCGCTACGCTTGGCCGGGATGACGTGAGGGTTTAGGGTCTCTCCAACGAGACAATTCAGGGAGAGCACCATGTTCACCGACATGCGCCAGGGGACTCAGGAGCACTGGAAGGTGATCGGCGGGGAGCACCGTGTGCACCAGCAGACCACCGCGCCGATGCAGATCATGGACACCCTGCGCCGGCTGGAGCCGATGGTGCTGGGGTTCTCCGCCAACCAGCTGACCCACAGCCTGATGGCCGGGACCCTGGCGCGCCGCGACGGGGCCACCGACGAGGAGGTCGTGGCCGCCCTGTGCCACGACATCGGCAAGGTGCTGTCGATCCCCAACCACGGGCCGATCGCCGCCGAGATGCTCAAGCCCTATGTCAGCGACGACATCTACAAGGCCATCTACTGGCACCAGGATTTCCAGGGCGCCTACTATTACGAGTTCCTGGGCAAGCCGGGGAACCTGCGGGAGAGCTACCGCAACGAAAGCTGGTTTGAGATGGCCGAGAAGCTGGTGGACCGCTGGGACGCGCCGGCCTTCGACCCCGGCTTCGACGTCGACAGCCTGGAGAGCTTCGAGGACCAGGTGGTGAAGGTGTTCTCGTCACCGAAGCGGTAGGGGTTCCCCTCCCCGCGCGTCATCCCGGACGCCGATAGGCGATCCGGGACCCAGGGGCGGTGCGCACGGCCCCTAGGTCCCGGCTCTACGCTTCGCTTGGCCGGGATGACGTGTTTAAGCGGAGAACGTCCCCGCATATTGCTGGCGCAGCAGGTTCTTCTGCACCTTGCCCATGGCGTTGCGGGGCAGCTCGTCGACGAAGAAGATGCGCTTGGGCGCCTTGAAGGCCGCCAGCTTCTGCCGCGCCGTGGCGATCATGGCCGCCTCGTCGCCCGAGCCGATCACCACGGCGGCGACCGCCTCACCGAAGTCGGGGTGCGGCAGGCCGATGACGGCGCTCTCGGTGACGCCCTCCAGTTCGTCGAGGATCAGCTCGATCTCCTTGGGATAGACGTTGTAGCCGCCGCAGATGATCAGGTCCTTGGCCCGGCCGGAGATCCAGACGCGGCCGTCCGCATCCTGGCGGCCGACGTCGCCGGTCATGAAGTAGCCGTCGGCGGTGAAGTCCTCGGCGGTCTTGTCGGGCATGCGCCAGTAGCCGGAGAAGACGCTGGGGCCTTTGATCTCGATGACGCCCGTGGGCTCTGGCCCGCCAATGCGGAGGTCCACGCCCGGCAGGGGATAGCCGACGCTGCCGGCGATGCGCTCGCCGTCGAGCGGATTGGTGGTGATAATCACCGCCTCGCTCATGCCGTAGCGCTCCAGGATGCGCTGACCGGTGCGTTGTTCGAACTCCGCGAAGGTCGACTCCAGCAGCGGCGCGGAGCCGCAGATGAACAGGCGCATGTGGGCGGCGGCGGTTCTCGTGAAGCCGGGGTTGGAGAGCAGGCGGGTGTAGAAGGTGGGCACCCCCATCATCACCGTGGACCGCGCCAGGCCCGCCAGCACCAGGGCGTCCTCGTACCTGGCCAGCCAGACCATGGGCGCGCCCGACAGGAAGGCGCAGTGCAGGGCCACGAACAGGCCATGCACGTGGAAGATCGGCAGGGCGTGCAGCAGGACGTCGGCGGGGGTGAAGCCCCAGGCCTCGTGCAGGGCGGTGGCGTTGGCATAGAGCGCCCCGTGGGTCAGCATGGCGCCCTTGGAGCGGCCGGTGGTGCCGCTGGTGTAGATGATGGAGGCCAGGTCGTCGTCGGCTCGGGGGACCGGGGTGGCGAGCGGCGCGTGGGCGGCGGCCTCGGCGGCAAGGGCCACCGCGTCCTGGACGAAGACCCGCGGCTCGGCGTCGGTGAGGAAGTACTCCACCTCGCTGGCGGTGTAGGCGGTGTTGAGCGGCAGGAAGACGGCGCCGGCCTTGAGCGTGGCGAGGTAGAGCATCACCGCCTGCGGCGTCTTCTCGGTCTGCACCGCCACGCGGTCGCCGGGGACGACGCCCTTGGAGATGAGCAGAGCGGCCAGGCGGCCCGCGCCCTCGGCCAGCTGCGCGTAGGTGATCTGGCCGCCGTCCTCCAGCAGGAAGCAGGGGCGGTCGGAGGCGGTGATGAGGCGGTCGTAGAGGTTCATGGGCGCGAGCCTACCGCGCGGCGGGCGGGCTGGGTAAGATAGGATGAACGCGGCCGCTCCCCGTCATCCCGGACGGCCGCCAGGCCGATCCGGGGGGGATTGCTGCGGCTCCTGGGTCCCGGCTCTGCGCTTCGCTTGGCCGGGATGACGGTTTTAGAGGACGTCATGATCCTAGGCATAATCCAGGCGCGGATGTCGTCGAGCCGGCTGCCGGGCAAGGTGCTGGCCGACGTGGCCGGCATGCCGATGCTGGGCCGCCAGGTGGAGCGGCTGCGGCGCTCGCGGCGGATGGACGAGCTCGTCCTGGCCACCAGCGACCAGGCCAGCGACGACGCGGTGGCCGACTATGCCGCGCGGCTGGACCTCACCGTGGTGCGTGGCGATCTCGACGACGTGCTGGGCCGGTTCGGGCGGGCTCTGGAGGCCTTCCCGGAGGCGGCCACCGTGGTGCGGATGACGGCGGATTGTCCGCTCACGGACTGGCGGGTGCTGGACGCGGTGATTGACGCCCGCGCGGCCGCCAAGGCCGACTATGCCAGCAACACGCCGCAGGTCCGCACCTATCCCCACGGCCTGGACATTGAGGTGATGACGGCGGCGGCGTTGCGCACCGCGCTCTTCGAGGCCACCGACCCCTACGACCGCGAACACGTGACGCCGTTCCTCTACCGCAATCCCCGGCGCTTCCGGATCGAGTCGATCTCCCAGGCCCCGTCGCTGGCCCACCTGCGCTGGACCGTGGACCATCCAGAGGACCTGGACTTCGTGCGCCACGTCTACGGCGCGCTCTATGCGGCGAACCCCGACTTCGCCATGGCGGAGATCGCGGCATTGGCGTGGAACAGTTCGAAAGCGGTCTGATCCCTCGTCAGTAGGCCATGAAGCTATCCAGCCCCAGCAACTCGGGGAGGCTCGCGATGTCCTTGGCCGCCCGAACCTCGGCGAGCAGCGGGGCGAGCATATTGTCGGATTCGTGGTACTGGCCGTAGTCCTCGGGAAAGGCTTCCAGCAAGGCGTAGGCGCGAGCCTTCACCTCGTCGAGCGACATCGGCTCAACGGCCTCCAGTTCATGCTCTATCCGCGACTGCATCTTGGCGTACAGGAGCAATGACAGCACACTCGCCAGCCACGACTCCGCTCGGCCAATTCGGGTTACAGACCGGACAATCCAGCGGCGCCCATCCGCATCGACGAGCTCCATTCCAAGCTGCATGTTATCCTTGAGCGTGCGAGGCCCACAGGACGTGAGGGTGTCCATATCCGGGAATGCCCAGATCTCAGGCTCCGGCGTGAAGCCCAGGACCGGAAAGCGAAAACCGGCCTCTGCCGTCTTCATCCGCGCCTCCAAATTCGAACATATAGAGAACGAAATTCGCCGGAGACGCAAGTGGAGGATTAACGCCGCCGCGGAGGTTGCTGATCGCCGGTATCGAATGGTCGGCTGACGTTTTCCCAGGCGTCGGCTGCATATCCGGCGACACCCGTCGGCACGGCCTTCATCCAATCCGTCGTTCCGTACCAGACCCGACGGATGGGATCGTACCTTGGTTTTCCCATCCAACTGCCCGTAAGCCGTCGATGCTGCTCCAGAGGTAGCGTCTTCAGAAGAGCGTAGTGATTGCGCCAGTCTTGAGCGCTCCGACTTGTCCCGTTGAGCGGGACGGTGTGGTGAATCTCTTCGCCCTTCTTGGCTAGGCCAGCCCTGCGAATCTTCTTAGCTGCCGCACCTGCGGTGATGGATCCCTTCTTGAGGACAGTAATCCCCTTGCTGGCGGCTTTCAGTCCCTTAACAGCGACGCCAACCGGCAGGGCGTCCCCGACCGCCATCAAGCCGTTGAAAGCCGCTCCGCCGTAGTTTCCGTCCTGAAGGTCGGCGACAGCCTCCCAGGCAGGTCCAACGACCGGAATGAAGGACTCCGCCAAGTTCGGGCGCGGTATGTCTGGACCGTTCTGGAAGTCATGAAGCGCATCCTGAGCAACATCCAGAGGCGAGCGAAAGCCACGATCCTTGGCCTCTCTCTTGGCTTTCAGCTTGACCATCTCTTGGTCGTACAAATCGCCGGCAGGATCCGGCACGGTCCGCGATTGACCGCGTGGCGCTAAGGCCATCTTCTTCTCCGTGAATGGGAATTGAGATCACACGCGTTCGTGCCCTGAGCACGCGGAGGCTCTGCCTCTAACGACGCGTAGGACGAGAATACAAAGCGAGGTCTTGCTGCAGCCACTGTCCGCCTAGGCGGGTGGCGAGGCGCAGTGATTTCGCGCCTTAAACATCTCACGGATCATCCGGGCAGTCAAGAACAAATCGGGAACAATCTTGACCAGACCATCACAAGTTTTTCGAGCGACACTAACTTAGATCTCAAACCCCCGCGCCCGCAGGCGCTCGACGCTGGCCTCACGGACCTTCGCCCAGTCGGCGGCCAGGAGGCCCAGGCCCACCACCTCGTGGGGCGCCCCACCCTTCCAGATGTGCTCGCGCCAGAGGGCCTCGCGCTGGAAGCCGAAGGATTCGTGCATCTTCCACACCGCCTCATTCTCCAGCAGCACCTCGCAGCAGAGCTTGTTGAGCTTCAGGTCGCGGAAGACGTGGTCGAGGATGAAGACCTCGACGAAGGCGCCGACCCCCTTGCCGCGCACCGCGGGGCTGGCGAGGTAGTAGGCCCAGGCGGCCTTGCGGTGGGCGGGTGTGATGTCGGCGAGGTTGGCAAGGCCGACGGGCTCGCCGTCCAGTTCGATGATCCAGTATCTGCGGGTCGGATCGCCGGCGATCCCGGCGAACCAGCGGTCGTGCTCGGGGCGCGTGATCTCGTGGTCGGAATACATCCAGCGCGCCACCTCCGGCAGGTTGCGCCAGGTCAGCAGGCGCTCGCTGTCGTCGGGGGTCAGGTCACGCAGGCGGACGGTCATGGCGTCTCCGGGGGGTCGCGCGCTAAGATCGCGCAAAACGCCGAGGGAGCAAACCATGGTTGCAGGTCATATCGAGCGCGTGAAGCGCGACGGCTACACGATCGTCGAGAACGCCATCCCGCCCGACCTGATCGCGGCGCTCGCCGACACCCTGCTGCGGCTGGAACGCGACCTGGACGCCAAACCAGCCATGAACGGGTTCGAGGGTCACAAGACGGTGCGGATCTACAACCTGCTGGTCCACGATCCGGTGTTCGCCCAGGTGCCGGTGCACGCCGCCGTCCTGCCCATCGTCGAGGGCGTGCTGGACGAGGGCTGCCTGATCTCTTCGCTCTCCTCCATCGCCATCGATCCCGGCGAGCGCGCCCAGCCCATCCACGCCGACGACCAGGTGATCCCGCTGGCCAAGCCGCACGCGCCTCTGGTCTGCAACTCCATGTGGGCGCTGACCGACTTTACCGAGGCCAATGGCGCGACCCGGCTGGTTCCCGGCAGTCACCGCAAGCCGAACCCCGAGTATGGCGGCGCCTATGAGACCATCGCGGCGGAAATGCCCAAGGGCTCGGTGCTGATCTGGGATGGGGCCCTGTGGCACGGCGGCGGGGCCAACCAGACCGACACGCGCCGCACCGGCATCGCCATGAACTATTGCGCGGGCTTCGTGCGCCAGCAGGAGAACCAGCAGCTTGGCATCCCGCCGGAGAGGGTGCGGGGGTTCGAACCGCGGCTGCAGGAGCTGGTGGGCTATGGCGTCTATCGCGGCCTGATCGGTCACATCGACAAGCAGAGCCCGACCCAGCGGCTGAACGGCGGGGGCGGGTTCAAGTCCATCTGGGATCGGTAACCGGCCGCCGTGTGGCGGAAACGCCCCCTCACCCTACCCTCTCCCCC